>JBBDTC010000226.1:0-23848 GCA_040904625.1 Gammaproteobacteria bacterium
TGGCGTGAGGCTGTGCCTGTCGAAGGGCGAACGGCACCTGGCGGTGAGCGATGCTGGCTGAATTCCATTTCCTGCGCCCGTTGTGGCTGCTGGCCTTGCCGGCCTTGTGGGCCTTGATCGGGTGGCAGCACCGCGCGCGCCGTCGCGGCGGGGTGTGGCAGCAGGTGGTCGATGCGGAGTTGCTGCCCTACCTGGTCGAGCGCGGCACGCGCCAGGCGGCGCCGTGGCAGACGCTGGCGATGGCACTGGCGGCCCTGTTGGGCGTGGTCGCGCTGGCCGGGCCGACCTGGGAGCGGGCGCCGGTGCCGGTCTTCCGGGAGCAGTCGGCCCTGGTGATCGCGTTCGATCTGTCGCGCTCGATGAACGCGGGCGATGTCGAGCCGTCGCGTCTGGCGCAGGCCAAATTCAAGGTCGCCGATTTGCTGCGCTTGCGTCAGGACGGCCAGACCGCGCTGGTGGTGTTTGCCGCGCAGAGCTTTGTCGTCACACCCCTGACCGACGATACCGCGACGCTGGTCGCTCAATTGCGCAGCCTCGACACCAGCATCATGCCCATCCAGGGCAGCGAACCGGCCACCGCGCTGACACTGGCAGCCGATCTGCTGCGCCAGGCCGGCATGCCCAACGGCCACGTACTGCTGGTCACCGACGGCGCCGACAGCGCTGGCCTGGAACGCGCAGCCGCGGTTGCCGCGGCCGAAGACCTTCGGGTCAGCGTGCTCGGCGTCGGCACGGCCGCGGGCGCGCCGGTGCCGGACAACGCCGGCGGCTTCGTCAAAGCTGAGGGTGAAATGGTCCTGAGCATCCTCGATATCTCCGCCCTGCGCCGCTTTGCCGCCGACCTCGACGGCATGTATGTCGAACTCGCTGCGGACGATGCACCCATCGCCGCGTTCGTCCGCCACATCGATAATGCCCTGGCGCATGATGCCGAGCGCCGCGACGACCTGCGTTCGAGCCAGTGGCGGGAAGTCGGCCCGTGGTTGCTGCTGCCACTGCTGCCCCTGGTCGCGCTGGGCTTTCGCCGCGGTGTGCTGTTCGCGCTCGCCATCGCCTGGCTGCCGCTGGCGCCGGTGCCAGTCGAGGCCGGCTGGTGGCGGACCGACGATCAGGCCGCGGCGGCGGCCTTTGCCGAACAAGACTACGCCACCGCCGCGCAGCAATTCACCGATCCGGCCTGGCGCGGTACAGCCCGTTATCGTGCCGGCGATTACGCACAAGCGCTGGCCGACTATGCGGAGGATGAGACGACCCGCGGTCATTACAATCGCGGCAACGCGCTGGCCCGGCTCGGGCGCTACGAGGAAGCGGTGGCCGCCTACGAGCGCGCGCTCGAACAAGACCCGGCGCTGGCCGATGCCGTGCACAACAAGGACCTGATCGAAGAATTGCTGCGTGAGCAGGCGCCGCCCGAGCAGCAGGGGCAGAACGAGCAGCCGGAGCAAAGTGACGAGGAGCGTCAATCGGATAGCCAGCAGGGCGAGAACCAGGACGGCGGTGCTACGGGTAGCGAAGGATCGGCAGAAAACGAATTGTCCGACGGCAACGCCGCAGGCGGTGAGGACCGCGGCGGCGAGCAGCAAGCCGCCGCCGAGGATGAAAGCAGCGGCGCGGCGGGCGGCGAATCCGCGCAGACCGAGGCTGAGCAGAACGACTCCGAGTTCGACGAGGGTGACAAGGCCGCGCTCGCGGCGCAGGCTCAGGCGATGGCCGAGGCCGAGGCGGAAGAGGCCCAGGCGACCGAGCAGTGGCTGCGCCAGATCCCGGACGATCCGGCCGGTCTGCTGCGGCGCAAGTTTCAATATCAATACAAGAAACGCTACGGCGATGCACCGTATAGCGGGGATCGGTGGTGATGCGGGTAGTGCGGTTTCTGTTGGGGAAGCTCTGCAAAAGTGGCTGCGCCGCCCGCTGGCGGCGTTGCGCGGTCTTCTCCGGTGCTCATTTATTTCGCATAAACTGCGCTCCTCGAAGCCCGCGCGCCTTGCCTTCGGGCATGCTCGCTCACTTTTGCAGAGCTTCCTTAATCTGCCTGGGGTGGTGGCTGGCGTGGCCGGCCGCGGCCGAGATTACGCTCGACATCGCGCCCGATCCGATCGTCGCCGATGCCTCGTGCCAACTCACCTTCAAGGTCGTGGACGACGCCGCCGGCGATCCGGATTTCAGTCCGCTCGAAGCATCGTTCGACATTCTGCGGCGTAACCGCCAGACCGCGATCAGCTGGGTCAACGGCCGCAGTGAGCGGCAGACCACCTGGGTGCTCGAGGTCATGCCCAGGCGGACCGGCACGATCGAGATTCCAGCCATCGATTTCGGCATCGGTTCGAGTCCGCCGCGGACCGTCGAGGTGGTCGGCAGCGCGCCCGCGGCCAGCCCGGACAAGGCCGCTATCATCCTCGAGGTCGACGCCACGCCGCGCGACCCTTACGTCCAGGAACAGGTCATCTACACCGTGCGTCTGCTGCGCCGGGTGGAATTGTCCAATCCGCGCTTTTCGCCGCTCGAGACCAGCAGTGACGCCATCATCAAGGCACTCGGCGACGGCCTCCAGTCGATGGAGAAGATCGATGGCGTGAGCTACGAGGTGGTCGAGCAGCGCTATGCGATCTTCCCGCAGAAAAGCGGCCCTCTGACCATCGATCCGCTGGTTCTCACCACGCAAATCGTCAGCGGCCGGCGTTCGCTGTTCGACCCGTTTGCGCACTCCATGCAGACGCGCCGCGTGGAATCGGCGGCGCTCGAACTCGACGTCAAAGCGGTGCCGGCGGCGTACCCCGACGATGCCGCCTGGCTGCCGGCCAGGCGCCTGCGACTGCACGAAGAATGGGAGCCGGATGTGAGTACCACCGAACCCGGCACACCGGTATCGCGCACGCTGTTCCTGTGGGCCGACGGGCTGATCGCCGGACAGCTGCCGCAGGTCACGCCGGCGCGGCCGGCCGGGGTCAAGGTCTATCCCGATCAGCCGCAGAGCAATGAGCAGGCCACGGCCAGCGGCTTCACGGCCGTGCGCCAGCAGAAGTTCGCCATACTCGGCAGCAGCCCCGGTGCGGTGAGCTTTGCGGCCTTGTCGGTGCCGTGGTGGAACACCGAGACCGACCAGCTCGAACAGGCCAGTCTGCCGGCACGCCGGCTGCTGTTCGAAGGGGCCGCGGCGGATGGCGCCAGCCCGGCAGCGGATGCGTCTGCGTTGCCAGCAGTCCCCGACGATGCCGCGGAGGCCGCGGCCGGCGCAGCATCGGCCGCCGCGGGAACGCCCCCCGCCGGCACCGAGGACGGGCAGCGCTTGTGGATGAGCCTGAGCGCGGCCTTCGCGCTGGCGTGGTTGGCGACGCTGGGCGCCTGGTGGTATTCGCGGCGCTCAGGTCCGGCGCACCCGCGGCCGCTACGGGTGAATATACAAGGGCGCGAGGCCGGCCGCACCGCCCGCGCCAGCAACGCGCTCAGACAGGCCTGCGCCGCGAACGATGCCGAGGCCGCGCGCACGGCGCTGCTGGACTGGGCGCAAGGCCGCGATGCCGGGCCCTGTCGCCACCTGCGTGATGTGGTGGCGGTGAGCACCAGCGCAGCGCTGCGCGCGGCGGTCATCGAACTGGAGCGCGCGCTGTATGGCGGGCAGCGCCAAGCGTGGCAGGGCGACGGCTTGTGGCAGGCGTTTCGCCTGGAGCCGGCGACGCCGCCGGTGCGGCAGGCGGAGCGCCGCCCGGAAGATCCGTTGCCGCCCTTGTTCAAGCTCGGCGAGCGTCACTGAGCGGCGCGACGGAGGCGTGTGGTCGGTGTGCCTGTGGATGAGACTATGACGCTCGTCACAAAATACATAGAACATCTTATTGAGCTGGTGGATTAGTTGCAGCTCGTAAGGAATTGATATTAGACTCAGGCATCTGCTCCGCTCGATGAACGACTTGGCTTTGCTGTCAGGTGTTCCACGAGCCACGGACGGCTCGCTCGCGAAGTGTGCGTAAGACACTGATTTGCGCGGCAACAGGCCCGGCGACAGAACCGGACCCGGCGAGCCCCGACAACTCCAGGACGGACTTGTCCGGCCTCGACATGACAATGACCAGCAGCCCGTCGGGCTTAGGGCATCGTGATGAGGCGAGTGGGAGAGCGAGGCCAGATTGGCGCGTATTCGAGGCGAATAGTGGGACTAGTTGACGAGAATACGCGCCGATATGGACCGCTAGCCCACCGCCGCAGTAGATGCGGCCTGAGTCCGACAGGCTGCTAGGGGCAGCCATGCGAGGAGTTAAGGTGGGCAAGCACGTTGCGGGAGCGACGGTCCTGGCCGTCGACGACAACGCGACCATTCGCAAGGCGATTGCCATGCGGCTCGGCGCGAAGGGCTTCGATGTCGTGACGGCCGTGGATGGCCAGGATGCGCTGAACCGGATCGGCCACGGGCATTTCGATCTGGTGATCCTGGACCTGCAGATGCCCGGCTTGCGGGGCGAGGACGTGCTGCGCCAGATCCGGGCGCGATATACGGCGACACAATTGCCCGTGATCGTGCTGGCCGCCAGCAGTGACAAGACCGATATCAATCGCAGCCTCGATCTCGGCGCCAACGACTACATCATCAAGCCGGGCGACCTGCCCATCCTGGTCGCGCGTATCCGCACCCAACTCGCGCTCAAGGACACCGTCGCCCGCTTGCGCCTGCAGAGCGCCCTGATGCGCGACATGTTGTCGCTCGAACCGGCTGGCGCGAGCAGCCACCGGGCACAGGCCGAAGCCAGGCCCAAGAGCGTGTTTCCTCTCGATACAGAAGCCTTCCTCGAGCAAATCGAGCACGGCCACAGCGTGCCTTTCGATGTGCTGCACGACAATACGCCGATGACCTGCTTCGCCCTGCGCGACGACGGCACGGTCATGCATGCCAATCGCTTCGGAGCGCGTTATCTCGGTTTCCGGCCGGATGAACTGGTCGACCGGCCCATGCTCGATTTGTATGTCGGCGAGGATCGCGCGCTCGCCGAGGAGAATCTCAATGGCGCAATCGAGCAGCCCGGGCAGGTACATCGCTGGGATATCCGCCATATCAAGAACAACGGCGACGTCATCTGGATGCGCGACACCGCCCGGGCGGTAACCCGTGGTGACACCACGTTCGTGCTCCTGACCTGTGAGGACATCGACGACACCTACAAGCTGAGCGAACTGCTGGCGTTCCAATCGCAGCATGACGAACTGACCGGGCTGGTCAACCGCAAAGCGCTCGAGCGGCGCCTCGCCCAGGTCATCGAAAGTGCGCAAGCCGAACATGCCGACCACGCGCTCGCGATCATCGATCTCGACCAGTTCAAGCTTGTCAACGACAACTACGGCCCGGATGCGGGCGACGAACTGCTGCGCCAGGTCGCGCAGATCCTGAAAGGGGTCGCACGCAAGCGCGACACCATTGCGCGTGTCGGCGGTGACGAGTTCGCGGTGCTTCTCGAGGACTGCCCGCTGACCGCGGCGCATGCCGCCAGTGACGCCTTGCGCCGCGCCATCGAGGATTTCGATTTCAATCTGGACGGCCGCCGCTACAAGGTCTCGGCGAGCATCGGCATCGTGCCCATCAACGAATTCTGTGACAGCCCGGGTAACGCTCTGTCGATGGCGGATACCGCGTGCTATGCGGCCAAGGAATCGGGGCGCAACCGCATCCACGTCTACGAGCCGGACAGCATCTCGGTGGTGGCCCGGCGCGGCGAGATGCGCTGGGCGGCGCGCCTCAACACGGCGCTGATCGAAAATCGTTTCACGCTCTGTTTCCAACCGATCAGCCCGCTGGCCGAAGATGGACCGGAGGGTATGCATTACGAAATCCTGCTGCGCATGATCGACGAGGAAGGCGCGCAGGTCATGCCGGGTCAGTTCCTGCCGGCAGCCGAACGCTACAATCTCTCCGACCGCCTCGACCGCTGGGTCATCGGCAACCTGTTCGACTGGCTCGAGCAGCGCCCGCAACAAGTGTCGGCGATGGGCCTGTGCTCGATCAATCTTTCCGGCCAATCGATCGGCAACGAGGAGTTGCTCGGCTTCATTTTCGAACAACTGCGCCGCGGCGTCATCGCACCGGAGAAGGTGTGCTTCGAGATCACCGAGACCGCCGCGATCGCCGATCTCATGCAGGCCAACCTGTTCATCCACCAACTCAAGGAATACGGCTGCCGCTTCGCCCTTGACGATTTCGGCAGCGGATTTTCATCGCTCGCCTATCTCAAGCAGCTACCGGTGGATTTCCTCAAGATCGACGGCGCCTTCGTCCGCGACATGGTCTCAGATGCCATGGATTTCGCCATGGTGCGTTCGATCAACGATATCGGCCATGTCATGGGCAAACAGACCATCGCCGAGTTCGTCGAGAACGAAGCGACCCTGGAACTGCTGCGCAGCCTCGGCGTCGACTTCGCCCAGGGCTACCAGATCGGCCGCCCCATACCCATCGCCGACTTCCGCCTCGAGGATTGGCAGTGAACGGTGGTTCCCCAATCCGCTCGTCCTGAGCCTGTCGAAGGACGCCCAGCACCTCAGCCCTATCCTCCGACAGGCTGCTAGGGCTGCAGATCCCCGGGGGTGTCGATGTCCTGGTGGATGCCGGGATCGTCGACATCGAGGTACTGCACGGACTCGGGGTGTGCGTCGAGGATGGCGCGGGCGCCGCGGTCACCGGTCAAGGCTTGCAGCTCGGCGCGGAAACGCGCGGTGAAGGCGACCGGATGCCCGTCGCGGCCGGCGTGGCGCGGGACGACAATGGCTGCGCCTGCCTGCAGCGCCTGGACGATTTGCTGCAGCGTTGCCGTGCGCACGTAGGGCATGTCGGCGAGCATCACCAGCCAGGCGCTGCTGTCCGTGCTGGCGGCGATGCCGCAGCGCAGACTGTGTGCCATGCCGGCGGCGGCGTCCGCGCAACGCACGGGTGCGAGGCCTTCGTCCTCGAAGCGATCGGCGGTCGCCCCTTCGGCCGGGGTGACGATGACGACCCGCTCGACGGCCATACGCAGGCGGGCGAGTGCGGCGAGCGCGACGGGTGTGCCGTCGGGCAGCGGTGCGAGAAGTTTGTTGGCGCCGAAGCGGCGCGCCTGACCGGCGGCGAGCAGAATGCCGGTGACCGCGCCTGCGCTCACGGCATCGCCGGGCTGGCCGCTACCACGGACGTCGCCACCGTCCGGCGTCGCGTCGTGATGTCGACGCCATTGCGCGCGGCGGTGATATCGGTGAGCACGGCGAGCGCGATCTCCTGCGGCCGGCGCGAATTGAGATCGATGCCGATGGGCCCGCGCAGGCGTGCGAGGGTGTGTTCGTCGATGCCGAAATGTTCTTGCAGACGCTCGGCGCGTTTGGCCGTGGTGCGCGTGGAGCCGAGGGCGCCGATATAGAACGCCGGCGTCGACAGCGCTTCGATGACGGCGAGATCGTCGACCTTGGGATCGTGGGTCAGCGCCACGATGGCGGTGCGCGCGTCGCAGCCTCGCGCACTCAGGTAATCGTCAGGATGTGCGGCATCGACGGCCACGCCCTCGAGGGCCCACGCGGCCTGATATTCCGGCCGCGGGTCGCACACTTCGACGACATAGTCGAGCAGCAGCGCGAAGCGGCAGACCCACTGTGCGAGTTCTCCGGCGCCGATGACGACGAGATGCCAGGCCGGTTCGTAGACGACGGCCAGACAGGCACCGTCGCGCCGGGTGCGCGCACCGGCCGCGGCGCTACGCCAGCTGGCCGTACCGGCTTTGAGATCGATGCGGCGCTCGACCGCCTCGCCGGCGCCGAGCGCGCCGAGCAGGCCATCCAGATCGCCGAGCGTCGCGAGCGGTTCCAGGGTCAGCAGCAAGCGCCCACCGCAGGGCAGCGAGCGAGTGGTATCCGAGGCGTATTCGAGGGTGGTGAAGCGATCGGGAAAATCGTCCTTGACCCGGGTGATCAGTTCTTCTTCGATGCAGCCGCCCGAGACCGAACCGAGAAAGCGGCCGCTCTCGCCGAGCACCATCACCGCCCCCGGTGGTCGCGGTGACGAGCCCCAGGTGTGGGCTACGGTGGCGAGAACGACGCGCTCGCCCTCCTCCAGCCAGGCGCGCCCCGCGGCAATGATGGCCGCTTCGCTCTGCATCGTGAATACCGGTTCCATGACCCGATCCTTGGGGCGGTACTCAGGCAAAGCTGAGGACGAGTTTGCCCATCTGTTCGGATTCGAGCATACGTTTGTGGGCGATGACGGCTTCTTCGAAGGGGTAGATGTGATCGATGACCGGATGGAGCTGCTTGTCATTGATGAAATCGACCATGGCGCGGAATTCTTCGGGGCGGCCCATGGTGGTGCCCTGGATGCGGATCTGGCGGAAGAACAGTTTGGCCAGGTTGAGGCCTTTGTTCGGGTTGCCCTGGGTGGCGCCGAAGAAGACATAGCGGCCGCCGTTGCCGAGGGTGTCGAGAGCGTCGTGGAGGCCGTCACCGCCGGCCGAATCGATGACCAGGTCGACCCCGCCCGTCGCTTTCTGGACCTGCTTGCCCCAGCCGTCCTGGCGGTAGTCGAAGCCGGCCGTTGCGCCGAGGTCGAGCGCGGCATCGATCTTGGCCTGGCTGCTGGAGGTGACATAGACCTCGGCACCGTGGTGCTTCGCCCACATCAGGGCGAAGGTCGCGCAGCCGCCGCCGATCCCGGTGACCAGCACTTTCTGCCCGGCCGCCACTTCGCCATGGCTGACGGTCGCCCGCCAGGCAGTCAGCCCGGCCAGCGGAAACGCCGCCGCTTCGGCGTACGACAGGTGGCCGGGTTTGGGGTAGATGGACGACTCGGGCACGCAGATGTACTCGGCGTGGGTGCCCTGATCGGGCATGCCGAGGACGCGAAAATCGGGCCCGCCGCAGCGCGGATCGTCGCCCCAGTCGCGCGCCGGGTAGATGACGACTTCGGCGCCGATGCGGCTGGTATCGACCCCGGCGCCGACCGCATCGACCACCCCGGCGCCGTCGGAACCGGCGATGGACGGGAACTCGATACGCGGATAGGCGCCGACGGTGATCCAGACATCGCGGCGGTTCAAGGCGGCGCAGCTGAGTTTGACCCGCACTTCACCGGCGGCAGGTTCAGGCGTCGGCAGATCTTCGATGGCGAGCTTGTCCGGCCCGCCGGTTTCTTTCAGTACCAATGCTTTCATCGTTGTTCAGCGCCCCTTGAATTCGGGTTTCTGTTTCTGCGTGAAGGCCTGGATGGCATTCACGGTATCCGCCGAGGCACGGGCGAGGCCGGCGATGGCGCGGGTTTCCAGTTCCATCTGGGTCTCCAGGGTGTGCGACAGGCTATCGGCAACGAGACGCTTGGATTCGCCGTAAGCGAGCGTCGGCCCGGCCGCGAGCTGGTGGGCGACTTCCATCACCCGGGGCATGAGCTTGTCGTCGGCGACGACTTCGTTGACCAGTCCCCACGCCAGCGCCTGCTCAGCGCTCAACACGTCGTTCATCAAAATGAGCTGCATGGCTTTGGCATGGCCGATGAGGCGCGGCAGGAAATAAGTGCTCGAGCCGTCCGGCGACACGCCGGCCTTGGTGTAGGCCATGGTGAATTTGGCTGATTCGGCGGCAAAGATCATGTCGCCCGAAATAGCCATGGAAAAACCGGCGCCAGCGGCGACGCCGTTGACGGCGACGAGATACGGCGCGTTCATGCGGGCGAAGCGCGAGATCGCGGCGTGCAGGCCGGTGGTGGCGTAGCGCATGTATTCCGCCATGCCCTCGCCCTGGGCGGCAAAGCTGTGCAGATCGCCGCCGGCCGAGAACATCTTGCCCTGGCCGGTGAACACCACACAGCGGATGTCCGGGTTGGAGTCGCAATGCGTGGCCACTTTGACCAGCTCCTCGGCCATCGGCACGTTCAAGCTGTTCGCCGCATCCGGGCGGTTGAGTCTGACGACGGCAACGGCGCCGTCGCGCTCGAATTCGAGCGTCTCGTAAGTCATGGGTGATTCTCCCCTGTCAGTCGTCATGTTCGGCCGCAGCCTCGAAGGCGACGCGGCGGCGCTCGAGATCGGCCATTATGGCGCGCCGTTGTGCGGCGGAGTACTGCAACCAGTCGCCGATCTCGTCGACGGTGCGCTGGCAGCCGACGCACACGCCGAGCTCGGCGTTGATCGCGCACACCCCGATGCACGGGCTCTCGATCTCCGGCCGGTTCACGCCGCTTCCTCGAGCAGGGTGTGGGCGGTGCGGGCGAGGTAGTCGAGGCCGGCAATGGCGCGGCTGCCATACCAGGACAGCATCTCGCCATCGATCAGATAGACGCGGCCGCGGGCGCCGCACAAGCGTTCGACTTCCGCGACATGTTTGGCGCGGAACGGATAGGGTTCGCTGCTGAGCAGGCACAGATCGGGCGCCAGTGTGCCGAGTTCGCTGGCCGAGAAGCTCGGGTAGCGATCGGCCGCTGCCGTGGCGACGGTGTGCCAGCCAACCAGCGCCAGGGTCCGCGCGATATAGGTATCGGGGCCGACGCTCATCCAGGGATCGCGCCAGATCAGATACAGCACGCGGCGCGCCGGCAGCGCCTGCGCGGCCTCATCGACCCGCCGGCGGGCCACACGATAAGCCTGCGCCAGCTCGGTCGCGCGCGCTGCGCAGGAGAAGATGCCGCCGAGCAGGGTATAGAGTTCGAGGTTGTCATCGGGCGCGTTGGGGTGGGTCACGATGACGTGCGGCACGAAGCTGCACAGGGCAGCGTAGGTTTCGCGCGTGTTCTCGTCGATATTGACGATGACATGCGTCGGGGCGAGCTCGCGCACGCCCTCCAAATCGACATCCTTGGTGCCGCCGAGCTTGGGCACTTCGCGCAGCGCCGCGCGCGGGTGGATGCAGAAGCCGGTGCGCCCGACCACCTGGCCGGCGAGACCGAGTTCGAACAGGAGCTCGGTGATGCTCGGCACCAGCGAGACGATGCGCGCATCCGCCCCGGCGCGCGGATGCTGCTGGCCGATCGCGTCAATCAGCATGTCGCCTGGTCACTCCGCTGTCGAACCGTACCCACCCGGCCTCACATGTTGCGGCGGTATTCACCACCGACATCGTACAGGCCCGCGGAGATCTGCCCGAGCGAGGCGTGCTTGACGGTCTCCATGAGCGCCGTGAAGCAGTTGTCACGGCGCCGCGCAGCCTCCTGCAGCGTGCACAGCTGCGCGCCGCATTCCGCTGCGTGAATGGCCTGAAAATTACGCACGGCGCGGATCTGATCTTTCTTCTCGTCGTCGGACGAGCGCATCAGTTCGAGTTCGACCACTTCGTCTTCCTGGCCGGCCTTGGGCAGGAAGGTGTTGACGCCGATCAGCGGCAGGCTGCCGTCGTGCTTCTTGTGCTCGTAGTAGAGGCTCTCGTCCTGGATCTTCGAGCGCTGATACATGGTGTCCATGGCGCCGAGCACACCGCCGCGGGACGAAATGTTCTCGAACTCCTTGTAGACGGCCTCTTCGACCAGATCGGTCAGCTCATTGGTGATGAACGCGCCCTGGATCGGGTTTTCGCAGAAGTTGAGACCGAGCTCGCGGTTGATGATGAGCTGAATCGCCACCGCGCGGCGCACCGATTGCTCGGTCGGCGTGGTGATGGCTTCGTCGTAGGCATTGGTGTGCAGGCTGTTGCAGTTGTCGAACAGCGCGTAGAGCGCCTGCAGCGTAGTACGGATGTCGTTGAAGCTGATCTCCTGCGCGTGCAGGCTGCGTCCCGACGTCTGGATGTGATATTTCATCATCTGGCTGCGCGCACTCGCGCCATAGCGTTCGCGCATCGCGCGCGCCCAGATGCGGCGGGCGACGCGGCCGATGACGGCGTATTCCGGGTCCATGCCGTTGGAGAAGAAGAACGACAGGTTGGGCGCGAAGTCATCGATGTCCATGCCGCGCGCGAGGTAGTACTCGACGATGGTGAAGCCGTTGGCGAGGGTGAAGGCGAGCTGGCTGATGGGGTTCGCGCCGGCTTCGGCGATGTGGTAGCCGCTGATCGACACCGAGTAGAAATTGCGCACGCCCTCGTCGACGAAATAGGCCTGTACGTCACCCATCATCTTCATGGCGAACTCGGTGGAGAAGATGCAGGTGTTCTGGGCCTGATCTTCTTTCAGGATATCGGCCTGGACGGTGCCGCGCACAGTGGCGAGGGTTTCTTTTTTGATCCGCGCGTAGGTCTCGGCATCGACCACTTCGTCGCCCGGGATCCCGAGCAGGCCGAGCCCGAGGCCATCGTTGGTCGGCGGCAGTTCGCCCTTGTAGGTCGGGCGCGAGCGGCCCTCGAAATACTTCGCGATTTTCTTCTCGGCGTCCGCCCACTGGCCGTTTTCCTTCAGATATTTCTCGACCTGCTGATCGATGGCGGCGTTCATGAAGAAAGCCAGGATGATCGGTGCCGGGCCGTTGATGGTCATCGAGACCGAGGTCTTGGGCGAGCACAGATCGAAGCCCGAATAGAGCTTCTTGGCGTCGTCGACCGAGGCGATGGAAACCCCCGAATTGCCCACCTTGCCGTAGATGTCCGGGCGTTCGTGCGGATCTTCCCCGTACAGCGTGACCGAGTCGAAGGCGGTCGACAGGCGTGCCGCGGGCTGGCCCTGCGAGAGGTAGTGAAAGCGGCGGTTGGAGCGCTCGGGCGTGCCTTCGCCGGCGAACATGCGGATCGGATCCTCGCCCTGGCGGCGATACGGGAACACGCCGCCGGTATAGGGATAGCCACCCGGCAGATTCTCGCGCATGAGAAAGCGCAGCAAGTCGCCCCAGCCCTCGAAGCGCGGCGCGGCGATTTTCGGCACCCGCTGGTGGCTCAGGGTCTCGCGGTAGTTGTCGCCGCGCAATTCGCGGCCACGCACTTCGTAGCTGTATTCGTCGTCGGTGATCCCTTTGAGGCGGGCCGGCCATTCGAGCAGCAGCGTGCGGGCCTCGGCGCCCATGTCGTCGAGGGCGGCGTTGTAGCGTTGGCGCAAGGTCAGCAAGCTGCGGTCGTCGCCGCCGGTGAGGGCATCCTGCGGATAGGGTTCGAGACGGCCGGGCAGTGCCTCGTCTTCGATCTCGCGCAGCGCCTCCCAGGTGTGCTGGGCGCGATTGGCGGCATCGGCGAGAACGTTGTCGATGCGCTCGTTGATGGCCCGGCCCTGCTCGGCGATTTCGGCCAGGTAGCGCACTTTGGACGGCGGGATGAGCACCGTCGCGCGCGGTGATTTTTCTTCCGGATCGATCTCCGGCACCCACTGCTCGGCCGGCAGCGAACACTTTTCGGCGAGCAGCCGGCAGAGATTGACGAACATCCAGGTCAGCCCGGGATCGCTGAACTGGCTGGCGATGGTCGGATAGACCGGGATGTCGGCATCGTCGACGTCGAACTTGTTGTGGTTGCGCTTCCACTGCTTGCGCACGTCGCGCAGCGCGTCTTGGGCGCCGCGCTTGTCGAACTTGTTGAGGATGATGATCTCGGCGAAGTCGATCATGTCGATCTTCTCGAGCTGGCTGGCCGCACCGTACTCGCTGGTCATGATGTACAGCGGCACGTCGACCAGGTCGACGATGGCCGAATCGCTCTGGCCGATGCCGGCCGTCTCGACGATGACGAGATCGAAGCCGGCCGATTTCAGGAACGCGATGGCATCGGCGAGCATGGCACTGGTCGACAGATGCTGGCGCCGGGTCGCCATGGAACGCATGTAGAGATTCTCGTGGCGCAGGCTGTTCATGCGGATACGGTCGCCGAGCAGCGCACCGCCGGTACGCCGCCGGGTGGGATCGACGGCGAGCACGGCAATCTTGTGTTCGGGCAGGTATTGGCAGAAGCGCGAGAGGATTTCGTCGGTCACCGAGCTCTTGCCGGCGCCGCCGGTGCCGGTGATGCCGATGACCGGCACATTGCCGGACGCAACCCGCCATTGCTTGCGCAGCGTATCGAGCCGCGAACCGCTGATGAGGCCGTCTTCGATGGCCGACAGCGTTTGCGCAATGCTCGAGGGATCTTCGTGGCTGACCTGTTCCGGCGGTGCGGGCGTGCGGCGCGCCTTCAGGGTGCGCTCGACGAGATCGGTGATCATGCCGTGCAGGCCGAGTTTCATGCCGTCGTTGGGATGGTAGATCCGTTCCACGCCGTAGTCCTGCAGTTCGGCGATTTCCTCGGGCGTGATGGTGCCGCCGCCGCCGCCGAAGACGCGCACATGACCGGCGCCGCCGTCGCGCAGCATGTCGACCATGTAGCGGAAATACTCGTTGTGGCCGCCCTGATAGGAGCTGATGGCAATGCCGTCAGCGTCTTCCTGGATGGCCGCGCGCACGACGTCGGCAACGGAGCGGTTATGGCCCAGGTGCACGACTTCGGCCCCCTCCCCCTGGATCAGGCGGCGCATGACGTTGATGGCGGCGTCATGGCCGTCGAACAAGGCGGCGGCGGTGACGAAACGCAGCGGCGTGCTGTCGGTCTCGGCTTGGGGGGTGGCGCTCAAATCCTGGGCTCGGGTGCTCATGCTCGTTTCTCCAATAAACCTGGCGCGGCCAGCGCCAGTGCGGTCTGCTGTTTCAAAGACTCATGCAGGAAGTGTAGATGGTCGCTGGCGTCCGGGGTCACCAGCCACTGGTAGACGATGCCGATAATGGCCGCGCAGAACTGCTCGGCCGTGCCGTTGACATCGGCATCGGGGCGAATGGTGCCGGCGGCAATGCCTTTCTCGATCCAGGCGATGACATCGCGGCGGCGGCGTTCGTGGATCTTGGCTACGACGTCCTTGAGATCCGCATCCGGCCCGATCGAATCGAACCACAGGATGTAGAACGCCCGGATGGCATCGGTACCCTCGACGATGAAGCGGTAATGGGCGTCGGTCGCGGCTTCGATGGCGGCCAGGCCGACCTTGCCTTCGGTGGCGCAGCGCAGGGCCTGCAACCAGGATTCACCGATGGCGCGGATCATGAAGGCGAACAGGCCGCTCTTGTTGCCGAAGCGGTAACTGGCCAGGCCGCGGCTGTAGCCGGCGCGCTCGCCGACCTCTTTGAGGGTGGTGCCGGCGCTGCCGCGTTCGCAGATGAGGGCAATTGCCGTATCCAGCATGCGGGAATCCGATAGCGCGGTGCGCGCGGCCTGGGTACGGCGTTCCGGATCGACGGCGAGGTTGTTGTGCATGCGGCGATTATGGTGGGCATATTACTTGTTTGCAACAAGCAAGTGTGCCAGGCGCCGCTGTGCGCATTGTCGTGCCTGCTTATGGGCCTACCGACAGTCCTGTCCTGAGCTTGCCGAAGAACGCGGGGCGAACGGGGTAGTCAGTCAGTTCTGCGGTCCGACGCGGATCAAGCCTTCCTGGGCGACCGAGACCACCAGCGTGCCGTTGACGTCATAGAAGCTGCCGCGGGCCAGTCCGCGGGCGCCGGCGGAGCTGACGCCTTCGCAAACGTAGAGCAGCCATTGGTCCATCTTGAACGGGCGATGGAACCACATGGCGTGGTCGAGGCTGGCCAGAAAGAGGTGCTCGTTGTTCAGGCGCACGCCCTGCGGCATCAACAGCGTGGTGATGAGGCCGTAATCGGACAGGTAGGCGAGTATCGCACGATGGAGATCGGGTTCGTCCGGCAATCGATCCACGGTGCGCAGCCACACGCGCCGCAGCGGCGGCGTCCCGGCCGGGGTATCGCCGAAATAGGGATCGATCGGACGCAGCTCGAAAGGCGCGGCGATATTCGCGATACGCTGGACCTTGGGCGAGGCCTGGCCGAGGTTGAGTTCGTCGAAAACCACGCGCGCCAGTTCGTCCGGCAGCGGCACCTCCGGCATGGCGGCCTGGTACTCGATGCCGCTTTCGGTCTTATGGAAGGAAGCTTCCAGGGTGAAGATGGGCCGGCCACGCTGTATCGCCACCACCCGCCGGGCGGAGAAACTGCCGCCATCCCGGCTGCGATCGACTTCATAGATCACCGGGCGGCTCGATTCGGCTTCACGCAGGAAATAGGCGTGAATCGAATGCACGTCGCGGCCCTCGACGGTGGATTGCGCGGCCTTGATGGCCTCGCCCAGAACTTTGCCGCCGTAGACCCGTTTCAGATGGGTGTCGCTGACGGCACCGCGAAAGAGATTGTCGTCCAGGCATTCGAGTGCGAGTGCGTCGACCAGACGTTCGAGGGCGGTGCGCATGACGGCGGTGCTCAGCGGAAAGCGTACTGTTCGGTTGGGAAAGTGCCCGCACGGACCTCAGCGACATAGGTCGACAACGCGCCGTGGATGGAGCCTTCCTGTTCCATGAAATTCTTGGAGAAACGCGTGCGCTTGCCGGGGAAGATGTCGAGGACGTCGTAGAGCACCAGGATCTGCCCGTCGACCGACGGTCCGGCACCGATGCCGATGACCGGGACCTTGGCTTCGGCGGTGATCTCGGCGGCGAGATCGATCGGCACGCATTCGAGCAGAAGGAGATCGGCTCCGGCCTGTTCCAGCGCACGGGCGTCTTCGCGCATTTTTTGTGCCGCTTTTTCTTCACGGCCCTGGACCCGGTAACCGCCGTACTTGTGGATGGCCTGCGGGGTGAGACCGAGATGTGCGCAAACTGGCACGCCGCATTGGGTGAGGCGCGCGACCATGTCGATTTCGAGTTCGCCCCATTCGAGCTTGACGATTTCGGCCCCACCTTCTTTCATCAGGCGCGCGGCATTGCGCAGGCAGTCCTGCGGTGAGGCGTAGCTCATGAAGGGCATATCGGCCATGAGCATGGCGCGGCTGAGGCCGCGCGCGACCAGCTGGGTGTGGTAGATCATGTGTTCGATGGTGACCGGTATGGTCGTCTCGTGCCCCTGCACGACCATGCCGACCGAGTCGCCGACGAGCACGAAATCGATCCCCGCACTTTCCAGGGCGTGGGCGAAGGCAGCGTCGTAGGCGGTCATGCTCGCGATCTTCTCACCGCGTTCCTTCATCTGGCGCAGCGTTCTGACCGTCACTTTCTCGCCGCGTTCGTTTTGTGCGCTCATGCTTTGCCCTCTGCTGTGTGGATCGCGAGACCGGCTGGCCGTCGGCGACCGCGGACGTTCCTCAAGCACCTCCCAAAGCTGGCAGCCAGCTCTGGATGGCGGCAGTGATTTCCTTGGGTGAGTCTTCCTGGATGAAATGCAGGCCCTTGACGTTCACTTCGCGCTGGTTGGCCCAGGTGCGGGCGAAATCGCCCGCGGGGCCATTCATGATCATGCCGGGTGTGGCACTGATGAACAGCTTCGGAATCGGCGAGTCGCGCAGGACAGGCCCGTAGCGGTCGACCAGCGCGCAGACGTCGGCGGGTTCGTTCTCGAGCGGGATCTGACGCGGCCAGGTCAGCGTCGGCCGGCGTCCTTCGCCGGGTTCCAGGAAGGGCGCGCGATAGGCCTCCATCTCGGCCGGTTCGAGCTTGCGCAGGATCGAAGCCGGCAGCACGCGCTCGACGAAGACATTCTTGTCCAGCACGACGGCCTCGCCGGCCGGTGAACGGAAGGTCTGGAACATCTCGCGTGCCGACTCGGGCCATTCGTCCCAGGTCAAGGTTTTGACGATGCCCTCCATGTAGCAGACCCCGGCGACGGCGTCGGGGTGGTCGGCTATCCAGTCGAAGCCGAGCGCCGTGCCCCAGTCATGCAGCACGAACACGATGTCGTTGCGGATCCCGAGCGCCTCGAGCGCGCCGCGCCAGTAGTGGCGTTGTTCGGCAAAGGTATAGCGCGACGGGCCGGAGTCCGGCAGCTTGTCGGAATCGCCCATGCCGATCAGATCGATGGCGATGCAGCGGCCAGAGTCGGCCAACCCGGACATGATGTTGCGCCACAGATAGGAGGATGTCGGGTTGCCGTGCTGGAAGACGATGGGCCTGCCCTCGCCCATCTCGACATAGGCCATGCGCCGGCCATCGACTTCGACGTATTGTTTGCGTGCGGACCAGTTGTTCATGTTCGGCCTCCGGAGGGAATGTCTGGTGGTACACGGTACGCCATCATGGGATACGCGCGGCGTGGCTCAGCCTGAACGGCGTGCACTCGCGCGCGCCGCCAGCAGTTCGTCCAGGGCGACGATGCGTTCGGCCTGGACGATGTGCGGCCGGTCGATCATCTTGCCATCGAGCTGCAGGGTGCCCGCATCCGGATTCTCGGCGAACAGCGCCAGCACGGCGCGCGCATGCTCGAGCTCCGCCGCCGACGGCGAGAAGGCGGCGTTGATGACCTCGACCTGGGCCGGATGGATGGCTATCTTGCCGGTGAAGCCGTCGCGTCGGGCTTCGTTGCACACCACTTCGAGCCGCTCCAGATCGCGAAAATCGGCCATCACCGTGTCGATGGCCTGAACGTCGGCGGCGTGAGCGCCGAACAGGCACAGGGCGCGGACCGCCTGGTAGGGCGATGTCCAGTCCTTGTGCGCATCGAGGTTGGCGCTGGCGCCGACCGCCGCGCCGAGATCCTCCGCGCCCCAGGTAAGCCCGGACAGACGCGGTACGCCGCAGGCGTAGTCGCCGAGCGTGAAGACGGCCGCGGCGGTCTCCGTCGCAACCGGCAGGATGTGCATCGCGCCGGCGGGGAGGCCGTGCTCCGCTTCGAGGATGTCGAGGAAATGGCCGACGGTAATCAAATCCTGCGGCCCGTTCGCTTTCGGCAGCACGATGCCGTCAGGGGCGGCCGGCGCCACCGCGGCGAGGTCGTCGAGGATGAGGCCGGAATCGAGCGGATTGACCCGCACATAGAGCGCGACGCCAGGGGGGCGTTCGCCGCCGAGGAAATCGCGCACCATGCCGCGCGCCACCGGCTTGCGCTGGGCGGCCACCGAGTCTTCGAGATCGAGAATGACGCAATCGGCGCCGATGCCGGACGCCTTGGTCATCTTTTTGTCGCTATCGCCGGGGGCGAACAGGAGGGAACGTAACATCAGCTGGGCTTCCTCAACATCAGGGCGGAGCGCTTGCACACGGCAATCAGTTCCTCGCGCTGATTGTAGGCGCGATGGGCGAAAATGATGATGCCGTTGGCGGGACGCGATTTACTCTCACGGATCTCGAGTACCTCGGATTCGACGCGAATGGTATCGCCATGAAAGGCCGGGCGCGGAAAACGCACTTCATCCCAGCCGAGGTTGGCGACGGTGGTGCCGAGGGTGGTCTCGTGCACACTGATGCCGACCATCAGCGCAAGTGTGAACGCACTGTTGACGATGCGCTGACCGAACTCGGTTTCGTTGCGGCAGTATTCCTCGTCGAGATGGAGCCGCGCGGGATTGTGCGTCATGGCAGTGAACAGCACGTTGTCGGTCTCCGTCAGCGTGCGTCGAATGGGGTGGTCGAAAACCTGCCCAATGCTGAATTGTTCGAAATATAGGCCTGCCATGGTGATTCCTCGTGCGCCTGGGATGGGGGATGCGCGGCCGATTATAGAGAATCGTCCGGGTGATTCCTCTCGTTGCGGTTTTGTCCACCGAAGTACGGCACCATTGCCACGCCGTTCGGCGATCCTGAGCTGGAAGAAACCGTACCGCTGAACGGTGCCGCGTCAGGTCGGGCCGAACAGCGCCGCGTAACGTTCGCGCAGCACGTTCTTCTGCACCTTGCCCATGGTATTGCGCGGCAGATCGGTAACGTCCAACACGCGCTTGGGCACTTTGTAGCCGGCCAGGCGCTGTTTCAGCTCGGCAATGACAGCCGACTCGGTGGGTGCGTCGTCGCTGCGCACCACGGCGGCGACGACGGCCTCGCCGAGGTCGTCATGTGCAACGCCGAATACGGCCGCTTCGGCGATCCCGGGCAAGGCCTCGAGCTCGCGCTCGACTTCTTTGGGATAGACGTTGAGCCCCCCGCTGATGACCATGTCCTTGCTGCGCCCGACGATGTGCAGATAACCGTCATCGTCGATGTGCCCCTGATCGCCGGTATCGAACCAGCCGTCGGCGTCGAAGGCGTGCGCACTGGCCTGCGGCAGTTCCCAGTAGCCGGGAAAGACGTTCGGTCCGCGCACCTGGATGCTACCGATGCCGCCGCCCGACAAGACTTGGCCAGTGCCATCGACGATGCGCAGCTCGACCCCGGGCAATGCTGGGCCGACCGAGCCCGGTTTGCGTGTGCCGTGGAGCGGATTGGAGGTATTGATGCCGGTCTCGGTCATGCCGTAGCGCTCGAGGATACGCTGCCCGGTACGTTCGGCGAAGGCGTGAAAGACCGCCTCGGACAAGGGTGCCGAGCCGGAAATGAACACCCGCACGCTGCGGCATACTTCGCGCGTGAAAGCGGGCGCGGCAAGCAGGCGAGTGTAATAGGTCGGCACCCCCGCCATGACGGTGCTGCCCGGCAGGGCGGCGATGACGGCATCGACATCGAAGCGCGGCAGGAAACGAATGCGGGTGCCGGCCAGCAGCGCTGGACCCAAGGTGATGAACAGACCGTGGACGTGAAATACCGGCAAGGCGTGCAGCAGGACATCGTCGGCCGAGAAGGCCCAGGCTGTGGCCAGTGCGCGCGCATTGCTGAACAGGTTGTCGTGGGTGATGCGAATGCCTTTCGGCGTGCCGGTGGTGCCGGAGGAGTAGAGCAGCGCCGCGGTATCGTCGCCGGCCCGCGGGCAGTCAGCGCAGCTCGCCGCTGAGTCCCGGCAGGCGTCGCTGAATGTGCCGCTGCCGTCGGCGGCCAGGGTCAGGCGATGGATCAGCGCCGGCAGCTGGGCGGCGATGGCATCGATGCGTGGTCCGAGCGCCGGATCGTGCACCAGCAATCGGCTGCCGGCATTGGCCAGGAAGAATGTCAGTTCGCCCCCGGTGTAGGCCGGATTGAGAGGGTGAAAGACGAGCCCTGCGCGCAGGCAGCCGAGATAGAGCCACAGAAAGGCCGGTGATTTCTCGGCCACCACCGAGACGCGATCGCCCGGCGCCAGGCCCAGCGCGAGCAGGGCTTGCGCGGCACGTGCCGAGGCGGCGTCGACCTCGGCGCAGCTCAGCATCTGGCCGTCGTCGAGTTCGAGGCAGGCGCGCGCGGGTTCGAAGCCCGCGGCGAGGCGGCTATAGAGATTGGCGTTGGTGCTCATCGGGGCTCGGGATGGGGCTGTAAAGGCGGACGGCGCCACCCGCGGTCATCGGCCTCACAAAGCGCGCGAGATGAGTTCCTTCATGATCTCGTTCGAGCCGCCGTAAATCATCTGCACGCGGCTGTCGGCGAAATAATGCGCGATGGGGTATTCCATCATGTAACCGTAGCCGCCATGGAGCTGCAGGCATTCATGGGCGGCTTCGAACTGTTTCTGACTGCACCACCATTTGGCCATCGAGGCGGTCTCGTTATCGAGCGTGCCGGCATTGAGCTGCTCGATGCAGTGATCGACGAAGACACGGGCGATACGGGTTTCGGTCGCGACTTCGGCGAGGGTGAACTTGGTGTTCTGGAAATCGAGCAGGCGCTGGCCGAAGGCCTTGCGCTCCTTGGTATAGGTGATGGTCTGCTCGAGCGCCGCTTCCATGGCGGCCACCGCGGCGACGGCGATGATCAGGCGTTCGCGCGGCAGCTGGGCCATGAGCTGGAAGAAGCCCTGCCCCTCCTCGCCGCCGAGGACGTTGCCGACCGGAATACGGCAGTCATCGAAGAAGAGCTCGCTGGTGTCCTGACCCTTCATGCCGATCTTCTTCAGCGGCTTGTTGCGGCGGAATCCCTCTAAATTCTCGACTTCGCACATCAACAGAGAGATGCCCTTGGCGCGTTCTTCGGGGTTGGTCTTGCACACCACACACACGAGGTTGGCGTTGTAGCCATTGGTGATGAAGGTCTTGGAGCCGTTCAGCACGTAGTCGTCGCCGTCACGCACGGCGCGGGTCTTGATCGCCTGCAGATCCGAACCCGTGCCGGGTTCGGTCATGGCGATGGCGGTGATGATCTCACCCGTCGCCATCCCCGGCAGCCAGCGCTGGCGCTGCTCTTCGGTGCCGTAGCGCATGAGGTAGTGGGCGACGATGCTCTGGATACCGTTGCCGAAGCTCGAAACGCAGGCGCGCTGGACTTCTTCGTAGGTGATCGCATCGAAACCGAAGTCACCGCCGCCGCCGCCGTACTCCGCAGGCACGTCGGGGCACAGGATGCCGACGTCGCCGGCTTTGCGCCAGGCTTCCGGTTCAGGGTGGCCCTGTTCGATCCAGCGCTCGCGATGGGGCAGGAATTCGCTTTCGACGAATTTGCGCACATTGTCGCGGAACAGATCGTGATCGGGGGTCAGCCAGGCAGAGCGGTATGGATTCATGGGTAGTGTCCGGTTGCGGAATCTTGGTCGGATCGATCAGGCATGCAGACCGAGTACGGAGACGCTGGCCACGTTGCGGAACGGATGGCCGCCGAGATTGTGGGTGAGGCCGAGCGAGGGACTCGACAGCTGACGATCGCCGGCGCGTCCGAGCAGCTGGAGGTAGAGTTCGTACGCCATGCGCAGACCGCTGGCGCCAATCGGATGGCCGAAGCACTTCAGCCCGCCGTCGATCTGGCAGGGGACTTCGCCATCGCGATCGAAACGGCCGTCGAGCACGGCTTCGATCGCACCGCCCTCCTCGGCCAGGCCCAAATCCTCCATGACCACCAGCTCGGTCACGGAGAAACAATCGTGGACTTCGGTCATGTCGAGTTCGCGCCGCGGATTCTTGATCCCGGCTTCCTTGTAGGCCCGTTCGGCGGCGATGCGCGTGGTCAGCAGATAGCTGCCGTCCCAGGCGTTGTTCGACATCTCGAGCCCGTTGCTCGGGGCGAGCTGCAGCGCCTTGACCGTGACCATGTCCTTGATGCCCATCTCGCGTGCCTTCTCGACGCTGGTGACGATGGCGCAGGCCGCGCCGTCGCTGACGCCGCAGCAATCGTAGAGCCCCAGAGGTGCCGCGATCATCGGCGCATTAATGGCCTGATCCTCGGTGATGGGGCGGCGCAGGTGGGCTTTGGGATTGAGCGCGCCGTTGGCATGGCTCTTGACCGAGATGTGCGCCATGGCGCGTTTGAGATCGGCCGGGTTGCACTTGTGCCGGGCCGAATAGGCGCTCGCCAGCTGGGCGAAAGCGCCCGGCGCGGTGGCGTTCGGCAGCCACAGATCGTCGAACGTGCCCTTGGAACGTTCGGGCAGCCCGCCGTAGCCGGTGTCCTTGAGTTTCTCTACACCGAGTGCGAGAGCCACGTCGCAGGCGCCGGCCGCGACCGCATAGACCGCACCGCGCAGCGCTTCGGTACCGGTCGCACACATGTTCTCGACCCGGGTGACGGGAATGTTCGGCAGGCGCAGCGCCATACTCAGCGGCAAGGCTGACTTGCCCGCGCTCTGTTCCTGGAAGAACAGACCCAGCCAGGCCATTTCGATCGCCTGGCGATCGATGTTGGCGTCACTCAGGGCTTCGCTGAAGGCCTCGACGACGAGTTCCTCGACGCCGCAGTCCCAGCGCTCGCCGAAGCGCGTGCAGCCCATGCCGATGATGGCAACCTTGTCCTTGATACCTGTAGCCATGATGTGCCTCCTCAGTCTTCCGATGGGGCGTGCAGCGGTGCCGGTTTCCAGAAATAGCGATGGAAATGGCGTTTGGTGTCGAAATCCTTGACCCGAAAAGCGAGCCGGACCGAGTCGCCCACGCTGAGCTCGCCGGGCCGGAAATCGGTGAATTCGAGCATCACATTGGCACCGTCGGGAAATTCCACGTTGCCATAAATGTAGGGCGGCGATGGCGTATAGGCCAGCCAGTCCTCGGTGAAGGATTTCACACGGCCGGTGAGTTGCGACAGGCTCTCCGGCTCCTGAGTGTCGCTGGCGCTGCACTTGACGCAGAGCAGCGAGCGCGGGAACTGCAGGGTATTGCACTCGCGACAGCGTCCGCCGAGCATCGACGTGATGTCACGTCGCTTGCGGTAGAACGCCGACAGTGCGGTGCG
>JBBDTC010000227.1:0-17013 GCA_040904625.1 Gammaproteobacteria bacterium
CGCCTGGCAGGATTCGAACCTGCTACCCTCGGCTTAGAAGGCCGATGCTCTATCCACATGAGCTACAGGCGCACGTGCTTCAGAGCGACGAACCATCACTGCCGACACTGTGCGTCAGCGCCGGCAATGCCCGACCGTTCCTCCGGCGCAAGACCCGAGTGGTCGGGGCAGAGGGATTCGAACCCCCGACCCCCTGCTCCCAAAGCAGGTGCGCTACCAGACTGCGCTATGCCCCGGTGTCGACAGCGAAAACCCGACCCGCTGGGAGCGGCGATGATACGCACCGCTCCCGGGAGCGTCAATGCGAGCCAGGCCCGCTGCGGCGCGCCTCCGCGCTTGCGCCGAAAGGCCCTGCTGTGCACCATGGCCGCGTTTCTGCGCCCCCCCGACACCGACTTCGATGACGGCGATGGCGCATCCACCCATTCCTGGAGCCTTCTCATGACCTGCGTACGACTGGAAACCACCCTTGGCGACATCACTCTCGAACTGAATCAGGAGGCGGCGCCTGAGACCACGCGCAACTTCCTCGACTATGTCGAGAGCGGTTACTACGCCGGCACCATTTTCCACCGGGTCATCAACGGTTTCATGATCCAGGGTGGCGGCATGGACCGCGACATGCGCCAGAAAGAGACCAAGGACCCGATCAAGAACGAAGCCAACAACGGTCTCAGCAACGACACCGGTACGGTGGCGATGGCCCGCACTTCCGATCCTCATTCGGCTTCGGCCCAGTTCTTCATCAACGTCAAGGACAACGCGTTCCTCAACCACACCAGCGAAACCAGCAGCGGCTGGGGTTATTGCGTATTCGGCAAGGTCGTCGACGGCATGGACACCGTCAAAGCCATCAAGGGTGTCGCCACAGGCAGCCATGGCCCCCATCAGGATGTCCCGTCGGAGCCGATGGAAATCGTCCAGGCGAGCGTGGTCACCGACTGACCCGGCCAGCGTTGACGACGATGCAATTATTCGTCTCCGATCTGCATCTCAGCGTCGACCGGCCCGACAAGCTCGAACTGTTTCAGCGTTTTGCGGCGCGTGCGGCGCAGGTCGCCTCGAAGCTCTACATCCTCGGGGATCTGTTCGAGGTCTGGCTCGGCGACGACGATGACACGCCGGAACACCGCGCCATTGTCGAGGCGTTGGCCGGGCTCAGCGCGGCTGGCGTCGCAGTCTATTTCATGCACGGCAATCGAGATTTTCTCTGCGGCGCAGATTTTTCTACGCAGACGGGAGCGACCTTGTTGCCGGATTACGCCACCATAGAACTCGATGGTCAGTGCGCCGTTCTGACGCATGGCGATCTGCTGTGCACGCGCGACGTGAAGTACCAGCGCTTCCGCCGCGTGGTGCGCCATCCCCTGGTGCGGCGCCTCTTCCTCGCCGTACCGCTCGCCTCGCGCCGCCGTATTGCCTTCGGCACACGCACCAGGACGGTGGCGTCGATGGAGAGCAAAGATACAGAGATTATGGACGTCGATAGCGCGACCGTCGCCGAGGTCCTGCGCCGGCATGCGGCGACACTCCTCATCCACGGCCATACGCACCGCCCGGCGATGCACGCAGTTGCCGTCGACGGCCGTGCCTGTCAGCGCGTCGTCATCGGCGACTGGTACTGCGACGATGATGTGCTCATCTATGACAATGGCCGGCTAAGCAAGATGCGGGTCGGCGACTTCGTCGCCACTGACGACTGATGCGTCAGGCTGCGGCCAGCGCGACTGCCGCAGCCATCACCAGCCACACGGTCATGGCGCGCTTGAGCAGGGCGTGCATCTGGTTGATGCGATAGCGCTGGGCGTCACCACCGATCACTTCTCGTATCCGCCCGTTGTCGGTCGCGGCCAGCGCGGTACGGGCTACCAGGGTCGCGCTTGCGCCCCAGGTGCCGAGACCGGCGTGACGCGCACAATCGAGCACTGGCACCAGCGTGCCTGCCACGCCGAGTGCGCCCACCGTAATGCGTGCCGGAACGAATTCGAGGGCTTCGCGTACGATCGCGAACCGCTGCGCCATCTCGGCGGACAGGCCTGGCGCGCGACGCAGATTCGCACACAGCCGATAAGCAACCGCGCCCACCGGCCCCAGGACGAGAAACCAGAACAGCGGCTGGAACCAGGCATGCTCGGCGGCGAGCGCGAGCGCAGCGAGTTCGCCGCGCGCCTCGTCGAACTCGTCGTCGCCGGTCAGGGGGCCGAGGTCGACCGGCCCGGCGTGGCGGAGATAGGCGGGCGGAGGCATGTTCTGACGGTCACGGGCGCCGGCAGCAGGCTCGCGCTGATGGGCGGCCACTTCGGCAGCGAGATCTTCAGGTCCGAGCATGAGCACGAACACAATCAGACTGATGGCATAGGCCAGCAGGGCAGAAAGCTCGTGCAGCAGGGCGAAGCCCGCAGCGACAGCGGCGACCGGGACGCCCAGCGTGACGAGCACCGCCAACCAACCGCGCCACCAGCTTTGCGTGCCGAATACCTTCTCCAACCAGCGCAACCAATCGAGGCTCCAGCGAGCGCTGCGCCAGCGGGCTGCGCCGTCGAGTACGAACTCGACGACCGCACCGAGCAGGATCAACAGATAGTTGGCCAGCAGGAACATCAAACGAAGCCGCGGCGCACCCGCGGCCAATCGAAACAGGGACCGGGATCGGTCTTGCGGCCGGGCGCGATGTCACAGTGGCCGACGACGTGTGCGGCATCCAGCGCCGGCATGCGCAACCTAAGATCCGACAGCAAGTCCGTCAGGGCGAGGTATTGCGGTTCGGCGAACGGCTGTTCGTCGCAGCCTTCGAGTTCGATACCGACGGAGAAGTCATTGCAGGCTTCGCGCCCCTGCCAGCACGACCGACCCGCATGCCAGGCACGCGCTTCGAGGGCGACGAACTGGGTGAGTCGGCCGCGTCGATCGATGAAGAAATGTGCGGATACGTGCAAGTCTTTCAGCCCGGCGAAATAAGGGTGCGCGGTGCAATCGAGGGTATTGGTGAACAGGCGCTCGACACAACCGGTACCGAACTCGCCGGGGGGCAGGCTGATGGTGTGGATGACGACCAGTTCGAGGCTCGCTTTGGCCGGACGATCATCGCAGTTGGGGGAGCGTACCTGGCGCGCGCGGGTGAGCCAGCCATTCACGAACGGCCCTTCCATCAGTCGATAGTTCATCTATCGAACGACAACACTTGGCGCAGCACGACGCGGGATCTGGGCGCATGGTGCAGGGCGGTGGCCGGTAGTAAGAGACTCAGCGTCACGCCGGCCGCGCGAGTACCAGGGAGAACTTGGGCCCGGCGGATTCGTAGTGCTGGGCAACGTTGAAGCCCGCCTCGTCCAGCATCGACTCGAGCCTGGCTCGGGTGAATTTACGGCTGATCTCGGTCAATATCGTGTCGCCTTCGGCGAATTCCAGGGTGGTCTCCATCGCCTCCATACGCACGCGCTGGTCGTGCATGGCGATGAGGTGCATTTCGATCTGCGAGGCCTCGGGATTGAAGTGCGCATAGTGCTCGAAGCCGTCCGGGTCGAAATCCGCGCTGAGTTCGCGGTTCAGCACTCGCAGAACATTGCGATTGAACTCCGCCGTCACACCGCCGTCGTCGTTATACGCTGCATGCAGGACATCCGGCTCCTTGACCCGATCCGCGCCGAGCAGGAGATGATCGCCAGGGGCCATGATGGCGCGCAGCTCGCGCAGGAATTCGCGTGCCTGCACTGGTGTGAAATTGCCGATGGTCCCACCGAGGAAAACGACCAGATTGCGCGCCGCCAGACGCGGCAGATTGCCGAGCCCCGCGGTGTAATCGCCGACCAGGGGGTTGATCTCGAGCCAATCGTATTGGGCCTGCAGCGATTCACCGCTGGAAAGCAGGATCTCGTCACAAACGTCGACCGGCGCGTAGGTCGGGAAGCAGTCCTTGGCGTAACAGGCATCGAGCAGGTGGCGGGTCTTGCGTGACGTGCCACTGCCCAGCTCGATGATGTTGTCGGGCCGCGACGTGTCGATGACGTCATCCGCGACGGCACGCAATAACGCGGCTTCCGTGCGTGTCGGGTAGTATTCCGGTGCATCGCAGATGCGATCGAACAGCAGCGAGCCGCGTTCGTCGTAGAAGTATTTGGGCGGCAAGGTTCGCGGTGTCTTGAACAGCCCGCGGGCAACGTCCTCGGACAGGCTCGCTATCTCGCGAGTGGGCTGGATCCGTTCACACGTCATGGAAGTCGGAGCTGCAGTGTTCATGGTGCGATCCTTGTGCGATACTCGCGCGCCTCTCACAAGCCATGCCAATGCGGCTGCGGCGCTCGTTGCTCTATCACGGGGGTCTCAATAGATTAGCACTGGCCCCCGGCAGGATACACCGCACGCCCGCTTTTCGCTCGATCATGTCCACGCAGAAAACAGGCACCTCGATGTATGTCCTCGCGACCGTTGGCTTCATCGCCCTGCTCGCCTGGCTGTTTTCCGCGCAGATCGATCAGCGGCGCAACCCCAATCAGGATGTGGTCACGAAGCAACTCGAAGACGGCACCCGACAGGTCGTCCTGCAACGCAATTCCGGCGGCCATTACGTCGCCAGCGGACGCATCAATGATGCCCCGGCAGAATTCATCATCGACACCGGCGCCACCGACGTCGCGGTATCGGCCGAAGTCGCGGCCGCGCTGCGCCGCGGCCCGGCCCGCCCGGTAATGACGGCCAACGGCCAGGTCATGTCCTACGCCACCCGCATCGACCGCCTCGAGCTCGGCGGGATCGTCGAACGCGATGTCCGCGCCTCGATCGTGCCCGACATGAAAGGCATCGATGTACTTCTCGGCATGAGCTTTCTGCAGCGCCTCGATTTTGCCCAACGCGGCCAGCAACTGGTCCTCGAACGGCGCGCTACGGGCGCAGCGGACCGGTACCGATGACGAACACCGCTGGAGAGGTTGTCGGTGACGCGCTCGCGACCCTGAGCGGTTTCGTCTGGAGCGAATACTGCCTCATTCCCCTGCTCGCCGGTGTCGGCGTGTATCTCACGCTCGGCCTGCGCGCTTTTCCCTGGCGCAACACACCGCGCGCATTCGCCTTGCTGTGGCGCGGCCGCCGCGACAACAGCCACGAAAGCGGTGAGATCTCGCCCTTTCAGGCCCTGATGACGGCGCTGGCGGCAACCGTCGGCACGGGCAACATCGCCGGCGTTGCGACGGCCATCCATTTCGGTGGGCCCGGCGCGGTGTTCTGGATGTGGGTCATCGCCCTGTTCGGAATGGCCACCAAGTATGCCGAAGCGGTGCTGGCGGTGCGCTATCGCGAAGTCGACGATCTCGGCAACTACGTCGGTGGACCGATGTACTACATCCGCAATGGCCTCGGTCATTCCTGGCGCTGGCTTGCCGCGGCGTTCGCTTTGTTCGGCATGATTGCGGCATTCGGCATCGGCAACATGGTGCAAGCGAACTCGGTCGCCGATGTCCTGGACGTGCATTTCGCCGTACCCAACCTCGTCACCGGCGTGGTCGCCGCAACGCTCGCCGGACTGGTCGTCATCGGCGGCGTACGCCGCATCGCGGCCGTCGCAGCCGCGGTGGTGCCGGCGATGGCACTGCTCTACGTGGGCGCAGCGCTGATCATCCTCGGGTTCCATCTCGAGGCCCTGCCGGCCGCTTTCAGGACCATTATCGACAGTGCGTTCGCTCCGGCGTCCGGCGTCGGGGCCGGCCTCTGGGTCGCGATGCGCTGGGGTTTTGCGCGCGGTTGTTTCTCTAACGAAGCGGGTCTCGGCAGCGCCGCCATCGCCCACGCCGCGGCGCGCACGCACAATGCGGTCGAGCAAGGCATGATTGCCATGTTGGGAACGTTCATCGATACCATCTGCATCTGCTCCATCACGGCGCTGGTCATCATGGTCACCGGCGCCTGGCACGGCCCCGAGCAGGGCGCAGCACTGTCGGCCGCGGCCTTCGGCATTGGGGCCGGCACGCTGGGGGCACCGCTGGTCGGCGTGGCGCTGGCGCTGTTCGCTTTCACCACCATCATCGGCTGGAGCTATTACGGTGAACGTTGCGCGGAATATCTCTTCGGCACCCGGGTCATCGGCGGCTATCGCCTGGTCTGGGTGGGCGCCGTGTTGCTCGGCGCGCTGTTCGAGCTCGAGGTTGTCTGGGCGCTTGCCGACATCACTAACGGCCTCATGGCCTTGCCCAATCTGTTGGCGTTGCTCTTACTGAGCCCCATCGTATTTCGACTCACGCGCGAACACAGTACCAGCACCCTACGCCCACCACCGGCGCGGACATCGAACCCATGACCGACCAACCCAGCCTCCAACTGCCCGCCGACCTCGCGCACAGTGTGCGCACCGCACTGGCCGAAGACGTCGGCAGCGGTGACCTGACCGCTACGCTGATCCCGGCCTCACGGCTTGTCAGCGCCGATGTCGTGTGCCGGGAGGCGGCCGTGATCGCCGGCGCGCCCTGGTTCGATGCCGTCTATGCCGAACTCGACCCCAGCGTCGAGGTCAGCTGGCAGTATGACGACGGTGCCGCCGTCGCGCCCGATGTCGTCGTGTGCACCTTGCGCGGCCCGGCCCGGGCCATTGTCACCGGCGAGCGCACCGCGCTCAATTTCCTGCAGACGCTATCCGGTACCGCCACGGTCACGCGGCGTTATGTCGACGCCGTGGCCGGCAGCCCTACGCGCATCCTCGATACGCGCAAGACTTTGCCCGGCCTGCGCGCGGCGCAGAAATACGCGGTGCGCGCGGGCGGCGGCTGCAATCACCGCATGGGCCTGTTCGATGCGGTCCTGATCAAGGAGAACCACATTGCCGCAGCTGGCTCGATCGCGGCGGCGGTGAGTGCCATTCGTGAGCGGCATCGAGGTGTTCGCATCGAGGTCGAGGTCGAATCCCTGGCGGAACTCGAGCAGGCGCTCAGTGCCGAGGCAGATATGATCATGCTCGACGAATTCGACTTGCCCACCCTGCGCCGGGCGACGGCGCTGGTCGCGGGTCGGGCCACGGTCGAGATCTCGGGCAATGTGTCGCTCGAAAGGCTCGGCGAACTCGCTACTGTCGGCGCCGACTTCATCTCGATCGGCAGCCTGACCAAGCATGTGCGCGCGATCGACTTTTCCATGCGCATCCAAAAGTGACTGCGCAGTCGCCTGCCACGCTTGCCCGGCAGGGGCGTTCGACGGCCTAATAGTGCCTCCTCCACCGCCACCTGCGGACGGCACGGCACCGACCGGACGACCTCGAGGATGTCATCATGAAGAAAATCCTGTTCCAGCTCGATACCGACCCGACACCCAACACCTTTGACACCGTCGTCGCCTACGACGGCGGCGCCGATCACGTCTCGTGCCGCGGCAACGTCAAACCGAGCATGGTCGGCACCCTGGTCGATGGCGCGTTATTCACGCGGCCGCCGAAGCAGAAGAAGAACACCGCCTTGTTCGTGACCGGCAGCAACATGGGCGAAGGCGAGGCCGTTCTGGCTTCGATCCGCAACCATTTCTTCGCGGATTTCCGCGTTTCGGTCATGCTCGACAGCAACGGCAGCAACACCACGGCCGCTGCGGCGGTGGCTTACGTCGGCCGCCACATGAACGTCCGCGGCAAGCGCGCCGTCGTGCTGGCAGGAACCGGGCCGGTAGGCCAGCGCGCGGGCGTCATGCTCGCCCAGGAAGGCGCCGAAGTGGTCCTCACCTCACGCCGCTTCGATCGCGCCGAAACCGCCTGTGAATCGATGCGCAGACGCTTCAAGGTCGACTTGCTCCCTGCCGCGACCGGCGATCCGGCAGCGCTGCGCAAAACCCTGGAAGGGGCCAACATCCTCCTCGCGACGGGCGCGGCGGGCGTCCAGCTGGTCCATGAAGCGAGCTGGCGCGACCTGCCCGAGCTCGAGATCCTGCTCGATGCCAACGCCACGCCGCCGCTCGGCATCGAAGGCATCGAGTTGCTGGACCGCGCGCAGGAACGCCATGGCAAGCTCTGCTATGGCGCCATCGGCTTTGGCTCGTTCAAGCTCGAGGTCCATCGCGCGTGCATCGCCAAGCTGTTCGAAGCAAACGATATCGTGCTCGATGCACCGGAAATCTTCGCCCTCGCCAAGGACATGATCGGCGCACGCTGAGGATAGAAGCGATGTGCGGCAGGTTTGCCTTACACAGCGCACCCGAGGCACTGGCCGAATACTTCGGCCTCGAGGTGATCGAGCCTTACGCAGCGCGCTACAACATCGCGCCGACTCAGCCTGTGCTGGCCGTCATCAGCGCTGACGAACGCCGCGTTGCCCATCTCCTGCAATGGGGTCTGGTGCCGTCCTGGGCCAAGGACCCGCGCATCGGCCAGCGCATGATCAATGCGCGCGCCGAAACCGTGGCCGAAAAGCCGGCCTTCCGTGCCGCCTTCCGCCGCCGGCGCTGTCTGATCCCGGCCGACGGTTATTACGAATGGACCACGGCCCCGCACGGCAAGCAGCCGTGGTACATCTATCGGCCTGACGAAACCTGTTTTGCCTTTGCCGGTTTGTGGGAGCATTGGGAACACGACGGTGCCGTCATCGAGACCTGTGCCATCCTGACCTGCGCCGCGAACGCGCGGCTGGCGTCCTTACACGAGCGCATGCCGGTCGTGATCGAGGCCGCGGATTACCCACGCTGGCTCGCACCGGAACGGGATGGGCCGCCGCCATCGACACTGCTGCGTGCAATGGACGACGACTTCTTCACCTTGCACCGCGTCTCGAAACGCGTAAATTCTCCCCGCCATGACGCGCCTGATTGCATCTCTCCCCAAGCGGATGAGGATTGACCGTCTTCGCCTCGCCGCGGCCGGCGCTGCATTGCTGATCGGCATGGCCGGCTTGGCGCAGGGCGAAAACACCAGCACGGGAGAATTGGATGACCGCGTAAGTGCGGGCACCGCGGCTGAACCTGGCACGGACGCCGTGCTGGCCGAACTCGCTCGTGCCGCCGCCAGCGGCGACAGCGGCGCCGCGCGCACACTCGCGACGGTCTACTACAACGGCGTCGGTACCGCTGCTGATCCCGCCCGCGCCATCGCCTGGTGGCGACGCGCCGCCGCCGGCGGCGATGCCGTAGCGGCTTACAACGCAGGGCTGCTGCTGATCCGCGACCCAGCTCGAGCGGCCGCCGGGCGCCGCTTGCTCGAACAAGCTGCAGACAGCGGCGACGTGCTTGCCGCTTTCGTCCTCGGCACCCACCTCGCCCGCCACGGCGATCACGCGGCGGGGCGACGCTGGCTGGAACACGCCGCCCAGCAGGGTTATGCGCCGGCGCAGTTCAATCTCGGCCGCCTGCTCGCCGACACTGTCCCGGCCGAGCACGCTGCCGCCAGACGATGGTTTGCCGCCGCCGCGCCCACCTTTGCGCCGGCCGCGACGGCGCTCGCCGACCTGCCCCCTGCCGGCCCGCCCGCGAGCGACACGCTCACGCCGGCGGCGACGCAGGCGCGATCGTCGGGCGCGACCACCGCACCCCACGATCGCGCCTGGGTCATGGCCCAGCCCGCCACGGCTTTCACCATCCAGGTCGGCGCGGGGCAGGATCGCGGTGCGCTGGCCCGCCTGGTCGAGCACCATGCCGCGGACTACGATTCGGCCCTGTTCCTCCATCGCCCGGCATCGCGCGAACCCTACAGTGCCATCGTGGGGGTCTTCAGTACCCCCGACAGCGCTGCCGCCGCACTGACGACGTTACCCGCCGCGCTGCAGAGCAATGCGCCCTGGGTACGCTCGTTCGGCGCGCTACAGCGCGAACTCGCCTCGCTCAAAAACGATGCAGACGGCCCTCAGCCACTTCCCTGAGGTGCTATCATCGGGCGCCCCGAAGCAGTTCGCATGGCGGCGATGGCGCGGTTCGACGAAATCCTCGAGGGCAGCGGAGAAACGCTGCTCAAGCTGCTCTATCGGAACGCATCGACCCAGGACGAACCGAAGGCCAGCGGGGTCGCGCGCGCGCGGCGTGCGGCGCGCAAGCTGGATCTCAGTTATCCGCAACTGGTCTGTGCACTGGGTTTCAATTCGAACATCCAGCAATTGCCCGATATCGTTGCCGTACTCGGCTTCACTTCGTACGACGCACTGGCGCGTGAACGCAATCTCGCTTTCGTCAATGACATCTACCAGCAGCTCGGCATCAAGGACGTTCTCGCGATCTATCAATACATCGCACGCGATCTGCCGATGCTCGAAGTCATCCAGCACCTGTTGCCGCGCCGCCTGGACAATATCGAGCAGCGCATAGAGGCGACCGTCAACGCCGTTTTCATCGACCGTTACAAGAAAGAGATGCGCGCCATCTATGCCGACGGCGTGGCGCAAATCGATTTCGCCGAAATGCGCCTGGCCAGAACCCACAGTGGCTTTCGGGCCCTGGTGAACGAAGTTACCCTGATCGTCGACAGCCGCTTGATACCGGTCGGCGACATTTTCTTCCGCGAAACCATTCTTCCCGAAGAGAAGCGCCGATTGATCATCCGAGGACTGATCCCGCGCGAACTGATCGAGTCCCGCCTGACGGACGCGCGGATCCCGGCGCGCGAGCGTACCGTGCTCGAAGATCAACTCAAGTTGCTCGACGCCTGACCATGGCCCCCGCCCCGTCAGCTCTCACGGATTGAGGCCGCACATGCCAACGTTCCGCGAAATACTCACCGCCGGCGACACTGAACTGGCACGCATGTTCTATCGTGTGAAGACGACCTCGACCGCCGATTTCCGCAAAGCCATCGATCACGCAGCCGCCCAGCTGGGCCTGAACCATACCCAGCTGGTGTGTGCGCTGGGCTTCAATCCGGCAATTCGCGAGCTCACTGACATTCTTTCCCTGATCGGATTCTCGTCCTACAAGCTGCTGACCTACCGGCGCAACGAGCTTTTCGCCACCGACGCCTATCATCAGCTCGATATCGATAACGTCATCGACATCTATACAACCGATTCAGCGGACGCCGAACTCCTCGAAACGCTGCGCGAACTGCTGCCTCGGCGCCTGGCAAACATCGAAAACGAGCTTAGCGAAAGCGAAGAAGCGGCGACGATGATCAGCTACAAGATGGAAGTGCACGCCCTCTACAGCGGCGCTATTGCCACCCCGGCGTTCGCCGCGGCACGGATCGCCACGCCGATTGCGGGTTTGCGGCAACGTATCGGGGAAGTGCAGATGATAGTCGCGGGTGCGTACCTGGCGCCGACCCGGCTCTTCGTCATGGACACGCTCATGCCGGAGGAAAAGCGCTACCTCGTCGAGGCCGGGTACGTAGATGCGGCGCTTGTCGCTGCGCGCCTCGCCAATGCGGACATTTCCGAGGATGAACGGCAGATGCTGGAAGACTACGCCTGAAACGCGTCCCGGCAGCGCCCCATCAGGTCCCTCACTCCGGCCGTTTGTGCCGTGCCAGGTCGAGCCAGGTCTCGACCACCGTATCCGGGTTCAGCGAGATACTGTCGATACCCTGGTCCATCAGCCATTCGGCCAGATCTTCATGATCGGACGGCCCCTGCCCACAGATACCGACATACTTGCCCGCGTTGCGGCAGGCCACAATCGCACTGTGCATCAACGCTTTCACCGCCTCGTTGCGCTCATCGAAGAGATCGGCGACGAGACCGGAGTCCCGGTCCAGGCCGAGCGTGAGCTGGGTGAGATCGTTCGAGCCGATGGAGAAACCGTCGAAGTGTTCGAGAAACTCCTCGGCCAGCAGGGCGTTCGATGGCAGCTCGCACATCATGATCACCCGCAGGCCGTCGACGCCGCGCCGCAGGCTGTTCTGCGCCAGCAGATCGATCACGGCGGCCGCTTCGGCGACGGTACGGACGAACGGCACCATGAGTTCAACGTTGGTCAGGCCCATCTCGTTGCGGACATAGCGCAAGGCCTCGCATTCCATTTCGAAGCAGGGGCGGAACGTCTCGGCGATGTAACGCGAGGCACCGCGGAAGCCCAGCATCGGGTTCTCTTCGTCCGGCTCGTAGCGGGGGCCGCCGATCAGGTTGGCATATTCGTTCGATTTGAAATCGGACAGACGCACGATGACGGGCTCCGGCGCGAAGGCCGCGGCGATCGTGGCTATGCCCTCGGCCAGCCGCTGGACGAAGAATTCGCGCGGGTTCGGGTAAGCCGAAATCAGGGGCTCTATGACCGCTTTGAGCTCCGCGGGCAAGGCGTCGTACTCGAGCAGCGCGCGGGGATGGATACCGATCATGCGGTTGATGATGAATTCGAGGCGCGCCAGGCCAACGCCACGGTGCGGCAGACTCGCGAAGGTGAAGGCGCGATCGGGATTGCCGACGTTCATCATGATCTTGACCGGCACCTCGGGCATCGCACCGAGCTCGATTTCCCGATGCTCGAAATCGAGCAGCCCGGCAAATACATGGCCGGTGTCGCCGCCCGAGCAGCTCACCGTGACCTCGCGCCCATCGGCGATGCGATCGGTGGCGTCACCGCAGCCGACGATCGCGGGTACACCGAGTTCGCGCGCGATGATGGCGGCATGGCAGGTACGTCCGCCGCGATTGGTGACGATGGCCGCGGCGCGCTTCATGACCGGCTCCCAATCCGGATCGGTCATGTCGGTGACGAGTACGTCGCCAGCGGCGAGCTGGTCCATGTCTGCGGTGCTGGTGATGACGCGCGCGGTGCCGCTGCCGATCCGCTGGCCGATGCTGCGCCCCTCGGCCAGGATTTCACCTTCGCCCTTCAGCTCCCAGCGCTCGATGACCTGGCCGTCACGGCTTTGTACGGTTTCCGGGCGCGCCTGCACGATATAGAGCTGGCCGTCCTCACCATCCTTCGCCCATTCGATGTCCATCGGCCGGCCATAATGCGCTTCGATCGCGACGGCCAGTCGCGCCAGCGCTTCGACGTCCGCGTCGTCGATCGAGAAGCGGCCGCGCCGCTTCTGCTCGACCTCGCGGGTCAACACCGGACCGGCGTCCGCACCCGGCTCGGAGTAGATCATCTCGAGGTGCTTGCTGCCGAGATTTCGGCGCAATATGGCGCATCGGCCGTGGGCCAGAGCAGCCTTGTACACATAGAACTCATCGGGATTAACCGCGCCCTGCACGACCATCTCACCGAGCCCGTAGCTGGAGGTGATGAACACGACATCGCGAAAGCCCGATTCCGTGTCCAGCGTAAAAATGACGCCGCTCGCGCCGACATCGCTGCGCACCATGCGCTGCACCCCGGCCGACAGTGCGACCAGGTGATGATCGAAGCCATGATGCACGCGATAGGAAATTGCACGGTCGTTGAACAGCGACGCATAGACGTCCTTGATGCGGCGCTTGATCTGCTCGAGGCCGGAGACGTTCAGAAACGTTTCCTGCTGCCCGGCGAACGACGCCGTCGGCAGATCTTCCGCGGTTGCCGACGAGCGCACGGCAACGGAGAACTCGCCCCCCGTCCCGTTGCTCATCGATGCATAGGCGCGTTCTATTTCTTCGTCGAGCCGGGCCGGGAACGGCGTTTCGACAACCCAGTCGCGGATCTCCTTGCCGGCACGAGCGAGTTCGGCCACGTCATCGACATCGAATCCGGCCAGACGCGTCTTGATCCGCGCGTCCAGGCCGTCATGCGCGAGGAAGTCGCGAAAGGCGGTGGCGGTGGTCGCGAAACCGCCCGGCACGCGTACATCCGCGGCGTCGAGATGCCGAATCATCTCGCCCAGTGAAGCATTCTTGCCGCCGACCTTGTCGACGTCGTGCATGCCCACCTCGTTCAGAGAAACGATATACTCGCTCATCACTGCCTATTGGCTCCCAGCTTCGAACTCGATGACCTGCCCGCGCGCGGTCAGCGCGAGCAGCAACAGGGGCCGGATTGTAACCGAGTCGCGCACCTGCCCGTAAACCGCCCCCTGATGCCATGAAACGCCGCGTTTTCTTCATTTCCGATCGCACCGGGATTACCGCGGAGACGCTCGGTTCGAGCCTGCTCACGCAGTTCCCCGATATCGAGTTCCAGCGCAGTCACATCCCGTTCGTGACCACACCGCTGGCGGCCGAAGGCGCCGTGGCAACCATCGCCCGGGCGGCCGCCGACAGCGACGAGCCGCCGCTGGTGTTCAGCACACTGACCGATCCGGCGGCACAGAATGTCATCGCGCGCAGCAGCCCCTACGTTTTCGATCTGTTCGGTACCTTCATCGAACCACTGGAAGCGGCGCTGGGCTGCGCCTCCTCTCACACCGCCGGACGCATGCACGGCATCGGCGACCTCAACCTCTATGAAGACCGCGTGCATGCACTGAACTTCACGCTCGGTCACGACGACGGCCTGTCACCGCGTGATCTGAACGAGGCGGACGTCGTCCTGATCGGCGTGTCGCGCTGTGGCAAGACGCCGACCTGTCTCTATCTCGCCATGCATTACTCGCTGCGCGCAGCCAACTATCCGTTGACTGACGACGACTTCGAGGATTGCAAACTGCCCAAGATCCTGCGCCCCTGCCGCGGCAAGCTCTACGGCCTGACCATAGTCCCCGAGCAGCTCAGCCGGATCCGCCGCGAACGGCGCGCGCACGGCGACTATGCCTCCCTGGTGCGCTGTCGCGCCGAAGTACAGAAGGCGGAGGCCCTGTTTCGGGCAGAAAACATTCCCTGGCTCGATACGACCACCGTCTCCATCGAGGAAATCGCGGCCACCGTGGTTCGCGACATGGGCCTGCATTGAGCCCTGCGCCCGGCGCCGGGCGGCTACTGCGCGAACGCCTGGCCGGCTGGCTGATTTGTACGATGATCGTGCTCTCGGTCATCAACGGCGTCTCCGACGGTGCTTTCCCGGCCTGGCCGGCCGGCCTGCTGGCCTGGCTGATCGGCGTCATGCTGATCGAGACCGTGCCGCGTTTTCAGCAAATCCAGTTCGTGCTGATGGCCGGCATCGGACTCGCCGCGCTCGGCCTGGCCGGGCTCGAGGCTGCCGCCAGTGGCGGCCTGGCCCTGCTCGAAGGGAACCAGGCCCTGCTCGGCATGCTGGCGGCAGTATCGTTCCTGCGCATGGTGACACGCACCGGCACTCATCTCGGTGAACGCTTGCCGCAGGGACGCCAGGCGCTCTACCAGACGCTCGCCGCGACGCACCTGTTCGGTGCCGTGATCAATATCTCGGCGGCATTCATCGTCGGCCAACGAATTGCCAAGGACGGCTCGCTGACAGCACTGCAGGCCAAGGTGATCTCGCGCGCCTTTACCGCGGCTGCGTGCTGGTCACCGCTGTTCGCGGCCATGGCGGTGGTCCTGCACTACGTGCCCGGGGTCGATATGCTCGCCGTCGGCCGCGTCAACCTGGTACTTGCCCTGCTGCTGCTCGGCTACTGTGCACTCGAACTCGGCCGCGATCCGGCGGTCGCCGATTTCGTCGGTTTCCCGCTGCATCGCGAGGCGCTGACGGTTCCGGTGTTGTTGTCGGTGCTGGTCATCGCTTTCTACAACCTGCCCACGACCTGGCCGATCCTGACCACCATCGTCATCGCCGCCGCCAGCTGCGTGGTGCTGATGAACCTGCGCCGGCCGCCGCGCGACACCCGCCGGCTCTTTTCCCATCACGTCGAGCGCGAACTGCCGCGCATGGGCGGCGAATTCGCACTGTTCCTGGGCGCCGCCGTGCTCGGCGCAGGCGTCGGTGCCCTCGCCGGCGCCAGCGATCTCGATCTCGTCATCGATCCCCGCCAGCCTCTCGATGGCGTTCCTTTGCTAATCGCCCTCGTCGGCCTGACCCTGGTCGGCATCCACCCCGTCATCAGCGTGGCCGCGATCGCCGGACTGTTTCCGGCCAGTCTCGCCGCGCCCAATCTGGTCGGCATGGTGGTGTTGATGGCCTGGTCGGTTGCCCTCGGCACCTCACCCTTTTCGGGCACGGCGCTCGCCATGCAGGGGCGCTTCGGCATTCCCGCAACGAATTTTCTGCGCTGGAACTTTCGCTACCTGCTGGTGGGTCTGCTCCTTGCCACACTGGTGCTGGCGGGGGCCGACTATTTCACCTGAGCGGTCGCTGGCGTTGCGCCGATGACCTCGAACGCGACTTCTCCGCTGCCCGCGTACTCAGCGCGGTAATGCCCGGCGATGCCGGCATTCATCTTGCCGAGTGTGCCAGTGATGAGTACATGACCGGTTTCGAGCGGCAAGCCTGCGGCCTGCACGTGATTGACCAGCCACAGTAATGCCCCGAGCTGGTCGCCCATCGCATTGGCTGCCCGGCCTTCATCGACCGGCTTACCATCGCGGAAGAGTACGACGTCGATGTCATTCACCGCGGCCGGCCGTGACAGGCGCAACGGTGCACCGACGACGTAGGCGCTAGCCGCCATGTTGGTCGCAACGATATCCAGGCCACGGAGGCGCTCGGGATTGTCGTAGGCCAAATCGGGGAGTTCGATCACCGGGACCACCTCGCGGACGTAGGTCAGGAGATCGTCCAGCGACTTCATGGGCCGCCGGATCGGCGAACGCAACACGAAACCGATTTCGACTTCGATCATCAGGCGATGGAAGTCGGCGAGATCGATGGTCGCGCCGTCGGCCCGGGCACCATCTGCATAGAGCACGCCGGTGACCGGCCCATTGAGACCGTAGGGTGCGCGCGATGCGGGGTTGGTAAAGCCTGCCTTGTAGCCGCCGATCCCACGGTGCGGCCGCTCGACGGTAACCAATGCTCGCTGGATGGCATAGGCCTCGTCCAAATCGAGACCGGGCTGGAGATCGCTGACCCGCGGCAGCAGCTTGCCCTGCTGACGTTCGGTGGCAATGACGTCGGCCCAACCCTCGAGCGCAGCTTGCCCGGCCCAGCCGTCGCCGGCGGCGGCAATGCCCACGAGCAGAGCAAATAGTGGCTGAAGTTGCATGTGTCTCCCTTGGCTGCTGCGCTCGATCGTTGCCGGAACCCTACCCGGCCTGCGATCATGCCCGCGATGAGCACTACCCCTCAATTCCCCGGCGCGGTATCGGCCCGGCTGGCGGGCTTCGCCGCAGGACTGACGCCCGCGCAGATCCCGGCCAGCGTCTTGCG
>JBBDTC010000227.1:17113-23728 GCA_040904625.1 Gammaproteobacteria bacterium
GCCGCCGCAGCCTGGCTGCAGCGACTCGATGCCGCGCAGCACGCCCATGCGCTCGGCATCGTACTCAGCCTGGCCGCCGGCAACATGGAGTTCTTGAGTGACGGCGCCTGGACCAAACGTCTGCACCCGGGCTGGGCCGCGGTCTGCGGGATCACGGCGGCCGCCTTTGCCGCGAGCGGCTACATCGGCCCGGCAGCGCCGCTCGAAGGCCGCTACGGACTTTACAACACCCTGCTTGGTGCAGGCGGCTGGGAACTCGGCGCGCTGGGCGAGGACCTCGGCCGCGACTGGCGCACCCTGGGGGTGGCGTTCAAACCGTATCCGGCCTGTCACTTCAACCATGCGTTCGCCGACTGTGCACTTCATCTGCGCCGCGAACACGCGCTGGAAGCGGCCGAGATCGCCTCCGTCACCGCCCTCATCCACCCCCACCAGGTGGCCATCGTGTGTGAACCTCTCGCAGCCAAGCAACGCCCGCAGAACGCTTACGAAGCCCAGTTCAGTGTGCCCTGGATCGTCGCCGCCGCGCTGGCGCGCGGGCGCTTCACGTTGGCCGAAATCGAACCGGACGCGCTCGTCGACCCGGCCTTGACGACGCTCGCCGCCCGGGTCGATTACGCCGACGATCCGCACTCGAGCTACCCGCAGTATTATTCGGCCGGGCTGCTCGTGCGTACCCACGACGGCCGCGAACTCTACCACCACATCGCCGTCAACCGCGGCACCGACGCCAATCCGATGACTGAAAGCGAAATCCTCGACAAATACCGCGATAACGCCACGCGCTGGGTGAGCGCCGGGCAGGCCGAACGCATCGCCGACGGTGTGCTCAGCCTGGATGCCGCACCCAATCTGGGCGAACTCGCCCACGCCCTGTCCGCCGCGGCGCCGCCCGACCAGCGCCGCGCCTGCTGAATGCGCCGTTCAGCCGACATGCCGCGGCCAGGTGCCGGTCTGTTCTGGTTCGTCCTGTCGATCGGGCTCAGCGTCGGCGGCCCGTCCGCCGCTGCGGCCATGCGCATCAGTGATACCGAGATTGCCGTGTTCGAGACCCTCATCAACCACGGCCTCGACGACGATCAGCGCCTGCTCGTCATCGCCGCCGAGACCACCGGCGATCCTGCGGCCATCGCCGAACACGGCGACACCGCCGCGGCGGTGGCCGCGGATCTCGGCGTGCCGGCGGAGACGCTGGACAGCTGGATCCGGATGAATGCGACTGTCGCCGCGATCGATCAGCCGCTGCGTCTCGATGTCAGCTACCAGCTCCTCGACGACCATGAACGAGAGAGACTCTTTGCCGCCGCTGAACCCCAGCTCGCCTGGAGCCAGTTCTTCGCCCGCTACGAGGGCGCACCCGGCCTGCTGCGGCTGTCGCGCGCGGGCTTCGATGACGATCGCCGCCATGCGCTGGTCTATGTCGAATACCAATGCGGTACGGAGTGCGGCGCCGGGCGCCTGATTCATCTCGCCCGTGACGACGCCGACAGTTGGCAGGTCAAGGGCGCAGTACTGGTGTGGATGGTCGAATGATCCCGGCACCCGCACCGCGCATGGCAACGGCGGACCGACCATGACCACCATGGTCTGCGTCTTCTGCGGCGCGCGCGAGGGCTACGACAGCGCCTATCGTGAAGCCGCTCAGGCGTTCGGCGAGACTCTGGCCCGGCGCGGCTTCGGACTCGTCTACGGCGGCGGCAAGGTCGGCCTCATGGGGGTCGTCGCCGATGCGGTGCTGGCCGCGGGCGGCCGTGTGGTCGGAGTCATTCCCGGTTTCCTGACCCGCGCCGAAGTCCTCCATGCGGGTTTGTCAGAACAAGTCCTGGTCGATGATCTATTCGAGCGCAAAGCGGTGATGATCGAACGCGCCGATGCCTTCGTCGCCCTGCCCGGCGGCATCGGCACTTTCGATGAACTGCTCGAGGTCATCGCCTGGCGCCAGCTCGGCCAGTTGCAGCAACCCATCGGCCTGCTCAATGTCAACGGCTTCTTCGATCCCTGGCTGGCCTTGTTCAACCACTGGGTCGAGCGTGGCTTCGCCAGCGCGCACGACATCACCCACCTGATCGTCGACAGCGACGGCGAACGCCTGGCCGATCATCTGCAGCGACCAGCCGCGACATGAACGGGCGTCACGCTGCCTACGCCGGCGTGGTGTTCGATATGGACGGCATCCTCATCGACTCCGAACCGCTGTTTCGTATGGCAGCGCAGGCCGCGGCGCGCGACATCGGCTACACGCTCAGCGACGAAACCTACATGATGTGGATGGGGCTGCCGCCGCGCGCCGTCGAAGCCGCCATCCGCGACGGTTGGGGCGAGGCGTTCCCGATGGCCGATTTTCGCGAGCGCTTTCGCGCCATCTGGGTCGACCATACTGACCGGCACGGCGTTCCCGCCCAACCCGGCATGGCAGACCTGCTGGCCCAGCTCGCGGCACGCGGCGTCCCGTTCGCCGTCGCCACGTCGACCGAGCGCGGTCAGGCTGAACGCTCGCTGGCGCTGGCCGGGCTCGCGCCGTACATCGATGTGCTGGTCGCCGGCAATGAGGTCGAGCAGGGCAAACCCGAGCCCGAAATCTTCCTGCGCGCAGCGGCCGGCATCGGCGTGGCACCGGAGCGCTGCGTTGCCCTCGAAGATTCCGCCGTCGGCGTGCGTTCGGCGGCCGCGGCGCGTATGTTGACCATCATGGTTCCCGATCTGCATCGACCGACGGCAGCGATCGCCGCGCTGGCCCATTACGTCCTGCCTTCGACCGCCTGTGCGTCGCGGGTCGTGCTGCACATCGTCGACTACGCCTGAGCCTCATGGCACGCAAGGACACCTATCACCGCAGCACGCTGGCCATCGTCTACGATTTCGATGGCACGCTGACGCCGCAGCCGATGCAGGAATACACGGTACTGCCGCAGCTCGGCATTTCGGCGGGTGCCTTCTGGGACGAAGTCAACGCCGAGGTCGTGCGCACCGGCGGCGACGCCATCCTCACCTATATGCGCCTGCTGGTGGAGAAGATCGAGGCCAACAAGGCGCACCTCAGCCGTGACGACCTGCGCCGCCTGGCCGCCGGCATCGTCTATTATCCCGGCGTGGAAGCCTGGTTCGAACGCATCGACGCCTATGTCGAGGCGCAATCCCAGGGCACCGTGCAGACGCGCCACTACATCATCTCCGCGGGGCTCGGCGAGATCCTCGAAGGCATCAGCATCAAATCGCATTTCACCCGCATCTATGCCTCACAGTACTACTTCGATCACCATGAAGCGGCGCGTTTCCCGACCATCGTCATCAATGACACGGCCAAGACCCAGTACCTGTTCCGCATCAACAAGGGGCGCGAACGGACCCAGGAGACTATCAACGAATACATGCCCGAAGCCGAGCGTCCGATTCCGTTCCAGCACATGCTCTACGTCGGCGACGGCCTCACCGACGTGCCCTGTATGACAGTGGTGAAGAACTACGGCGGATTCGCGCTGGCCGTGCACAAGCCGCGCAGCCGCGAAGCGATCGAGGTCTGCCAGCGCCTGGTTGCGGCCAATCGTATCGATTTCTATGCGCCGGCCGATTACCGCGCCGGACGCAAGCTCGAACAGCGCGTACACAAGATACTCGACCTGATCATCGCGCGAGTCAGCTTCGAACTCGAACGGCACCGTTTCCTGCGTGAAATCGGCCCCACCGGGGCCGCCAAATCCTGACCCGGAGTAAAGCCATTACCGTGACCGCATCCCGCCCAGCCCTGCTCATCGTACTCCTCACCACGCTCCTTCTCAGCGCCTGCGCGCGTGTGCCGCTGCCGGGTTTCGCCAGGTCCGCGGACGAAGCCGAAACCCCGGCCGTGGCTGCCGACCGCACCGCCACGCCGCGCGACCTGCTCGGCGCGCGCCTGGTCAATCCGCCCGTCGACCCCGATACGCCGCGGATGACGGTCGGCAAGTTCATCGAATTCGCCGATCGCTACCTGGCCTGCGATTGCGCCAACACCCGCTTCGTACACGCGTGGGAAAAGACGGCCGAGGGTTACCGCCTGACGACCAACTCCGCGGCCGTGCGCCCACTCGAGTTCGTCTGCCGCAGCGACGGCGAACAAAGCGCCTGCTTTCTGACCGAGATCGATCGCGGCGCGCATATCACGGACTTCGAAGAACGCTTCGTCCCCGGCGCGGAATTCATCCAGTTCCTCTACGACAACGGGGTCAGCTGCGCGCGTGAAACGCCCTGCCCGTGACGATCTGCCCGGGGCGATCGAGCGAGACTGTCGCGCACGGCAGGGCGGCCCTGTAAGCGCCCCTTCATAAGCTATAAGATTGGGCACGCCATTTCACTGCACAGTGCACATGACCCAATCCGACAAAGATCCACAGGAAACGCAGGAGTGGCTGGACGCCCTCGATGCCGTCATAGAAGTCGAAGGCGTCGAGCGCAGCCATTACCTGCTCGAAAAGCTCATCGAGAAGGCGCGGCGATCAGGCGTCAACCTGCCCTATTCGGCCCGCACGGCCTATATCAATACCATCCCGCCGCATCGCGAAGCCTATACCCCGGGCGACCCCGCGCTGGAGTGGCGCATTCGTTCCATCAACCGCTGGAACGCGATGGCCATGGTGGTCAAAGCCAACCGCAAGAATGCCGAACTCGGCGGGCATATCGCGAGCTATGCCAGTGCGGCCACGCTCTACGAAGTCGGCTACAACCATTTCTGGCATGCGCCGAGCGCCGAACACGGCGGTGACCTGGTCTTCTTCCAGGGCCATTCCGCACCCGGCATCTACGCGCGCGCCTACCTGCACGGCCTGCTCTCCGAAGACGATCTCGACAACTTCCGCCAGGAGGTCGACGGCAAGGGCTTATCGTCCTATCCGCATCCCTGGCTGATGCCGGGCTTCTGGCAGTTCCCGACGGTGTCGATGGGGCTCGGCCCGATCATGGCCATTTACCAGGCCCGCTTCATGCGCTACCTGGAGCATCGCGGTCTGGTCGAAGGCTCGGGACGCAAGGTGTGGGCCTTCATGGGCGACGGCGAGATGGATGAGCCGGAGGCCTTCGGCGCCGCTGCGCTCGCCTCGCGCGAGAAGCTCGACAATCTCGTGTTCGTGATCAACTGCAATCTGCAGCGCCTCGACGGCCCGGTGCGCGGCAACGGCAAGATCATCCAGGAACTCGAATCGGATTTCCGCGGCGCCGGCTGGAACGTGATCAAGGTCATCTGGGGCTCGGCCTGGGATCCGCTGCTCGCCAAGGACACCAAAGGCCTGCTGCGCCAACGCATGGATGAAGCGGTCGATGGCGAGTACCAGGCCTACAAGGCCTTCAATGGCGCTTTCGTGCGCGAGCATTTCTTCGGCAAGTATCCCGAGCTCGCGGCGATGGTCGCGAACATGAGCGACGACGACATCTGGCGGCTGAATCGCGGCGGGCACGACCCGCACAAGGTCTATGCAGCCTATGCCGCGGCCGTCGCCCATACCGGCCAGCCGACCGTCATCCTGTGCAAGACCGTCAAGGGCTACGGCATGGGCGAAGCCGGCGAAGGCAAGAATATCACCCATCAACAGAAGAAGATGGGCGAAGAATCACTCAAGGCGTTCCGCGATCGCTTCGATATCCCGATCTCGGACCAGGACATCGCCGAAGCACCGTTCTACAAACCCCCCGAAGACAGCGCGGAGATGCGCTACCTGCGCGAGCGCAGCGAAGCGCTCGGCGGTTTCCTGCCGCAGCGCCGCCAGCGCTCGCAAGCCCTCGAAATACCCGACCTGAGCATCTTCGATGCCGTGCTCGGCGGCTCGGGTGAACGCGAGATCTCGACCACCATGGCCTTCGTGCGTCTGCTCCAGGCCTTGGTGCGGGACAAGACCATCGGCGCCCGGGTCGTACCCATCGTGCCGGACGAGGCGCGAACTTTCGGCATGGAGGGCATGTTCCGTCAGCTCGGTATCTACTCCGCGGTGGGCCAGCTCTACGAGCCGGTCGACCATGACGAACTCATGTACTACCGCGAGGATCAGCGCGGCCAGATCCTCGAAGAGGGCATCACCGAGGCAGGTGCGATGTGCTCGTGGATGGCCGCGGCGACGTCCTATTCCAATCACGACCTGCCCATGATCCCCTTCTACATCTTCTATTCGATGTTCGGCTTTCAGCGCATCGGCGACTTCGCCTGGGCCGCGGGCGACATGCAGGCGCGCGGTTTCCTCCTCGGCGGTACCGCCGGGCGCACGACGCTGGCCGGCGAAGGGCTGCAGCACCAGGATGGCCACAGCCACATCATGGCCGCAACCATACCCAACTGTGTGAGCTACGACCCGGCGTTCAGCTATGAACTCGCGGTCATCATCCATCACGGCCTCGAACGCATGTTCGAGCGCCAGGAGAACGTCTTCTACTACCTGACGATGATGAACGAGAACTACGCCCATCCGCCCATGCCGGAGGGCGTGGGCAAGGACATCGTGCGCGGCATGTATCTCTTCCGCGGCGCGGACGAAGCCCGGGTACAGCTGCTCGGCTCGGGCGCGATCCTGCGCGAGGTGATCGCGGCGGCCGACCTGCTGGCCGAGGATTTCGCCATCCAGGCCAACGTCTGGAGCGTGACCAGCTTCAACGAACTGC
>JBBDTC010000228.1:0-1029 GCA_040904625.1 Gammaproteobacteria bacterium
GGCCGCTCAGCCAGCGCCCGCCGTCGCCGGCGATCAGCGAGTGAATGCCTTAGGGCCCGCCGCGAAATAACTGAGCGATCTGGGGCGTTGAGGCGCCCGGCTGGCAAGGCGCGAGGAGAGCGAATAGTGGTTCTATTCAACTGACGAGCAACGCCGCCAGACGGGATGGATCGGCGCTCCAGATCGTTCGGTTATTTTGCGGCGGGCCCTTAGCCCTGAGCCCTTCGACAGGCTCAGGACAGGCTTATCGAAGGACGCACCTGCCTCGAACTGCGAGGCAGGCCACGGCCATTTCCTGCCTGTTCACTCGGCCACCGCTGCGCTGCCGTTACTCAACCCGCGCCACGGCGGAACAATGCCGTATCAGGCGCCAGAATCTCGCATGCCCAGCCGAAGCGGCGTGCGATATCGTGCAGCGTCGCGGCGCGGTAGAACACGACATGGGTCGGATCGCGGCGGTAATGCCAGTTGGCGAAGCGGCTGTCGTCAGTCTGCAGACGCGTCATCACACCCAGCCAGCCGCCCGGCTCGAGCAGCGCGTGCAAGCGCGCGAATTCCGCGGCCGGACGATGAAAATGCTCCCACACTTCGGTGCAGGTGATGAAGTCGTAGCGGCGCTCCAGCACGGCAGGGTCTGGCTGGAAGAACGGATCGTAGAGGGCGATGCGATGGCCGGCCTCGCTGAGCATTGCGGCCAGCGCCGGGCCCGGACCACAGCCGTAGTCGAGCCCGTACTGGCGTGGCGGCAGCCGTTCCAGCAACGGTTCGGCCAGGCGCGCGAGAAAGCCACGATAGCGGCAGTCGTCCGGGTCGTTGCGGTGCAGCGCGTATTGCGCCTGTTCCGCGGCCGCAATTGGCCGTTGAGCGGGATCGACGAAGGTCGCCATGCATTGCTCGCAGCGCCAGTAGTCACGGTCATCCGTGTGCACGAATGGGCGCGCATGCGCCTGCTCACAAACCGGGCAGGGCGGTGGCATGGGCTGGCAAAACAGTAGAAGTGGTCGGGGAAGGGACCCGGGCCGCCGCGCT
>JBBDTC010000228.1:1039-23719 GCA_040904625.1 Gammaproteobacteria bacterium
GGCTCCGCTGGTTGGATGCGCGGGGAACGCGCCTCAGGCGACACTCTGCATAGCGCTGGCCGGGGCCAGGCCGCGCTTGAACAGGCGTGTTTCGATGCGTTCCGGTGCGAACGCTTCTTGGAAGACCGGGATGGTCAGGTTGGGATTACAATCGCCGCACATGAACACGTCAATCGCGGCATAAGCACGCTCCGGCCAGGTGTGGATGCTGATGTGGCTCTCGGCCAATACCGTGACGCCACTCACGCCCTGGCCTTCGCCGAACGGATGGTAATAGGAGTGCAGTACCGTCGCATCCGCCGTGCGCGCAGCCTGCTCGAGCGCACGCTCGATCAGATCCGCGTCGGTGAGGTTTTCTGCGCCCCACAGCTCGATCAGCAAATGATCACCGGCATAGGCATTGCCGCGGCTGTCGGACTTGAAATGATCGGGCATAACGTTCATGTGTCTTTCCCCTCCACGGCATCACTGATCCATTGCGGCAGTACGAAGCTCGCACAATGGACTGCTGGCGAGTAATGACGAGTCGTACCGCCGAGTGCGGCATGACGTTTCTCGAGCGCTGTGCGGTCGGGCGTCAGGATGCCCGCATCGACCCCGGCAATGCCGAAGGTCATATTGCCGCCGTAATAGGTCGGGACCGCGGCAAGATAGACGCCGGCGTGCAAGCCGAGGCCTCGCAGCGCGGCGATCGAACGGGCCGCCTCGTCGCGCTGAAAGAACACCACACCATCCTGCATGCTCATCGCGCCGGTCGGTGACAGGGAATCGCGGCACAATCGGTAGAAATCGTCCGAGAACAACGCTTCCGCCATGCCGACAGGATCGGTCGAATCGACCAGAATCGCATCGTACTCACCGGTATGCTCTTTCATGTACTGAAAGGCGTCCTGGACCACGATAGTGACCCGACTGTCATCGAATGCACGACCACCGTCGTTCAGACTCGGCAGAAACTCGCGTGCGCTGCTGATGACGACTTCATCGATCTCGACCAGGTCGACCTGCTCGATCGGATGTTTCAAGACCTCACGCAGCGTGCCGCCGTCGCCGCCGCCGACGATCATCACCTTGCGCGGCGCGGGTACCGATAGCAGCGGTACATGCGTCAGCATCTCGTGGTAGATGAATTCATCTGCTTCGGTGGTCTGGACGACACCGTCGAGGACCAGGACGCGCCCGAGCACGGGCGCGTCGTAGATCCGGATCGACTGGTATTCAGTCTCCGCCTCGAACAACAGCGCATCGTAATGAAAGCCCTGGAAGGCCTGTTGCTGGTACAGGCCTTCGACGAACTGGCCAGTCATCTTCAGCTCGCCTTGAGCAGCGAGGCTTGAAACTTACCGCGTTCGATCAGATGCAGTTCAACGACTTCGGGTTCGAAGTACTTCCTGCAAACGGCGACCGCCGCGTCATTGTCGAATGACTTGCAGGAGAAGATGTCGATATAGACCTGACCGAGATTCTCCGCGAAATGGGCGCAGATGTTCGAGGTCTCTATCAACTGGAGCAGCGTAAAGCCGGCAGCATCAAACGAATGCGTAGCGAAGTGCTCTATCTGAGGCTCGCCATAGGCTTTCATCTTGATGGTTTCGATCAGATCTTTGACCCACGTACGCAGGTGATCCGCATCGATGAGAAGTGCCCGCGGGCAGCCCGCGAGATCGAGTATGAGGTGTTGCCCCCAGATAGGTTGATGATCAGACATCGTAGTAGTCCCCACCCAGACAGGTCTTTCTTACCGCAGAGCCACGCAGGCCTGCGCCCAGTCGGTTCGGGCTTGATACCGAACCCGGCCGAGGTCATGAAACGGCTTGGTTCACCTCCTTACAGCTGAAATTACGCCGCCAGTCACACACGGAGGACGCGCAGGTTATAGAGTTCGGCGCAGAATGCAAGTGAAATCTGTACACGCTGTTCAAATCGCCGCAGCCCTTCCCGCGCGGAGGTCGGCGTGCGCCGCGACGAGCAGTTCCGCGAGGCGCGAGGCCCAGGCCTGCTGAGCGTCAGCGGTGGTGATCAGATCCTGGCGAATCTCGAACAAGACATTGGCGAGCCCGCGGGCCAGGGCGTGCTCGGGGATGCCGTAGTCTTTGCCATCGATGCGATAAGGCTGGTTATCGCCGACGGTAAGCCCGCCGTCGCTGCCGAGTCGCGTGAGCAGGACTTGCGCGAGGCGCCGGTCGCGGCCGTAGAGTACGCCCAGCTGCCACGGTCGCGGCGAGTCGAGATAGATCGGCGTGAAGCTGTGTATGGCGACGAAAATCGTTTCCTGCCCGCTTGCTGCGCGACCATCGAGTACGGTGCGGATGGCTGTGTGATAGGGTTCGTAGATAGCGCCGATACGGGCCTGGCGCGCCGCATCGGCAAGGTTGCAGTTGGCCGGAATAGCCACCGCTTCAGAGCGTTCCGGGATCAGATCGGCGCTGTGCGGTGGACGATTGCAATCGATGACCAGGCGAGAATAGCGTTGCGCTATGAGTGGTGCGTCGAGCACGCGGGCGAGTTCGCGGGCCACGCCGAGCGCGCCGATATCCCAACCGATGTGACGAACGCGCTCCTGCTCGGGCACACCGAGATCGGCCAGCGCCTCGGGTATGGCGAGGCCCGCATGATCGCAGGTGAGCACGAACGGCGCACCGCCCGTCGCCTGCTCGAGCAGCACCGGGGCGGGATCGTCGGGCGCAAGCAGCCCGCTCAACTTCGGCCCTCTTCGGGTTGGCTCGCGGTGTGCAATTCGGGGTGCTTGTAGCGTGGATGCCAGCCGAAGCCCTGCCAGGTGGTCAGGTGCAGCGGTGCGATGCGGAACGTCCAGCACGGCTCGACGTTCACCGCGCCGCGATACTCCTGCGCGCGCGGCCCGAGGTAGCGCGGTCCGGTATGTTCCTCGCCGATACGGTTCCAGACCGACTTCTCGCCGTTCTCGAGATACGGTCCGACGCCGGCCTCGACGACTTCCGCACGGCCCTCGCAGATAACCTTGCGGATCGGCGGTTCAGGTTCGTCGACAACCAGCGAGACGCGCGGATCGGCGGCGATGAAATGCGCCCACTCGGAACGCTTGCGCGCCACCACCCAGAAAGCATCACCATCCCAGTGGTACCAGACCGGCACCACGTAGGGCCATCCATCGGGCTTCAGGCAGGCCAGGCGCGCCAGCCACGGTCCGGCCAGGAACTCGTCGATCTCGGCCACACTCATGCCACCGAGTTTGCGGCCACGCCAGTCGTCGGAACTATTGCTCATGATCAGAACACCTCGAAATATTCACGTTGTTCCCAATCCGTCACATGGGACAGGAAGCGATCGATTTCACTCTGCTTGACGCCGCGTATGTAATCGACGAAGGCGTCGCCAAAAGCCTGGCGAAAGAAGGCGCTGCGATCGAGCGCGGCCACCGCTTCCATCAGACTCGCCGGCAGACGCGGCTTGTCGGCCTCATACGGTGAAAGATCGGGCGGGCCTGGATCGAGCTTGCGCTCGATGCCGTCGAGGCCGGCGGCGATCTGCGAAGCCATATAGAGGTAAGGATTGGCGCAGGGCTCGCCGGCCCGGTTCTCGATGTGAGTCGCTGCATCGCCAGGCTCGCCAAGCACGCGAATCAAGGCGCCACGGTGCTCCGTGGCCCAAGTGATGCGATGCGGGGCGAAGGAATGCGGTGCGTAGCGTTTGTAACCGTTGATGGTCGGGGTCGAGAACACACACGCAGCAGCGGTGTGTTCGAGGATGCCGGCGACGAACTGGCGTCCGAGTTCGGACAGGTCGTGCGCGCTGTCGGCCGCGGCGGCGAAGCCGTTCAGACCGCTGTCGAGATCGCACAGCGACTGATGCAGGTGCCAACCTGAGGAAAAGAAATTGGGCAGTGCGGGGCGGGTCATGAAGGTCGCGTGCAGCCCGTGGCGGCGACAAATTTGTTTGGTCGCCGTACGGAAGAGCAGCATATGATCGGCACTCGCCAGACCGCGCGCGGGGTCGAACGTGAACTCGCACTGACCGGGTCCCCATTCGTCTTCCATCGTGCGCAGCGGCAGGTCGAGGGCGGCGAGATGGTCGTGGAGGATATCGAGTATCGGGCTGATCTCGTCCTGACGCTCCTCGGTCAGGTATTGAAAGCCGTGGGCGATCACGCTGACCCGCGGCGGGTCGGGCGGCCAACCCGCCTGGACCGGCTCGAGCATGCGATCTTCGAGGCGTGTGATGTAGAACTCGACTTCCAGACCACTGACGTAGTCGAGGCCGCGGGCATTGAGTCGGGCGAGCATACGGCGCATGAGGCCACGGGTGTCGAACGGACAGGGCTGGCCATCGGCGAGATACATCTCGGTCAACACCCAGCCGGTCCGGTCCGCCCAGGGCAGGACGCGGAAGGTCGTCGGGTCGGGGACGAGGATGGCATCGGGACCGCCGGTGACGACGTGCATGCCGCTGCCGGGATCACGCGCGAACAACGGCGCGAAAATATGATTGGACGTATCCATGAACAGCGTCGCGGTCTGGAAATCGACGCCGTTGCGCAAAGCCAGGAGAAAGTCGTGGGCCATGACGTTCTTGCCGCGCACGATGCCGTGCTGGTCGCCCCAGGCGACGCGTATGGTGCGCAGATCGTGCTCGCGGATACGCGCCTCGAGTTCACCGGCTGCGGCGCGCTGTTCGTCATTCCACAGGCCGTGACGCTCGACGAAACCGATCTTACCTACACTACCTTCCTGCAGAGTGCCCTCGTGCCGGGACATGACGTCCTCCCTCATCTTGTTTTTGTCGAAGCGCGCAGTATAGGCAGGCAGGGTGGCGCCGTCCCGGCCGGTGCTGCCATGGGACGCTTTGCACGGCTTGACCATGCAATATAATGCATGTAGCTTGCCTCAAGATATGCAACATGCTGCAATTCCATGACTGCTCTGACGCGCCCCCGCGAAACGCCGCAAGGACCCTCGCTCCACCTCGAGATCATCGCCCGACGCGTGCGTCAGCTGCGCGCCCGCCGCGGTATGTCGCGGCGCATTCTGGCCGCGGCATCCGGTGTTTCCGAACGCTACCTGGCCCAACTCGAAGCGGGCAAAGGCAATCCCTCGATCCTGGTCCTGGCCGCCATTGCCGAAGCGATGAATATCGCACTCGACCTGCTGCTCGACCCCCGCGCCGACCAACCGGTCGAGTACCTGTTGCTGCGCGAGCAGCTGCGTACCCTGGACGCGAACGCCCTGCGCCATTTATGCAGCAGCCTGCGTGGCGCGCATGGCACCGCCGGCAAGCCCAGCCATGTGGCGCTGATCGGCCTGCGCGGCGCCGGCAAGAGCACACTTGGCGCGGCGTTGGCGAAACGCCTCGGCATGCCCTTTGTCGAACTCGTTCAGGAAATCGAGCGCGCGGCCGGACTCGCCGTGAGCGAGATCTTTGCGCGCGGCGGACAGACTGCCTATCGGCGACTCGAACGCGCTGCACTGGATGCGAGCCTGGCGCGCTTCGATCGCGCCATCATCGCGGTCGGCGGCAGTCTGGTGTCCGAGCCCGAAACCTATGAGCACCTGCTCGCCTCGTGTACCACGGTGTGGATCAAGGCCACGCCGCGCGAGCACATGGAACGCGTCATCGCCCAGGGCGACACCCGGCCGATGGCGGACAACCGCCACGCGATGGCTGATCTGAAACGGATCCTCGACGAACGTGCGGAACTCTACGCACGCGCTGGGTTCAGTGTCGATACGTCGCGGCGGACGGTCGATCAGACACTCGCCATCCTGCTCGAACTGCCACCGCTGCGCGCCATCGCCGCCGCAGCCTGAGGATAGACCCATGCCCGATGCAGCAGCTCCCCTCGACGCCATGGCGCCGCGCTCACCCGCGCCGGCCGGCGCCATCGATTTCCAGACCGCCCCCGCGCACTACCACCATTGGGCGCTGGCCGTGGACGGGCCGGTGGCCTGGCTCGGCCTCGCCGTCGACGAACAGGCGACTATCGGCGAGGGCTACGAACTCAAGCTGAATTCCTACGATCTGGGCGTCGACATCGAACTCCACGACGCCGCCCAGCGTCTGCGTTTCGAGCATCCCGAGGTTGGCTGCGTCGTGGTGTACTCGAAACACCCGCGGGCCTTCTGCGCCGGCGCCAACATCAAGATGCTCGGCCGTGCCAGCCATGCGCACAAGGTCAACTTCTGCAAGTTCACCAACGAGACCCGCAACGGCCTGGAAGACGCGAGTACGCATTCCGGCCAGACCTGGCTGGCCGCGGTCAAAGGCTCGTGCGCCGGCGGTGGTTACGAACTCGCGCTCGCCTGCGACGAAATCATCCTCGCCGACGATGGCTCCACCGCGGTATCGCTGCCCGAACTACCGCTGCTCGCCGTGCTGCCCGGCACCGGCGGACTGACCCGTCTGGTCGACAAACGGCGCGTGCGGCGCGATCGCGCCGACTACTTCTGCACCACCGAAGAGGGCCTGCGTGGCAAGCGCGCGCTCGACTGGGGGCTGGTCGACCGCATCGTGCCGGCCTCTGTCTTCGACGAGACGGTCGCCGCCCGGGCAGCCGAACTCGCTGCCGATTCGGACCGCCCGCGCCAGGCGCGCGGCATCGAATGGCTGCCGCTGTCGCGCCGTTTCGAGACCGATCGTATCGACTACGACAACCTCGCCATCACGCTCGATCGCACGCTCGGCACGGCGACGTTCACCGTGCGCGGACCTGCGGGCGACTTACCCACTGACGTCGACGCCGTCGTCGCCGCAGGGGTCGGCTTCTGGCCCCTGGCGGTGCTGCGCGAGCTCGACGACGCCATCCTGCATCTGCGTTTCAACGAAGAGGAAATCGGCACCTGGGTCTTCAAGAGCGCGGGCGAGCCGGCCGCGGTGCTCGCAGCCGATCGGCTGCTCGGTACGCATGCCGGACACTGGTTCGTGCGCGAAATCCTGCTCTATGCCCAGCGCGTGCTGAAACGCATCGACGTCTCGGCGCGCTCTCTGGTGGCCGTGGTCGAACCGGGCAGCTGTTTCGCCGGCACTCTGCTCGAACTCGTCCTCGCCGCAGACCAGAGCTTCATGCTCGACGGCAGCTTCGAGGGCGACGAGCGCGGACCTGCGACCATCGCACTCTCGCCGCTGAATTTCGGCCCCCTGCGCATGGTCAACGGACTGACCCGCCTGGAGACGCGCTTTCTCGACGACAGCGCGGTGCAAGCCGCATTACGCGACCACCTCGGGACTGCGCTCGATGCCGCGGGCGCGCTAGAACTCGGCCTGGTCACGTTCGCGCCGGACGACATCGACTGGGACGATGAACTGCGCATCCTGCTCGAGGCGCGAGCCGGCTTCTCACCCGATGCGCTGAGCGGCATGGAGGCCAACCTGCGCTTCCCCGGCCCCGAGACGATGGAGTCGAAAATCTTTGCGCGCCTGTCCGCCTGGCAGAACTGGATCTTCCAGCGTCCCAATGCGGTGGGCGACAACGGCGCGCTGGTGCTCTACGGCACCGGCGAGCGCCCCCGGTTTCACAAGCGCCGCGTCTAGCGGCAGAGGGCCAGCAACATGGCAAACGTGGATTACAGCGAACTCATACCAAACAATGTCGATCTCGGCTCCGACCGGCGCCTGCAGCGCGCGCTGGAGGCCTGGCATCCGAAATTCATGGACTGGTGGTGCACCTTCGGACCGGAAGCCTACCAGGACAAGGAGGTCTACCTGCGCACCGCCATCAGCGTCGACAAGGACGGCTGGGCACAGTTCGGCCATGTCCGGATGCCTGATTACCGCTGGGGCATCTTCCTTGCCGAGGGCAAGGAAGATGGCAAGCAAATCAAATTCGGCGAGCATAAGGGCGAACCGGTATGGCGCGAGGTGCCGGGTGAATACCGCGGCCCGCTGCGCCGGCTGATCGTCACCCAGGGCGACACCGAGCCGGCCTCGGTCGAGCAGCAGCGCATCCTCGCCGCCACCGCTCCCTCGCTCTATGACATGCGCAATCTGTTCCAGGTCAATGTCGAGGAGGCGCGGCATCTGTGGGCGATGGTCTACCTGCTCATGGCACACTTCGGGCGTGACGGCCGTGAAGAGGCCGAGGAACTTCTCGAACGCCGCTCGGGCGATCCTGACAAACCGCGCATTCTGGGCGCATTCAACGAACGCACACCGGACTGGCTGTCGTTCTACATGTTCACCTACTTCACCGATCGCGACGGCAAATATCAGCTCGCTTCGCTGGCCGAATCCGCCTTTGATCCGCTGGCCAGGACCTGCCAGTTCATGCTGACCGAAGAGGCCCACCACATGTACGTGGGAGAAACCGGCGTCGCGCGCATCATTCAGCGAGCCTGCGACATCATGCGTGAACACAAGAGCGACGACGTGCGCAAATACGGCGGCATCGATCTGCCGACGCTGCAGAAATATGTCAACTTCCATTTCAGCGTGTCGGAGGACCTGTTCGGCGCCGAACAATCGACCAACGCCGCGAATTACTACACCCAGGGGCTCAAGGGCCGTTACATGGAATCCCATATCAAGGACGACCACCGACTGACGGGAGAGAGCTATGGCGTCACGGAGCTCGCCGACGGCAAGCTCTGCCAAAGAGAGGCTTCCGCCCTGACCGCGATCAACGAGCGCCTGCGCGACGATTACATCGCCGACTGCCAGCGCGGCGTCGACCGCTGGAACCGGTTGATCAAGGAAACCGGCATCGACTTCGAGATTAAATTGCCGCACCGCGCCTTCCACCGCCGGATCGGCCTGTTTTCGGGCATCCATGCCAGCCCCGACGGCGACATCGTCGATGCCGCGACCTGGGCGGCCAGACAGGGCGACTGGCTGCCGGACGGGAACGACCACGCCTATGTGCAATCGCTCATGCAGCAAGTGACCACGCCGGGCGCGTTCGCCAACTGGATTGCGCCGCCGCGCATCGGCATCAATAATCAGCCGCCTGATTTTCCCTACGTGCGGCTGTGACGATGACCGGCAAAGTTCACGCAATCGATTGCGATGGCCAGGAGCATGTGCTCGAGGCGCGTACGGGCTACTCGTTGATGGAAATCCTGCGCGACGGCGGTCTGCCGATCGAAGCGATCTGCGGCGGCCAGTGCATCTGCTCGACCTGCCATGTCTACGTCGAAACGGGCTGGGCGGAACGGCTGGCCCCACGCGCGCCGGACGAACAGGTGATGGTCGAGGATTCGGGCCACTATCAGGACAATTCCCGCCTGGCCTGCCAGGTGACTTATGACGACGTCATCGACGGTATCCGCGTGACACTGGCCCCGGCTTACTGATGAACTCGACCGCAAACGGCGCCGGTGTTGTACCTGTCGATGCCCCCGCGCGGCCCTACAATGCCGCCGATGACCTGACCGGGCGCAACCTGCGCGCCGGGCGCGCGGAGCAGCTCGCCTACATAGACGATCACGGCAGCTACACCTACCGCGAACTCGATGAGGCCGTGCGGCGCGCGGCAGCCATGCTGCGCGGGCTGGGCATACAACCGGAGCAACGCATCCTGCTCTGTATGCTCGACAGCTTTGCGCTGCCGGTCATGTTCCTGGGGGCAATCCGAGCCGGTATCGTACCGGTACTGGCCAATACCCTGCTGACCGCCGACGACTACGCCTGGATGCTCAGCGATAGCCGCGCGCGCCTGGCCGTCGTCTCCGCACCGCTGGCAGCACAGTTCGAGCACACCGCGACAGGCACCGCGCGCGTGGTCGTCAGCGCCGGCCGCGCCGGTGAACTCGAGACCCTGCTCGAAGCCGCCGACGGCGACGACGGCGTCGCTGCCACCAGTTCCGACGAACCCTGCTTCTGGCTCTATTCATCGGGCTCGACCGGCCGTCCCAAGGGCACGGTACACGTACATGGCAGCCTGATTGGGACGGCGGAACTGTACGCCTCACCGATACTCGGTCTGAACGCCGACGACGTCGTTTTCTCTGCGGCCAAGCTGTTTTTCGCCTACGGGCTCGGCAACGCCCTGTCGTTCCCGCTGAGCGTCGGCGCGACCACCGTGCTGATGGCCGAGCGGGCGACGCCGGAGGCGGTGTTCCAGCGCCTGGAACAGCACCGGGTGACGATCTTCTACGGCGTTCCGACCCTTTATGCGAGCCTGCTGGCGAGCCCGGCCCGCCCGGCGGCGCTGCCCTTACGCCGCTGCACCTCCGCCGGAGAAGCGTTGCCGGCCGACATCGGGCGGCGCTGGCGCGATCATTTTGGCCTCGACATCCTCGACGGCATCGGATCCACCGAAATGCTGCACATTTTTCTTTCCAATCGTCCCGATGACGTTCGCTACGGCACCACCGGACGCCCGGTCCCCGGCTACGCGGTGCGCATCGTCGATGACGAAGGCAGGCCCGTGGCGCCCGGGGAACTGGGCGAACTGCAGGTGGCGGGCCCCACTGCCGCCGCGATGTACTGGAACAATCGGGCCAAATCACGCATCACCTTCGATGGCGTCTGGACCCGCACCGGCGACAAGTACCGCCAGGATGCGGATGGCTATTACGTTTATTGCGGGCGCAGCGACGACATGCTCAAAGTCGGCGGTATCTACGTCTCACCGGCCGAAGTCGAAAGCGCGCTGATCGGACACGACGCGGTCCTCGAAGCCGCGGTCGTCGGCCACGCCGATGCTGAGGGCCTGGTCAAACCGCGCGCCTTCGTCGTCCTCAAGCCCGATTGGGCTCCCTCCGACGAACTCGCCGAAGACCTCAGGACCCACGTCAAACGACAACTGGCGCCCTTCAAATACCCGCGCTGGGTCGAGTTTCGGGACGAATTGCCGAAAACCGCCACCGGCAAGATCCAACGTTTCAAGCTCCGCGAGTACTGAATTCAGGGGTCGAACCCAAGGCAAAAAACGCAATAGCTTGTGCTTTGCGCGATCTGAGACCACAATAGGTAGCGGGGAGGAGCAGGCAGATAACCTGCACGAGACACCTGCTCGACCGATCACGACCCACGCGCCGCACGGATCGCAGCCGCAAACCCAATCAACCGGAGGCTGTGAAGCGATCTGCTCGAAATGTCAGACCGGCCGCGCATCCTGTTCATCGATTCGAACGCGAGCGATATCGAGCTCGCCTCGCTGCTGCTGCAGCAAACGTTTCCTGGCGTCGAGATCACCAGCGTCAGCGATGCCCCGACCCTGTTCGATGCCCTGCGCCGCGCCGCTCCCGAAGTCGTCATCACCACGCCTGCGCCGCTCTGGACGAGTCTGGACAAGCTCCTCGAGCTGATCCGCGGTACCTGGCAGCGTAGTGCTGTCGTCGTGTTCGGTGCCGAGCAGGAGATCCTCCGCCACGGTCTGGCCCCGGCCGCGGCGCTGCACGGTATCGCGACCAAGAGCAGTGCCGGCTTCATCGCCCTGCCCAAGGTCGTCCACGACATTCTCCAGCAGCGAGCGCAGCCGCCCCCCACCGCCGAACTCGATGGCTGGCCCTTGCCCGCTGCCCGCATCGATGCAGCCGGGTGCATCAGCGCTGCCAATACGGCATTTGCCACGGCTTGCGATACCGCGATAGAGCAACTCGTCGGGGTGCCGCTGGCCGGGCGTCTGGCGGACGGTGAAACGGCTGCCTGGACGGTGTTCCTGACCGGCAGGGCGGCGGCCATAGAGCTGCGCTTGGCGGGCGTGGACGGTGTGCTGCACGTGGGCCGCGATGCCGCCGGCCATTTTTCGGCCTGCCTGATCAGCGGGACCGGGGCGCCGGATGTGCCTGCGGCCGATTCCGTGGGCGACACCATCCCACACGAATTCGGCGACATGGCGCTGGTTTTTTCTCACGACCTCAAGGAGCCGATACAACAGGTCGTGCGCCTGGTCCAGCGTCTCGAGGACTCGCACGACGAACAACCGCGCAACGAGGACAAGTTGATGCGCCAGCTGCGCGACTGCGCGACGCGCACGGCCAATATGCTCGACAGTATGGTCGCTTACCTGACGGTATCGGCGAGCCAGGCAGAGCACGCTCTGGTCGACCTCGACGGTTGTCTCGAAGAAGCGCTGGACAACCTCCGACCGGCAATCGAGGAAAGCGCGGCCCGCATTACTACACAAGCACTGCCGGGCGTGATCGGCAATGCCGTGCAGATGGTTCATCTATTCCAGAACCTGATCGCCAATGCCATCAAATTCCACGGCCCCGCAACGCCCGAGATACAAATCACTGCCGAGTGTGTGGACCAACGTCTACGTATTTCCTTCCACGACAATGGCATCGGCATCAGCGCCACACAGCGCGAGCGCGTGTTCGAAATGGGTAAACGCCTGCATACCCAGGAAGAATTTCCCGGAACCGGCATGGGTCTCACCCTGTGCCGACGCATCGCTGAACGTCACGGCGGCTCGATTCGCATCGAGGCGGGCTCCCAGGGAGGGAGCGTCGTCGTCGTCGAGCTGCCGCTACCTCCCCCAGCCACGTCACACGACTCGCTCGACCGAGCGCGGAAGCCTCCCCCATGAACAAGCAGCAGAGCGTATTGTCGGTCCTCGTCATCGAGGACGACCGCATCGAAGCCGAACTGATCGAGGACGCCCTGGCGCGCTCGCACAGGCCACCGGTGAAGAGCGTCCACGCAAGCCGACTCGAAGCCGGCCTCGAACTGCTCGAGGCGAGGCGATTCGACGCCGTACTGCTCGATCTCAACCTGCCCGACGGTAGCGGCGTCGATAATCTGTACCGGGTCAAGGCGGTCAGTACCGATATGCCGGTGGTCATCATGACCAACATCGAGGATGAACAGACCGCTCTGGATCTGGTCAGCGAGGGCGCGCAGGACTATCTCATCAAACGCCATATCTCGGCCGACATGCTCACGCGTGCACTGCGCTATGCCATTGCGCGCGAGGCCGCCGACGCGCGGTTGCGTGAGAGTGAGCATCGTTTCGCCCTTGCCGTGGCCGGCGCCCGCGACGGTATCTGGGACTGGAATCTCGTCACTGACGAGGTCTATTACTCGGCACGCTGGTGCGAATTGCTGAGCCTTGATCCGATCACCGTCGGGCCCCAGCCGGATAGCTGGTTCGGCCGCGTCGTGGGCGAGGATCAGACCGGACTCAGCAAAGCGCTGCGCATGCATCTCGACGGCCAGACGCCGCACTTCGAATTCGAGTTCCGCATGCTCAATGCCGCCGGCAATCCAGTCTGGATGATCGCGCGCGGCGTAGCCGTGCGCGACGCCAACGACAAGGCCATCCGGATCGCGGGCTCGCTGAGCGATATTACCGATCGCAAGACGACCGAAGCCATGCTGGTCCACGAAGCGCTGCACGACGGGCTGACGGGTTTGCCAAACCGCAATCTGTTCCTCGATCGGCTCGATCTCGCGCTGCGCCAGTTTCGCCGCGACCGCGAACGCCGCTTCGCCGTGCTGTTTCTCGATCTCGACCGATTCAAATCGATCAATGACAGTCTCGGCCACAGCGCCGGCGACGAACTGCTGATGGAAATCGCGCGGCGCCTGGGTATGTTCGTGCGGCCTGGCGACACCGTGGCGCGGCTCGGCGGTGACGAATTCGCGATACTCTTGACGGAAATGGCCAACCTCGGCGAAGCGACCCGGGTTGCCGAACGTGTCCACGATTTGTTGGGTCAGAAGTTCCTCATCGCGGACAAGGAAATCTATGCCACGGCCAGCATCGGCATCGCACTCAGCGATGCCAAGTACGAACATTCGGGAGATTTGCTGCGCGACGCCGATCTCGCGATGTACCGTACCAAGCGTCGCCGCGCCGGTTCGTACGCGGTGTTCGACAACCTGATGCACGAAACAGCCTTGCAACGCCTCGAACTCGAGACCGACCTGCGCTCGGCCGTCGCCCACGGTGAACTCGCTGTGTACTACCAGCCAATCGTTTCTCTCGAACACTTGCGTGTGGTCGGTTTCGAGGCGCTGATGCGTTGGTTTCATCCAGCACGCGGACTGATCGGCCCGGACGACTTCATTCCACTCGCCGAGGAGAGCGGCACCATCGGCGAACTGACCTGGTGGATCATGCGTGAAGCTTGCCGCCAGACGTGCCAGTGGCAGAACTCGGACCCGACCCTGGCTGAACTCTCGGTCAGTGTCAACGTGTCGACCCACTTGTTCTCGGAGCCGGATTTCGCCGCGAGAACGGCGGCCATCCTCGAGGACACGGGGTTGAATCCTTCGGCGTTACACCTCGAGATCACCGAAAACGCCCTGCTCGAACACGAAGCCGAAACCCTGCGCGAACTGTCTGCCTTGCAGAAGCTCGGCGTCAAGCTCCATCTCGACGATTTCGGCACCGGCTACTCCTCGCTCAGCTACCTCAACCTGTTCGCCTACGACACCCTCAAAATAGACCGATCCTTCATCGCCGCCAGCGGCAACACCGTACGCGACCGCCGTCTGGTCGATGCACTGATCAATCTCGGCCGCGTGCTCGACATGACGGTCATCGCCGAAGGTGTGGAAACGCAGGAGCAGGCCCAGAAGCTGCGCGATCTGAAGTGCTGCATGGCACAGGGGTTCTGGTTCTCCAAGCCCCTGCCCGCCGACTCCGTAGCTGCATTGCTGGCGCGCGAGAAAGATATCGCGCGCAGTACCTTGCGCACGCTCGCCCGCCACTGACAACGGAGCGCAGCTGCCGTGAGCGCGCAACAACCTGCCGCGCGCAAGATAGTCCACGTCGACATGGATGCCTTCTACGCCTCGGTCGAGCAACGCGACGACCCGCGCCTGCGCGGCCGACCGGTCATCGTCGCCTGGCGCGGCAAGCGCTCGGTGGTGTGCGCCGCCTCTTATGAAGCACGTCGCTTCGGCGTGCATTCGGCGATGCCTGCCGGCCGCGCCGAGCGGCTGTGTCCGGATGGCGTATTCGTCCCGCCGGATTTCTCGCGCTATCGCAAAATCTCGGCGGAGATCCGAGCAATATTTCACCGCTACACCGACTTGGTCGAGCCGCTGTCGCTGGATGAAGCGTATCTCGACGTTACGCACAACAAGATCGGCCTCGACACGGCGACCCGGGTGGCACAGGCCATTCGCACCGACATACGCAATGAGACCGTGCTGAATGCGTCGGCAGGCGTGGCAGCCAACAAATTCCTGGCCAAGATCGCCTCCGATTGGCGCAAACCAAACGGGCTGTTCGTCATTCAGCCGCACGAGGCGCTGGATTTCCTCGCCCCGTTGCCGGTGCGCAAGCTGCCGGGCGTCGGCAAAGCGACCGAGGCGGCACTCACAGCGCTCGGCATTACGAGCATCGCCGAGCTGCGCGACCATCCGCTCGAGGAACTGGTGGCGCGCTTCGGCAAGTTCGGCCGGCGCCTATTTCAACTCGCGCGCGGCATCGACCACAACCCTGTCGTGCCGCATCAACCGCGCCAGTCGCTGTCCTCGGAGACCACCTTCGAAAGCGATCGCAGGCTGGCCGAACTCGAAGACACGATCGCGGAACTCGCCGGACAGGTCTGGAAGAGTCTGGATCCGACGGGCCGCAGACCACAAACCGTCTTCATCAAACTCAAGACCCGTGAGTTCCGCATCCTCACCCGCAGCCACACGCCATCCCAGGGGCCGACCTCGGCCAAAAGCCTCGCTGCAATAGCGCGCGCCCTGCTGTGCCGTATCGATCTGCCGCCAACGACCCGCTACCGCCTGGTCGGCGTCGGTTTGTCCAATTTTCGTGAAGCCGAAGACGCGGCGACGCAGCCCGAGCTCTTCGGCGGTTCGGCACCGGCGCAGCTTGATGATGCCTGAACGGCAGTTCGGTACGGCGGCGGCCGTAGGCCATGAACGGTAAGGGGTAAAGATTGGTGACGGACGGCCGACACGTGTATATGCCGTTTATATATGCCGTTATGTGGCCGGTGGGAACACCTGGGAAGGCGGTGCTCGCGGCGTCGCGCGCAAAAGAAAAACGGGCTGGGCTGATTACTCAGGCCAACCCGTCACAGACACTACAGATTTTAGTCTGTCAGAGTACGGAGGCTCTGCGGACTGTCATGTGTTGTGGGGAAACGCTCGATTTCAGGCGTTGCGATTGCGGCGCGAGCTGACGGTCGCCAGACCGATCAGTGCTGCACCGAGCAGGCCGAGAGCCGGTGGTAGCGGCACTGGAGTCAGGCCGACCAGCAGGGTCGCGCTGTCTTTGATCATCGAGGAGTCGCCAACCGCGAAAATCGTGTTCGACACGTTCATCATCACGGTATCGGTGGTCGTGAATACGAATGGGTTGACGAGACTGATGTCGACGTTGTTCCCCGCACCACCACCAGCGATGAAATAGGCAGGCGCTGCTGTCTGTCCATTCGCCACGGCAGTCATGGTGATGCCGGCAGCAGCGGCAGCGCTGTAGCTGTAGGTTTCGCCATAATCGACGAAGCTGATGTAGAAGCCGGCCGGTGCGGTGATCTTCAGCGCGAACGAGTCGGCCAACAGGGCGGGGCCGCCGCTGCTGGTCCCATTGGCAGTGAGACCAATAGCGAGCGAATAAACGCTGCCACCGAGGTCCACTGGATTGCCCAGATCCGTCAGGCTGGCATCGAATAGCGGCGGTTGGCCACTGCCCGTGCTGCCGATAGCCAGATCGGAAAACACGGGGGCTGCGGTGGCTGCTTGGGCAGTGAAGCTCCCGGCAGCGACGATCGCCAGCATCGCCAGGAAGCGAGTTATCGATTTGCTTTTCATACCTTATGACTCCTAAATATCCATCCCGAAACGAAACATCCCTTGACCAGTGCGCGCCCAGCCACTCCCCAAATACGCGCCAGCTGATATTGCTAGCAAAATGTAACGGGTTCGTGACACAGCGCATAGAACGGGGCGCCGAATAGCGGAACTGGTTAACATTCTGCAGAATTGGCACTCGTAATTCGTCCCATGTCATGGCCCCTGAAGCACCTTGAATGAGCATTCGCAGTCTTTTTCGCACTGATTTAGTGCGTATCGCGCTGTGCCCATCCTTGCCTCTGCCGGTTGAAGACGCGTCGGGATACTCGGAGAATCAGCCGTCGCGAAGGACACGATAGCAGCGCGTCGCACCACTTGCGGCGTCCCGCGTGCACGCGGCGCCGCCGGTAACCGAGCGCCCTCACCGCGCCCAACACTACGGAGGATGCTCGCGTGAGCAGCAAAGCAGACGTCGAACCCACCGCGCCGCGGCTCGGCCAGACCAGCATGGCCGGCATCGAGGTCCCCGTACGCGCCGGTCCCGACCTGGTCGACCCGACGCGAGTCGGCGAACCCGGCACCATGCCCTTTACCCGCGGCATCTTTCCTGACGGCTACAGCGGCCGACTGTGGACCATACGCCAGTATTCCGGCTTCGGTACGGCCGAGGAATCGAATCGACGCTACCGCTTCCTTCTCGATCAGGGCCAGACCGGGCTGTCGGTCGCGCTCGATTTGCCGACCCAATGCGGCTACGACCCCGTCGATCCCATGGCCCGGCCGGAGGTCGGCAAGGTCGGCGTATCGCTGTCGAACCTGGCCGAGATGGAACTGCTCTTCGACGCCATCGATCTCGGCGCCATCTCGACCTCGTTCACCATCAATGGCACGGCCGCCATCATCTATGCGATGTATCTCGCCGCCGCCGATAAGAAGGGCGTGCCGCGCGAGAAACTCACCGGCACCATCCAGAACGACATTCTCAAGGAATATGTCGCGCGGGGTACCTGGATTTTCCCGGTACGTCCGTCCATGCGCCTGATCGCCGACACCATTCTCTATTCCAACGAGGCCACCCCGCGCTTCAATCCCATCAGCATCGCCGGCGCCCATGTGCGCGATGCCGGCGCGACCGCAGTCGAGGAGATGGCGTACACCCTCGCCAACGGCCTCGCCTATGTCGACGAGCTCCTGCGGCGCGGCGGCGACGCCGAGAAATTTGCCAAACGCCTCTCGTTCTTCTTCTACGTGCACCAGGATTTTTTCGACGAGATCGCCAAATTCCGCGCCGGGCGGCGGCTGTGGGCGAAGCTCCTCAGTGAGCGCTATGGCGTCACCGATCCCAAGGCCTTGATGTTCCGCTTCGGCGTGGTCTGCGGCGGCTCGTCGCTGATTGCACCGCAACCGCTCAACAACATCATTCGCGTCACCATCGAAACCATGGCGGCGGTGTTCGGCGGCGCGCAGTCCATCTTCACCTGCGCCTTCGACGAAGCATTCCAGATCCCGACCGAGACCTCAGCAGAAATTGCCTTGCGTACACAGCAAATCCTCGCTTATGAATCGGGCATCGCACGCAGTGTCGACGCTCTCGGCGGTGGCTACCTGGTGGAGCACCTGACCGATCGTATGGAAGCGGAGATTATCGAAGTGATGCGGGCCATCGATGATTACGGCGGCGTCGAGCGCGCCATCGAAGACGGTTGGCTGCAAATGCGCATCGCCGAACGCGCGCTCGAGCGCAAGCTCAAGGTCGACAGCGGCGATACGGTCATCGTCGGGCAGAACTTCTTTCGCCGCGACGATGGTGCACCCGAGGTCACCGAAACCTTCCGTCTGGATCCGACGGCGGCAGCCCGGGTCGTCGAGAAGTACGAACGCGTGCGGCAAACACGCGATCAGCACAAGGTCGAGCGCGGGCTCGCCGCGCTGCGCGAGGCCGCGGCACGCGACGACGTCAATCTCGTGCCCTATCTGATCGACTGCTGCCACGCCTATGTCACGGTCGGCGAAATGGTCGATTGCCTGAAAGCCGAGTGGGGTGAATTCCAGGAGCCCGTACGCCTATGAACACCGCCGAAGCGCTCGCGACGCCGCTGCGCGGCAAACGCATCCTGGTCGCCAAACCCGGGCTCGACGGTCACGACATCGGTGCCAAAATCGTCGCCCTGCGCCTGCGCAACGCCGGCGCCGAAGTCATCTATACCGGTTTGCGCAAGAGTCCCGCACAGATCGCGCGTATCGCCGTCGATGAAGGCGTCGATGCGGTCGGTTTGTCGATACTCTCCGGCAGCCATCGGGACCTGGTCGCCCAGGTCGCCGAATGTCTCCGTGCCGAGGATGCGGCAGACATCACGCTGTTCGTGGGCGGCACCATTCCCGCCGAGGATCATGCGTTCCTCGACAGCCTGGGCGTGCGCGGCATATTCACCAGCGACATGCCGCTCGACCGCGTCGTCGCCGAACTCGCCGCCGCCCTCGCCTCTGCGGACGCCGCATGAGCGAGCCGTTGAATCGGCGCGGGCTGGGCAGACGCCTGAGCGCCCTCGCCGATGCCAGCGTCGCCGATGTTCTCGCCCTCACCGCTGAGTTGCCGGTTGGCGACGTACCGCGCATCGGGCTTACTGGAGCACCCGGCGTCGGCAAGAGCAGTCTGGCCGGTCGTCTCGCTCTGCACCGCGCGGCATCGCGGCGCATCGGCATGCTCGCCATCGACCCCACCAGCCCGTTGAGCGGCGGCGCGATCCTGGGCGATCGTATCCGCCTCGACGAACTCGCCGGCGACCACGACATCTACCTCCGCTCGATCGCGTCCCGCTCGGCGACCGACGGCCTCGCCGACAACCTCCCCGAACTACTCGCGGCCATGGATGCAGCGGGCTTCGATGAAGTGCTGCTCGAAACCGTCGGCGTGGGCCAGGCCGAGCATGCCGTGCGCAGCCAGGTCGACACGCTCGCCCTGGTCCTGATGCCAGGCTCTGGTGACACCGTGCAAGCGATGAAGGCCGGCATCATGGAGCTCGCCGATCTCTACGTCATCAACAAGTGCGACTTGCCTGGCGCCGCGCAGCTTGGCGCCGAAATCAAACGTATCCAGGCCCTGGCCCGCGCAGCCGACGGCTGGCAGCCACCCGTGGTGCAGACCTCGATTCACGACGCGCAAACCATCGCCGAACTGTCCGCCGCGATCGACCGACACCAGTGCTGGCTGGCGCAGGCGGGACGGCGCACGCAGGGGCGGCGCGATCGCGCCCGCTACCGCTTGCGCCTGCTGCTCGAGCGACGTGTCGCGGAACTCATCGACAGCCTCGACGAGGATGTCCTTTCACAGCCGCTGGCGACGCAGTTCACGGCTCTCGCAGAGACCCTGGCCAGCGCGCCTGCCGGTCCGCGTAGCCGCTGAGGACGCCGCGGCGTCCTCAGGACAGCTGATGATCGACCGCCTCCGAGCCGACGAGCAGCGCCTCCTGATCGAGGCCACTCGCGACTTCGTCACCCGCACGATCGTCCCGCAGGCGCCGGCCTGGGAACGCAGCGGAAAGGGGATTCCGGCGGAGGTTTTCGCCGAGCTCGGCAAACTCGGCTATTTCGGTCTGCTCGTACCGCGCGAGCATGGCGGCAGTGAACTCGATCTGGTGAGCTACGCCCAGGTCACCGAGGAACTCGCCGCCGGTGACTGTGGTCTGTGCAATCTCGTCAACGTCTCGAATTCACCTGTCGCGGCGGCAATCCGTGATCACGGCACGCCGACCCAAGTCACCCGCTGGCTGCAGGCGCTGGCGGCCGGGCGCCTGCGCGCCTGCTTCATGCTGACCGAGGCCGGCGCAGGTTCGGACGCCGCGGCCATCACCAGCCGTGCGCAACGCACTGCCCACGGCTGGCGCCTGAGCGGCACCAAGCGCTTCGTCACCGCCGGACAGAGCGCGCATCTGGCGCTGGTCGTAGCCGTCACCGATGCCGCTGCGGGCAAGCGCGGCATGTCGACGTTTCTCGTCCCGACCTCGAGCCCGGGCTACCGCATCGCGCGTCTCGAAGACAAGCTCGGCCACCGCAATTGCGATACCGCCGAGGTCGTCCTCGACGGCATCGAACTCGATGACGAACAGCTGCTTGGCCGCCCCGGCGAGGGCTACCGCATCGCCCTCGCCTATCTCAATGGTGGCCGCATCGGGGTCGCTGCACAGGCCGTCGGCGTGGCACGCGCGGCCCTCGAAGCCGCCCTCGCCTATGCCGCCGAGCGACAGACCTTCGGCCAAGCCATCATCAGCCATCAGGCCGTCGGCTTCCGCCTGGCGGACATGGCGACCCACCTGACCGCAGCGCGTGCGCTGACCCTGCAGGCGGCGGCTTTGGCCGATGCCGGCAAGGATGCGGCCGCTGCGGCCGCCATGGCCAAGACCTTTGCCAGCAGCATGGCCGAGACGGTGACCTCGGCCGCGCTGCAGGTCTTCGGCGGCGCCGGCTACACGCGCGACTACCCGGTCGAAAAATTCTATCGCGATGCGCGGGTCCTCAGCATCTACGAGGGCACCAACGACATCCAGCATCTGGTCATTGCCCGCGCTCTGGCCGGCGGCTGGTCACTGCGGCCGTGACAATGCAGTTTCAGCCGCAGGAGAGCGGCATGCTCGCCGGGCAAAGAACAATCGCACTTTTTGCTTTGCGCCGCTGAAAAGTCCACGATGTATTTTCGGGCCGTGCATGGCCTGAAGGGGTAATATGGGGCCATGAGCTGGCGCCGATGCCGCGTACGCTGACGGGGAGAGTGCGATGAAAGAACTCAACTGCCTGCATCACATTACGCTGTGCACCGGTGATGCCCAGGAAGATTACGACTTCCATACCAAGGTTCTCGGCCTGCGCAGCGTCAAGAAGACGCTGCTCTACGACGGCAAGATCCCCATCTATCATTTCTACTATGCCAACGCGAACGGCGAGCCGAGCGCGATCGTGACCAGCTTCCCCATGCGCCACACGGGCCAGCACGGCCGCCGCGGCGGCAATCAGATCAAGACGCTCATGCTGGCCATTCCTGCCGGCAGCATGCCGTGGTGGCAACGACATCTGGCCGGGCATGGGATCGAAGTCCGGCAGACCGAGCGCCTCGGCGAGCGCCGTCTCGGCTTTACCCACCCCTGCGGTATTCCCTACGAGCTGGTCGAGGTCGAAGGCGACGCGCGCCTGGGCTGGGATCGCGCCGGCGTGCCGCGGGACGCTGCCATTCACGGCATGCACGGCATCGAAGTCACGGTACGCGATCGCGACGTCATGGACGACTTCGTGCAAGGCGCCTGGAGCTGCGACCGCGGCCCCGACGAAGGCGACACCGTACGCTTCGCCATGGGCCGTGGGCAGAGCGGAGCTCTCATCGACATCACCAGGGAGCCGGATCTGCACCAGGGCACCTGGACCCTCGGCGAGGGCACCATCCACCACTGCGCCTTCGATATCGCCTCGCTCGATCTGCAGCGCGAGTACAAAGCGTACGTCGAAGGCCTCGGCTACACTGACGTTTCCGACGTCAAGGATCGCGGGTACTTCGATTCGATCTATGTGCGTACACCGGGCGGCGCCCTGTTCGAAGCGACCGTGAGCAAACCGCGCGGATGGGCGGTGGACGAAGACCCCGGGTGCATCGGCGAGGAAATCATGATCTCGCCGCAATTCGCTCAGGATCGCGAACAGATTCTCGACGTCATCGGGCGCATAAATTACTGATTACGGCAAGGTCCGCGCCGCCCGACAGGCTGCTAGGATCCTTGTCTGAACGACCGCGCCGTCGACTTGGCGCCCGCGGCCCCAGGTATCGGAGGAACGAGAACATGAGCTGGCAGCGTAAATTGTTGAGAGTGGACCTGACCAAGGGCAGCTGTGCCGCGGAAGCACTGAACATGGAATGGGCCGAAGCCTACCTGGGCCAGCGTGGGCTGGCGACCAAGTACCTGCTCGAGGAAATCGACCCCACGGTCGATGCCCTGGCGCCGGAGAACAAGCTGATCATCGCCTCCGGCCCGTTGACCGGCACCATGGCCTCGACCGGCGGCCGCTGGTCGGCTGTGA
>JBBDTC010000229.1:0-6382 GCA_040904625.1 Gammaproteobacteria bacterium
TTGCGCAGCGGCCGCGCGCGCTGATTGTAGAGGAGCTTGCGCAGACTCGCCTTCTCCTCCTCGGACAGGCTGTCGAGATTGATGCCCTGGTCGCTGGCGACGGCCATCCCGCGCTGCACGGCCGGGCGCGCGGAGAGTTCGTCCCACCAGCGTTTCACATGCTCGAAATCGCCAATATCCTGCTCATGCGACTCGGCCAGCGCGCACCAGGGGTAGGCAATCATGTCGGCGATGGTATAGCTGTCGCCGGCCAGATAAGGGCTTTCGTAGAGGCGTTGATTCATGACGCCGTAGAGCCGGTTGACCTCGTCGGTAAACCGCGCGAGGGCGTAGGACTGATCGCCCCGGCTGTCACCGAGGCGGTGGAAATGGCCGCATTCACCGCACTTGGGCCCCTGGTTGGCCATCTGCCACATGACCCATTGCGTGACCTCGTAGCGCGCCCGCAGCGCCTGCGGCCAGAACTGTCCGCAACGCTCGGCGATGTACATCATGATCGCGCCCGACTCGAACACCGCCAACGGCGGACCGCCGTCGGCCGGCGCATGGTCGACCAGTGCCGGCATGCGATTGTTGGGGCTGATATCGAGAAACTCGTCGCTGAACTGGTCGCCGCGGGCGATATTGCAAATCTTGACCGTGTAGGGCAAATCGCACTCCTCGAGCAAGATGGTCACCTTCTTGCCGTTCGGCGTCGGCCAGTAATAGAGATCGAGCATGATGAAACTCCTGCGCTTGGCGCCAGTCGGATTGGACAGTGGGATCGGCGTACATCGGCGCCGGGCAGGATACCGAGATTCGTCCCGACAGCGCGAGCCGAGGTGGGCATTTACACCGCATCCCTCGTAAAATCGGCCCATAAGGGCCCGTCCCAGAATAACTCGGCTGTATGGGGCGTTGAGGCGCCCGGCTGGCAAGGCGCGAGGAGGGCGAATAGTGGTTCTATTCAACTGACGAGCAACGCTGCCAGACGGGATGGATCGGCGTTCCAGATAGCTGAGTTATTCTGGGACGGGCCCTAAATACCGATCAAGGTTGCTGAGCAAGGCGGGGACCCTGTGGCGCGACCGAGCGCCGCAGGGAAGCGGCGCTCGGGCCTACAGGGATTTATTCACGGCGTGTCGCGGCGCCCGGGCGGGACCGCATAGCGCGCTTCGATTCAGTCGACAAATACGCGGCGCGAAGGCGCCGTGTCCTGCCGCATGAAATCCGGCAGCAGCTTGACCACGGCGTTCAGCAGCGGATTGGTACAGCGGGCGTAGACTTCTATCGGAATCAGCTCCGCACCGACCAGGCCCTTGGCGTCGTAGGAGCCGAACCCCAGACAGATGGTCCGCGAGCCGCGCTCGATACCAATACGTATGGCCTCGTTCATCAGTTGAAACCATTCGCCTCGGGGCGGTCCGGCTTCGCGGCCGAAGAAAGTTGCAATGGTCGTCTCGGCGTCGACCAGGACCATGCCATGGGCAATTCGGCGGCCATCACGCTCGACGACGAGCAGCAGACTCTCTGCACCGGCGAGATGATCGAGATTCGCATAGTAGGCGGCATTCACCATCTCGCGCTTGAATCCGGCGGCGCGCGCGTGCACAGCCGCGACCTGCGCGGCCCAACGTGTGCCGTCGGCGCCGAAGTCTCTCAGCACGACGACCCGCTGCCCGTCACGTGCGGCACGAGACAAGCGGCGCTTCAAATCCTTGCGATAGCGAGAGCGCATCGCGCCCAGGTAGTCGGCGTGTGTCCGCCAGCGCACCCGCATCTGCGCGAGCGGCAGATTCGATACGCGCTTGTAGCCGCGAGCGGACAGGAAAGCCAGTTGCTCACGTTCGTTCTCGCGAAAATCCCGCAACACCAGGCAGGTACTGCCGGTGTGTCGGGCGAGCCGCTGCATGGCCTGCTCGATCAAGCCCAAGGTGACAGGGCGATCGCTGCCCGCACGATGCGAGATCGACGAACCTGAGACCAGTGGGCAAGCGCATTCCGTAATCCGTGCGGTGAGCAGGCGCGGCCACCAGCGGCGTAGCCAGCGCGTCGGCGTCGCGACCCAGGCCGGCATGAGCTGAATGAAATCCGTTGTGACGATGTAGACACAGGCGTGTGCCACGATGGTGCCCGCGTGGTCCCGCACCACCGGATAATAATAACGACAACCAGCGACCGCGGCGTCTTCCATCGCAGCCAGATAGGCATGCGTTTTGGCGACCCCCGCGGCACCGACCAGCGCGTTCCATTCGGCAGCGGAAATGTCGTTGATCGACGTGAGTATCTCGACCCGGTAGCCCTCCGTTCCGAACTGCCCGAGGCAGGCCGGGATCCGCTCGGGCAGTGATTTTTTGGGCGACGTCGAAGCGAGCCTGTCGCGCTCGGCAGACCGCAATGGTCGCACGGGCTCGTTGGCCCGCTGGACGCGCCTACCGCTCCCCGGGACAGTCGAATCTAGATACATGGTGTTCCGCGGGCGCAGCGATCTCTGGCCCCGACGGCGGGCGAACGTCGCTGCATTGCGCCTCAGGCGACCGCGACCGGCGCTTGCGGCACGTCGGCCCAGAAGTCGGGATCGTGGCCATACATCAACCGGGCACCGGCATCACGCAGCGCCTTCAGTTTTGCCAATGATGCCCGCATGCCGTCTGCGTCGCTGATCACCATCGGACTCGGCAACAGCATCTCCTCGATCGAACGCCGCAGATAGCACGCGTCTCCGCACAAGACCACGCGCCCCCCGGCAGCTTCGACCAGCAGTGACTGATGCCCGGGTGTGTGACCATGGGTCGGAATACAACGAACGGTTCCATCACCGAAAATATCGTGTTCGCCGTCGACCTCCAGCCTGATGTGTCCATGATCATAGTCGGCGGGATCGAAATGATTCGCGGCAGCGAGCTCCGGCACCATTGCCGCCTCCCACTCCCGTTTCTGCACGACGTGACGTGCATTGGGGATCAGGCCGTGCCCACCGCAATGATCGAAATGCAAATGCGAGCTGACCAGAAAATCTACCCGTCCCGGATCGATATCACAGTCGCCGAGGCGCGCGGAGATCTCTTCACCCGGCGAGAAATGCGTCTCGAAATACGGCTCGAGTTCAGGTCCGAGCGCCTTGGCGCCGTCGCGCTGTACAGCCAGCGAAAGGCCCGAATCGAACACAACGGTACCGCGCGGGTGCTTGATCAGGTAGGCCGGTATGGGAACGCGAATGTTGCCCTCGGTACCATCGAGCAGGACCGGCAGCGGCATGGTCAGCCAACCACAGGTCATGGCGTAGATGTGGATACTCATCTCTCTCCCCCAGGATCACGAGTGGTGCCGAGCTCACCTTTAGGGCCCGCCGCGAAATAACTGAACTATCTGGAACACCGATCCATCCCGTCTGGCGGCGTTGCTCGTCAGTTGAATAGAACCACTATTCGCCTTCCTCGCGCCTTGCCAGCCGAGCGCCTCGACGCCCCAAACAACCAAGTTATATTGGCACGGACCCTTACGTCCACCACTTTGGCCAGCGCCCCGCCACTGCACATCCACGATGGCCGAACCGGGTTCGGCGCTCAATTGCCGACGGCGAACCATCCCTCGGCGCGCAAACAAGCACGCAGACCGGCCGTGACACGCCTGGCGCCGGGATCGGGCCGATGCGCGACGCCCAGATCGACAACACAATCCGCGATGGCAGCGTCGAGCGCGGCCGCGCTGCCGCCGAGTTTCCACCAACTCGCTACGGTAGCCTCTGCCAGGGGATCGAAAGCAGGCTTGGCCGCGGTAGCGACCGGCGCGGGCGCCGGTGTCGACGCATCGTCGTCACTCGATGGACTGGCCACATCCGCGGCCGGCGCCGGGCCCGGCGCGACAGTGACGGCCTGCGACATCACGGCAGCCGGCTTCTCGTCATGATGCGCTTCGAGCCAGCGATCGGCGGCTTTCGATGTCGCCGCATCCTCGCCGGACAGTGCCACGAACCAGCCGCGCTCGCGCATGCAGGCGGCAAAGCCCGCATCGTCCGGCGCGCTTGTCCGGCAGCTGCGCTCATCCGCGGCCATGGCGGTCGGATCTGCGCCGCGTTTGAACGTGACATTGCCACAGGCGGCCAGCACAGCGGCCAGTGCCATGACTGCGAACGTGCGCACTGTCATGCCAGCAGCCCTTCATGCACGATGAAATCGACGATGACATCGAGTCCCGTGCCTTCGCGCAGATTGGTGAACACGAACGGGCGCGCACCACGCATGCGGGCGGCATCGGCCGCCATGACCTCCAGCGAGGCGCCGACGTAGGGTGCGAGATCGATCTTGTTGATGACCAGCAGATCGGAGCGCGTGATACCCGGGCCCCCTTTGCGCGGGATTTTCTCCCCCTCCGCGACATCGATCACATACACGGTCAAATCGGCGAGCTCTGGGCTGAAGGTCGCGGCGAGGTTGTCGCCACCGCTTTCGACCAGGATCAGATCGAGCGTCGGGAAGCGGCCCAGGAGATCCTCGATCGCGGCCAGATTCATCGATGCATCCTCGCGGATCGCAGTATGCGGGCAGCCCCCGGTCTCGACCCCGACAATGCGTTCGGGCGCAAGTGCCTCGCTCTTGATCAGGAACTCGGCGTCTTCGCGGGTGTAGATATCGTTGGTCACCGCGGCGATGTCGAAACGTTCGCGCAGGCGTTTGCACAGTGCATCCATGAGCGCAGTCTTGCCGGAGCCGACGGGTCCGCCGATGCCGACGCGCAGAACCGGGCGCAGGCGGGTTGCGGGAGTAGCCATGATGCGAGTGTCTCCTTGTTAGATAGGGCCTGTGTCAGGAACGAAACAGACGGGTGTACTGTGTTTCGTGCAAGCTGCTGGCGATGGCGAGAGCAGGCAGCGTGGCGCCGATATGGTCATCGTCACAGGCGAGCGCCGCTTCGCACAGTTCCGGAATACGAGGGGCCAAAGCCAGCAACAGGCGCTGTCCGGCGACCTGTCCGAGGGGGATGAGCTTGACCCCGGCCAGCACCTGGTTCTCGAGCCAGCCCCAGGCGTAGCTGATCAGCGCGGTGCGCAGCGACACCGCCCAGGCGTGCGCGGCAATGGCCCATACGGTGGCCAGCGGGACATCATCGCGCCTGGCCCAGGGGCCCGCCGCCGCGACGTCGAGGTCACGCAGCAGGCGGGCCAGCGCACGGCCGCGATCGCAATCGTCGGCGCGCAACTCGCGTGTCTCACGGCACGCCAGCAGATAGGTGCTCCAGGTCGCGAGCCGGCCGGCATCGTCATGCTCGACCGCGTCGAACAGACGCACGAGCAGCGGCAGGTCGACGTTCGCCAGCGTCTGTTCGAGCTGTTCGACCAACCACAGGGACAAGCTCGCTTGATCGCTCACCCAGCCTGCTTCGACGGCCCATTCCAGACCCTGAGAGTAGGCGTAGGCACCGATCGGCAGCGTCGGGCTGGCCAGCTGCAGCAGACGCAGCAGACCAAGATCGGCAGCGGTCGCGCTCATTGGTTGTGGTCCGGCGCGAGTTGGGGCCGGGCACGCCCGCCGTCGCCCCTCTCGTGTTCATGATGCCGGCCATGACCGTGGCCATGACCATGTCCCCCATAGGCGCCGCGCTCGGGCTCGAACACCACGCTCTCCTGGACCACGCTGAGACCGAGACCGGCGAGCATCTCCTCGAGTACATGGTCGGGCTGGAAACGCACCCAGCCCGGACCGACCTGCAGCGCCACATGACGATTACCGAGGTGATAGCAGGCACGCGCGAGACGCAGCGGATCTGCCGTACGCGCGGTCATCACCGCTTCCGCGGCCGCCTGCACGCGTACTGCGGTGCCATCGGCGGCCCGCAGCAGGTCGCCGTGATCGAGCGCCGTGCCGGGTTCGAGCACGATCCCCGCGGCGGTGCCGCTGTCCAGTACGACGCGCTGGCGGCTGCGCTGGCGGGCCGCGAAGGGCAGCGTAACGCTATCCTGGACGGCAGCGATGCCGTGGACTTTCTCAATCAATTCGATGAAAGGCATGGGGTTGTCCTAGCAGCCTGTCGGACTTAGGCCGCATCTACTGCGGCGGTGGGATAACGGCCCAAATAAGCGCGCGTTCTCGTTAAATAGCCCCACTATTCGCCTCGAACGCGCGCTCATTTTGCCTCGCTCTCCCACTCGCCTCATCACGATGCCCTAAGTCCGACAGGCTGCTAGAAGAGAAAATAACGTTGGGCCATGGGCAGTTCGGCGGCCGGTTCACAGGTCAGCAACTCGCCATCGGCGCGGACCTCGTAAGTTCTCGAATCGACCTCGATACGCGGGCGGTAGTCGTTCAGCACCAGATCCGCCTTGCTCACACGGCGCGTTCCGCGCACGCCGCCGATCAGATTGCCGAGCCCGAGGCGCTGCGGGATCCCGGCCGCGATCGCGGCC
>JBBDTC010000229.1:6392-14328 GCA_040904625.1 Gammaproteobacteria bacterium
CCGACAGAAAGCTCATGCAGGTCGCATTGCGCGCCCCGCCCAAGGCCCCGAACATCGGCCGGTAGTGCACCGGCTGCGGTGTCGGGATGGACCCGTTGGGATCGCCCATCGGCGCGGCGGCGATCATGCCGCCCTTGATGATCAGGCTCGGCTTGACGCCGAAAAAAGGCGGCTTCCACAAGACCAGATCGGCCAGCAGGCCGACCGCGACCGATCCGACTTCGTGGGTGATGGCCGGATTGACGGTGTACTTGGCGACATAGCGGCGCACGCGAAAGTTGTCGTGACGGGCCGGGTCCTCGGCCAAGCTGCCGCGCTGCACCTTCATCTTGTGCGCCGTCTGCCAGGTTCGGATGACGACCTCACCGACCCGCCCCATGGCCTGCGAGTCGGAGGCGATGATGGAGAACGCACCGAGATCGTGAAGAATGTCCTCGGCGGCGATGGTTTCGCGCCGGATACGCGACTCGGCAAAGGCCACGTCTTCGGGAATCGAGGGCGACAGGTGATGGCAGACCATCAGCATGTCGAGGTGCTCGTCGACGGTGTTGATGGTGTAGGGCCGGGTCGGATTGGTCGACGACGGCAGCACGTTGGCTTCACCACAGACCTTGATGATGTCCGGCGCGTGGCCGCCGCCGGCGCCCTCGGTGTGATAGGTGTGAATGGTGCGGCCGTTGAACGCGGCGATGGTGTCCTCGACGAATCCCGATTCGTTCAAGGTATCGGTGTGAATGGCGACCTGGATATCATGGCGTTCAGCGACGCCCAGGCAGCAATCGATGGCCGCCGGGGTCGTCCCCCAATCCTCGTGCAGCTTGAGTCCCATGGCACCGGCCAGGAGTTGTTCTTCCCCCGCAGCCGGCAAACTGGCGTTGCCCTTGCCCATGAAACCGAGATTCATGGGCAGGGCATCAGCCGCTTGCAGCATGCGTGCGATGTTCCAGGGCCCAGGAGTGCAGGTGGTGGCGTTGGTGCCGGTAGCCGGCCCGGTACCGCCGCCGAGCATGGTAGTGACGCCGGACATCAGGGCGTCGTCGACCTGCTGCGGACAGATGAAGTGGATGTGCGCATCGATGGCGCCGGCAGTGACGATTAGCCCTTCGGCGGCAATCACCTCGGTACCGGGACCGATGATGATATCCACGCCCGGCTGGATGTCGGGATTGCCGGCCTTGCCGATGCCCGCGATGCGCCCGGCCTTTATGCCTATGTCAGCCTTGTAGATGCCGCTGGCATCGACGATGAGCGCGTTGGTCACGACCAGGTCGACAGCCCGATCGCTCGCATGCTGGCTCTGCCCCATGCCGTCGCGGATGACCTTGCCGCCGCCGAAGGTGACCTCTTCGCCATAGACGGTCAGGTCGCGCTCGACCTCGATGACGAGTTCGGTATCCGCCAGGCGCACCCGGTCGCCGGTGGTCGGGCCATACAGCTCGGCATAGGCCCGGCGCGACACACGGCTCATGAGGCGTCTCCCAATTCACCCATCACAGCGCCGCGGAAGCCATACACGCGCCTCGCGCCGGCGTACGCAAGCAAGGCCACGGTGCGCGTCTGACCCGGATCGAAGCGTACCGCGGTGCCGGCGGGGATATCGAGACGACAGCCGAACGCACGTTCGCGGTCGAATTCGAGCGCCGGATTGGTTTCGTAGAAATGGTAGTGCGAACCGACCTGAATCGGCCGATCGCCGGTGTTCGCGACGCTCAGACTGAACGTGCTGCGGCCGGCATTGAGTTCGATATCGCCGTCTGGCGTGAACGTTTCACCTGGGGTCATGGTGATCTCCGTGTCTGTGCGGCAGGGTTTTACTGAATCGGGTCGTGCACGGTGACGAGCTTGGTACCGTCGGGGAACGTCGCTTCGACCTGGACTTCGTCGATCATCGCGGCGACGCCGTCCATGACCTCGTCGGCGCCGAGTACGCTCCGGCCTTGCTGCATCAAATCGGCCACCGCCAATCCATCGCGCGCACCTTCGAGTATGGCCGCGCTGATCAAAGCCACGGCCTCCGGGTAGTTGAGCTTGAGACCGCGCGCGCGCCGGCGCTCGGCGACCAGCGCCGCGGTGAAGAGCAGGAGCTTGTCCTTTTCGCGGGGTGACAATTCCATGGTTGCAGTTTCTCCTTGTGCGCGGCCCGGGCGGCGCCGCGTATTTCAGGTGCGCCAGATCCGCGGCGCGGTCGCAGCGCGGCCGAGCAGTAACGGCCGCAAGCGCGACCACAACGCGCGATTGAGGTCGATCAAGGGTTCGCAATGCGGCGCCAGCGCACGGCAGATCAGCAGGTCGCCGAGCAGGCTCGCACCGGCCAGGGTGTGCGGCGCGGAGTCGATCACGCTGCGCGCAGCCAGCAGCGCCGCCTCGTCGGCACCGCTCGCGAACAGGGTCGCCGTTGCCGTATTGCCGCGCAGGCCCGCCACCCCACCCGGCCCACTACGCAGGCGATCGAGGAACAGGGGGATACCATCGCGCAGGATCTCGAACCACGTATCGAGTACGCCATGACGAAAGCGCTCTCCGGCAGCCGGCCGGCCCAGCCCGAGGATCTCGCAGCCGATGACTCGGGCATCGCCGGCGAGCGCAATGCGGGTCCGCAGCTCGGCGTGGGCACCATCGAACACCAGCGTTTCCTGCGGCAGCCATTCGAGCTGGGCGCCTGCCGCGACGCGGATCTCTTGCAACAACCCCGCCGTGCGCGCATGGCTGAAGTACCAGCGCGTCGCGCCCGGCGTGGTGATAAGGGCTTGGCTGCCCGTGCCGAGTTCACAGTCGAGCGTCAGCCGATCACCGCCGACGATGCCCGCCGGCGGGTGCAGCAGATAGGTATGACAGACGGCATCGCCCTCGGGGTAGAACGGCCGCTGGACGGTGAGCGGTCCGTGCTGATGGCGCCGCACGAGTGCCGTGCGTTCGCCACGACGCGCATAAGTGAGAGCCAGCGTTGCCGCCCAACCCGGCGCGGTCTCCGGCGGGGTCCAGCTCGCGGCCAGATTCATGCAACGACCAGCAGCCAGGCGCCGGCCGCGGCAGCAGCCGCACCGGCACCGTGGACAGCCTTGCCCACCACCGGCCGCCGTGCATTGACGCCGAGGATCAGGCCTGCGCCATGCAGCAGCGCGGTGGCGGCGAGAAAGGCCGCGAACCGGGGTTGCGTGGCCGCCCCGAGCAGGAGCTCGCTGCCATGGGCGTGACCGTGACACAAGGCGCCGCCGATAATTGCCGCGACGAGCGCGGCCGGCCACGGCCGCCAGTGCAAGGCCACGGCAAGCCCGGCCAGCATGAGCGACGCTGCGATGCCGAGTTCCACTGCTGGTGCGGCGATCCCGCCCATGGCGGCAAGCGCACCGACGCTCATCGCCGCGAGGAAGATCACCGGCAAACGCCAGCGCCAGGTACCACCCTGCCAAGCCGCGCAGATACCGACGCCGAGCATCACCGCAAGATGATCGAAGCCGCTCAAGGGATGCATGAAGGCGCCGAACAATCCCGCGGCCGCCTCGGCGGTCATACCGTGGGCCAATACCGGCAGCGGCAACAGCAGCGTGGATGAGAGAAAGATTCGGTACATAGGGATCTCCTATCGTTCGTCTGCGTCGAAGGAAACTCTGCAAAAGCGGCTGCGCCGCTTTTGTAGAGCTTCCCGATGTCACGTCCGTGCCGCATGCATCACACGGTCAGATAGCGCCGTACCAGCGCATCGTCGAGGGTTTCCATGACACCGCTGGCAACGACACGGCCCTTGTCGAGAATGTGGAAGCGATCGGCGACCCGGCGCGCCAGCGGCAGTTTCTGCTCGACCAGCAGTACGGTCAGTTTCATGTCACGATTGAGCCGCGCGATGGTGTCGCCGATTTCATGGACGATGTTCGGCTGGATGCCCTCGGTCGGCTCGTCGAGGATCAACAGGCGCGGATCGAGCACCAAGGCCCGGCCTATGGCGAGCTGCTGCTGTTGCCCGCCGGACAGATCACCGCCGCGCCGGCGCAGCATCTGGCGCAAGACCGGAAAGTGATCGAGCACGCGCTCGTAGGCTTGGCGGCCGCCGGCGCCGCGATTGATGGTCAGGCCGATACGCAGGTTCTCCTCCACCGACAAGCGCGGAAAGATCTCGCGGCCCTGCGGGACATAGCCGATGCCGAGACGTGCGCGCTGCTCGGCCGGCACGCCCGACAGGCGTCGCCCCTCGTAGCGAATCTCGCCATCGTTGATCGACAACAGCCCCATCACCGCCTTCAGCGTCGTGGTCTTGCCGACACCGTTGCGCCCCATCAGGCAGGTGCACGAGCCTGCCGGCACCTCGAGCGTCAGATCCCACAGCGTGTGGCTCTCACCATAGAACTGATTGACTGCAGTCAGTTCGAGCATCACGCCCCCAGGTACACTTCGATCACTTTCGGATCGTTCTGCACGGTGTTCATGTCACCCTCGGCGATGACATGGCCTTCGTGCAGCACGGTGACGCGGCGCGCGATCGAGCGCACGAACTCCATATCGTGTTCGACCACCACCACCGATCGCGTGCCGGCCAGGGACACCAGCAGTTCGGCCGTGCGCTCGGTCTCCTGATGGGTCATGCCGGCAACCGGCTCGTCGATCAGCATGAGTTGGGGTTCCTGCATCAGCAGCATGCCGATCTCGAGCCATTGCTTCTGGCCGTGCGAGAGCACTCCGGCACGCTGATCGCGCAGGGTCGTCAGGCCGACCGTCTCCAGCACTTCATCGATGCGATCGCGCTGGATGCTGCTGAGTCGGGCCCGCAGGGTCGCCCACACCCCTTTGTCGGCCTGCATCGCCAATTCCAGGTTGACCAGCACTGACTGCTGCTCGAACACCGTCGGCTTCTGGAACTTGCGCCCGATGCCGGCGATGGCGATGTCGGCCTCGCTCATAGTGAGGAGATCGCGATTGCGATCGAAGTAGGCATGGCCTTCATCCGACCGCGTCTTGCCGGTCACGACATCCATCATGGTGCTCTTGCCCGCACCATTGGGGCCGATGATGCAACGCAGTTCGCCCCGATCGATATAGAGATTGAGATCGTTCAAGGCCTTGAAACCATCGAAGCTGACCGTAATGCCCTCCAGATAGAGAATCGACCCGTGCAGCAGATCGGCATCGACTGCGCTCCGCGCGACGGCGCCTGCTGCAGACGTTTCGGGCGCCATCACCGGGCCGTTCATGCCGGCGCACGCCGGCCCAGTCCGACCAGCCCGCGAGGCAGGAACAGGGTAACCAGCACGAACATCGCGCCGAGTACGAACAACCAGGCTTCGGGCAGGTAACCGGTGAACCAGGTCTTGGTGAAGTTCACCACCAGTGCGCCGACCAGTGCGCCGTAGAGCGTGCCGCGGCCGCCGATGGCGACCCAGATGACGAGCTCGATCGAGTTCAAGGGTGCGAACTCGCCGGGATTGATGATGCCGACCTGCGGGACGTACAAGGCACCGGCGATCCCGGCGATGACGGCCGATGCGACGAACACCCACAGCTTGTAATGTTCCGTGCGATAGCCGAGGAAGCGTGCACGGTCCTCGCCGTCACGAACCGCCATCACTACCCGGCCGCAGCGCGAGTCGGTCAGCGCCCGGCAACCGAGGTAAGCGAGAATCAGCGCAACGACCGTGGTGACCAGCAGCGCCACCCGGGTACCGTCGGCCTGGAGGTCGAAACCGAGCAGCTCCTTGAAATCGGTCAAGCCGTTGTTGCCACCGAAACCCATTTCGTTGCGAAAGAACGCCAGCAGCAACGCGTAGGTCAGGGCCTGGGTGATGATGGAAAGATAAACGCCGGTGACACGGGAACGGAAAGCGAACCAGCCGAATACCAGCGCCAGCAGACCCGGCACCAGAACTATCATCAGCAGCGTCCAAGAGAAACTCGAGAAGCCTAACCAGTACCAGGGCAATTCCGACCAATTCAGGAAAACCATGAAATCCGGCAGGTCGGGATTGCCATAGATGCCGCGGTCGCCGATCTGGCGCATCAGGTGCATGCCCATGGCGTAGCCGCCGAGCGCAAAGAAGGCGCCGTGGCCGAGACTCAGGATCCCGCAGTAGCCCCAAATCAGATCCACGGCGAGCGCGAGCAACGCGTAGCACAGATATTTGCCCAGCAAGGTTACGCTATAGTTCGAGAAATGCAGCGCCGATCCTTCGGGCACGACCAGGTTGGCCAGCGGCACGAGCAGCGCAATCAGACCCAGCGTGACGAACACGGCGCGATCGGGCACGGGGTAGCGTTTGACCAGATTGCGCATCTGCTCAGGCCTCCGCCGCACGGCCACGCTGCGGAAACAGGCCGCGTGGACGTTTCTGGATGAACAGGATGATGAACACCAGGATGAAAATCTTGGCCAGTACCGCACCGGCATAGGGTTCGAGGAACTTGTTGGCGATACCCAGCGAGAGGCCGCCGACCAGGGTCCCCCACAGATTGCCGACGCCGCCGAAGACCACCACCATGAACGAATCGACGATGTAGGCCTGGCCGAGATTAGGCCCGACATTGGTGAGCTGACTCAGCACCACGCCGGCCAGGCCCGCCACACCGGCACCGAGACCGAAAGTCATCGCATCGACCCAGCCCGCGCGCACCCCCATGGCGCGCGCCATGGGGCGGTTCTGCGCAACCGCACGCACCTGCAGGCCGAGGGTGGTGTAGCGCAGGATGGCGCCTAGCGCGGCCAGCACCATGATGCTGAACAGGATGATGTAGAAGCGGTTGGCGGTGAACGCCAGCGCATCGTTGACTATCAGCTGGCCGCTCATCCATTGCGGTGTGGTGACCGATCGATTGAGCGGCGAGAAGATAGTGCGCACGGCCTGCTGCAGGATCAGGCTCAGGCCGAATGTGGCGAGCAGGGTCTCGAGCGGCCGGCCGTAGAGAAACCGCACCACCCCTCGCTCGATGGCGATGCCGACCAGGGCCGCGACCAGAAATGCCGCCGGGATCGCCGCCGCCATCGACCACTCCAGGTGGTTGGGCATGGCCTGCTGCACCACCCAGGTGGTGTAGGCCCCGAGCATGATGAGCTCGCCGTGGGCCATATTGATCACACCCATCACGCCGAAAGTGATCGCCAGCCCGGTAGCGGCAAGCACCAGTACGAAGCCCAGGCTGAGACCGAAGAAGGTGGTTTCGATCACGCCGTACCAGGTCCGCCGCCGGTCGATGCGTTCGAGGGCTGCAGCCGCGGCTGCACGAACCTCGGCATCGGCTTCCTTCGGGCGCCCCTCGGCATCGACCTCGAGCAACGCGGCCAACCGATTGCGTACTTCCGATCGCATGTTGCCGGCGACGCCTTCGACTGCGGCGAGGCGTGTCGCTGGCTCGGGCGATTCGAGTTCGATTAGCGCGATTGCAGCCGCCAGGGCGGCTTTCACTTGTGCTGCCTTTTCACGCGCCGCGGCGGCTTGCAGGAGTGCGAGGGTCTCGTCATCGCGACGACCGAACAGCGATTCGACCGCGGCCAGACGGCGCTCGGGCTCGGCGGCGGCCAGGGCGATACGCGCGAGGGCATCACGCAATCGCCCGCGCAGCTTGTTATTGATGATGATCTTCTTCAACGCGGCGTTGTCGGTGCTGTCCAGGCTTGCGCCGGTCAGCGCATCGACCATCGCCAGACCCGTTGCCGTCTCACGAGCCATCACGACGGCGCCATCATTCCTGCGCACACAAAGATCTCCCGCCAGCAGCGCGGCCAGTACAGCTTCCGCATGCGGCACTGTGCTGGCCTCGATGTCCGCAACGGCCTCGTACTTGGCCTGGAAATTACCTTCGGCAAGCACGGTGAGCGCGGCCGCGAAACGATCCTCGGCCAGGAGCGGGGCCGAAGCACAGGCCAGGCCCACAACGCAGAAGAGCTGCAATGTCTTGTTCAGGGCTCGCACGCCCATGACCTTCCTTTCTTTCATTCGCAAGGGGCGTGGGGGGG
>JBBDTC010000229.1:14338-23620 GCA_040904625.1 Gammaproteobacteria bacterium
GTCGGGATCGGCGCCGAACGTGCCGCGCCGCGCGCCGATCCCGACGGTAGGTTGCCGACTCAGTGCACCAGGATCAGTAGTTCTGCCCTGAACATTTCTTGGTGACGGTGTTGTAGTTGCCGCAGTTCAGCGGCTCGGTCCAGTCGGCCTCGATGATCTTGCTGTCGGGAAGGAAATCCGACCACGCGTCGCCCGGCACCAGATCCTCGGTCTGCCAGACCGTCGCGAACTGGCCGTCCTCCTGGATCTCACCGATCAGCACCGGCTTGGTGATGTGATGATTAGGCAGCATCGTCGAAGTCCCGCCGGACAGGTTCGGCGCCTCGACCCCGATGATGGCTTTCTGTACCGCGTCCGAGTCCGTAGTGCCGGCCGCTTCGACCGCCTTCACCCACATGTTGAAGCCGATGTAATGAGCTTCCATCGGATCGTTCGTCACCCGCTTGTCGTCCTTGATGAAGGCTTTCCAGGTCACAATGAATTCAGCATTAGCCGGGTCGTCGACACTCATGAAGTAATTCCAGGCGGCGAGATGGCCGACCAGCGGCTTGGTGTCGATACCGGACAATTCCTCCTCGCCGACCGAAAACGCGACCACCGGAATGTCCTCGGCGGACACGCCCTGGTTGCCGAGCTCCTTGTAGAACGGCACGTTCGCGTCGCCATTGATGGTCGATACCACGGCCGTCTTCTTACCCGTTGCTCCAAACTTCTTGATGTCGGATACGATGCTCTGCCAATCGGAATGGCCGAACGGCGTGTAGTTGATCATGATGTCTTCCGCCGCCACGCCCTTGTCCTCGAGGTAGGCCTCGAGAATTTTGTTGGTCGTGCGCGGATAGACGTAGTCGGTGCCGGCCAGCACCCAGCGCTCGACTCCGATGTCGTTCATCAGATAATCGACTGCCGGGATGGCCTGCTGATTGGGCGCCGCACCGGTATAGAAGACGTTCTCCGACGACTCTTCACCTTCATATTGCACCGGGTAGAAGAGCAGCCCGTTCAACTCCTCGAACACTGGCAGTACCGATTTGCGCGATACCGAGGTCCAGCAGCCGAACACGGCGGCGACCTTGTCCTTGTCGAGCAGTTCGCGCGCCTTCTCGGCGAACAGCGGCCAGTTCGAAGCCGGGTCGACGACCACCGCCTCGAGTTTCTTGCCGAGCAGCCCACCTTTCTTGTTCTGCTCCTCGATGAGCATGAGCATGGTGTCCTTCAAGGTAGTCTCGCTGATGGCCATCGTCCCTGACAGTGAATGGAGGACGCCGACCTTGATGGTGTCTTCGGCCCGGACAGGCGTGACGGACACCACCAAGGCGGCGACCGCGGCCGGTAGCAGCTTGTGTATGCTGATCTTCATAGGTTTCTAATCTCCCGTATGTGGTTGGACGACGGTCACAGCTGGAGCTGGACCGCGATCTGGAAAGCGTGGATCTCGGCGCCGGCGGCCGCCGGGCTGTAGTTGAGACCCTTGGTGCGGATGTCGCCGTATTGCCAGAACATCGACACGCGCGCGTTGTGGCCGTCGATGATGTAATTCACTCCGACCTCGACTTCGTCGCGATCGGCGCTGACTTTGGGCATGACGTCGGTGTAGCGAACGTAGGGCTGCAACCTGCCGATACCGACCATCTCGGGGAACATCACCAGGCCGACGACGGAATAGGAGTCGCCGTCGAACATGCAGAAGCAGTCGGCGTCAGCAAAGGCCAGTGCCGAGTAGTCCGAGCTGAAGTTCTTGTACTCGCCGTTGAAGGTCAGCACCAATTCGTTCTGCAGCTTCTTTTCGAAGATCGCATCGAAACTGATGCCGAAGTAGTCGCCCGGGTTGCGCAGCGAGCCGACGCCGTCTTCCTGGTATTGCATGGCCACGGCCAGAGAGAAGATGTCGCCCGCCGTACCGTAGTAGGTACCGCTGGTGTAGTAGCCGGGGTTCTTTTCGACCTCGAGAAAGTTGTAGGTGAGGCGCGCGGCGTACATCAGGTTGTCGTCCTGATTGGGGCCGAAACCGGCTGCCGACTCGAGCCCGTTGAAAACGCCGAAAACGTACTGCAGTGCGCCTTCGGGCCCGGTCGCTCCCCACAGATTGACACCATGGTCGCGGGCGTAGACACCGGCCCCGCCAGTACCGAACTCGGTGCTGAAATCAGCCGGGATGAACGGTGTGCGGTAGGCATCGTAGGTCGATGAGTAGAACGGGCCGTTGAGTTCCTGCCGTTCAGCCGGCACCAGCAGGCGTCCAGCCCAGACGTTCAGCAACGGCGACAATTCGAATTTGGCAATGGCGTCGAGCAGGACCCATTCCTCGAGCGCGCTGTTGCCGCAGAAGACGCATTCGGTGTTGAGTTCGAACTTGATGTACTGGTGAATCTGCCCGTCGAAATAGAGTCGGGCATTGTCGAGATTGAAATCGTCGGACCATTCGCTGCCATTGGGCGCCTGGTCCTCTCGCGTGAAATAGGAACCACGCGCACCGGCGCCGACGCTGATCCATTTGGTGTCGTCGATCGCAATCTTGCCACCGGCCTGGACACCCGCCGCCCCCAGCATCAGGCTGCCCGCGAACAGCGCCATGCCGGTCCGCTTCCAGTTCTTCATGGAATATCTCCTTTTGGAGTCTTGGTTGTTGAGCTCTGGCCTGTCCGGGCTGACAAGGCCGTGTGCTACTTCCGTGCCAAAAAGGATCGTTCCACTATTTCAATGAGTTATATCCTTATGATGACTGCAGGCGAGCGAAATGTTGCGCTGCACAAGCGCAGGCTCGGCGTGTATGCACTAAACGGAATGGAACAGGGCTCGGCGGGCTGCCCGATGGCGGGGCGGTCTCGGCAGCCAGGCGTGGAAGGCTGATATCGTCGACTTGCGCTACGGGCGTGGCGTCGTGTCACGCGCAAGAGCCAACAGGTTAATTCACCCGATGATCGCCCCCACGATGGCGCTCGCCCCGGGGATCGCCCCTTTTGCGGCGCCACGCCGGGGAGCCGGCGTGGCGCATATACCGATCAGGGGTTGGGCGCGCCGCTGCCGGCGGCCCAGGCCTGGAGCTCGGTGATCGCACGGTAACCGCCGGCGCCATCCACGATGCCCTCGGATCGCGCATCGTGGATACACATCACCGGGCACAGCGGCGGGCAGACGCCGCAGTTGATGCAGGTCTCGAGGTCGATGGCGAAGCGCCCCAGGTAATCTCCTTCGACCGGGTGTATGGCATCGACTTTACCGGGGCAAGCATGCTCGCAGGCGCCACAGCCTATGCAGGTCTGATCGATGTAGAAATAACCTGTCGTTGCTTTCGCCATGACGGATCACCCCGGGTTCGCAAAGCGAATGTCGAGCGCTGAGGCCGCGTTGATGAATTCCTGCAAGCTCTGGTTGTAGCGGAAAAACAGATCCGCCTTGAGTGGATCGCCGGCCACGAGCTTCATCGGCGTACCCATGTGGCTCAGCCGGTTGAGGGTCTGCTCGAGCCCTGGGCGACCGTTGCCGACGACGATAGATTGCAGCATCGAACACCAGGTAGCGAGATCGCCCGCGAGCGCGAAGTCGGCCTCGTCGGCCATGGCGTCGTCGATCTCACGGGCCTCGAGCGCGGCAAACTCCTCGAAAATGACTCTGAAATGACGTGCTTTGCCGCCGCCAGCCCCATCGGTGATGGTGAACACGGCCACGCAATCGATATAGCCCAGCTGCTCCTGGCGTGCACGGTTGGCGTTCATGATCCCAGCCAGCGCCTGGAAGAACTCGGGCGATGGAAAGCTCACCGTTTGGCGGGTTTCCAGTACCGCGCTCATGCGGCTTGTCCCCACGGGAAATCGAGCGGTATGGTGCAGCGTGCACGGCGGTCGAATCCCGCACACTCACAACGCTGCAGGTATTCGTTGACGAACATCGACCACATATGCTGCAAACCGTCCATGCCTTGATCGATCTGCTTCAGGCTACCGCCGAGCAGAACCGCGATGGGCTCGATCAGTGCGGGTTCGGTGAAGGCCGTGAGAATGACCTGTTCACCGACATCGCTGAAGCGATGCAACTCCTCGATCGCGGCTTCGCGCTGCGGGTGATTGGCGATATAGGATTTGAGCTCCAGCACCCCGTAGGAAACGTGGCGGGCTTCGTCCTGCAGGCAGCGCCGGAAGATCTCCTTGTCGACATGGGTCTTGGCGATCATCTCGCCGGAGCGGAAGATGGACAGGACCAAACCTTCGCCGAGCACATTGAGCAGGAAGGTTCCCATGGTATGAGTGGGGGCTTCGAGAATGGCCGCCAGCGCCCATTCGAAACCGGGCGCGGCGTGCAGCAGGCCGCCGCCGGCGATGGCACGCTTGCGGAAGACCTCCTGGTGGCGTGCTTCGTCCATCAGCTGGGTGGCGAGAAAGCTCTTCACCTCGAGGAAATCCTGCGGAATGCGGTACAGCCACTTGGCTGGAAAATCCCCGGCGACAAACTCGACCTCGGTCAGGAAGGTGCACAACTGGGCAGTCGCTTTCTCGAGATCGTCCGGCAAGGCTTCGAGTTCGCTCCAGGGGATATCGCGCGTCGCGTTCCACTGTCGCGCCTTGGCTTCTTCGTATAGCGTAATGACGTTCTCCGCCCACAGCTCGTTCTTGTCGATCACGGAATAATCGCCGATGGTCGGCATCTGTTCGCGATAGGGCTCGCGGACGGACCCGCGCGGGGCGAAATTGAACCAGTTCGCTTCGTTCGGGATATCGCCGTAACCCCGGATGCGATTGATGTCGGCGTAAGTCATGCCGCGCGATGAGGGCTTGGCGCGCTTACCCCAGTTTGCGCCATCGGTATTCAGCCAATGCAGCGAGTACTGCCCGCGGCGAATGGCATCGACATTGCGCTCGAGCACCTCCGCCCACGACTTGTAGTGGCTGCGATAGGCTTGTTCGTAATTGGCGAGGCCCTCTTCGTTGAGAGCGATGGCGGCGGGCAAAGGCTGCATGTCCTGGATTCGGACGCTCATGGCGTGTCTCCTCAGCAGTGATGGGATGCGGCGGTGGCAGTTCGCAGAGACCTCAGTCTCGTTACTGCTGATAATATTGTCAATAATGAATATCTGAGCCAGATCAATGAATCGCAAAGGAAAATTTGCTGCACTGCAGAAGCCGAAACGCCTGCCGCCTGCTGCCAGACGCCGGCAATTGCTCGCATTTGCACTGGAGGTTTTCGCGCGGCGCGGTATCGGCGAGGCGCGTCACGCCGAGATCGCGCGTGAGGCCGGCATGTCGGTACCGACGGTGTTCAACTACTTTCCCACCCGCGAGGTACTGGTCCTTGAAGTGCTGGATGAAGTCGGACGGTTCATTCTCGAGGACATCCTGCGCCCCATCCAGGACGAGCAGGTGCCCGCACCCGAAGTACTCCGCGCAACCGCACTCGCCTTTGCCGGCGCGATCGAGAGCCACCCCCATCATGCCCGCGTCTGGCTCGACTGGAGCACGGCGGTTCGCGACGATGTCTGGCTGCGCTATCTGGAGTTTCAGGATGCCGTGTTCGCGTTGCTCGCGGCGACCACCGAACGCGGCAAGCGCGAAGGCAGCCTGCCGGCCGAACTCGACGTCGCTGCGGCCGTACGCCTGCTGGTCGGCTCGGCCCACATGATTGCGCAAATGCAGTTTGCCGGGATGCCGCCGGCGCGGGTACAGGAATTCATCGCCTTCATCATCGAAGGCTTCATCTTCCGGCCGGCCGACGTTCAAGGAATCGAGCGCGATTGAGGGCCGCGGCGCCGCGTGCTGGATCAGCCCTCAGCGGTCTTTCGCCGCCGCTCCGGCTTCGAACATCCGGGCATAGGCACGGACATCGAGAAAGCTCTCGATGCGTACGATGCGGCCTGCCGCATCGGTGCGAACCCAGACGACCACCCGGGTCCGTTCGATATCGGAGACGCTGGTCAGGAAGGTCAGTACCGCACAGGCCTCACTGCCGTCGACGAACAGACGCCGGCGCTCGATGCGTTTGAGGATCAGCGCGTATTTTTCCAGATCCTGTACGAAAGCAGCCGGCTCGTCGAAGCGATCGATCGGGCCTTCATAGCTGAACCCGTCGCTGGCGAGAAGCGCGGCAATACGCGCGAAGTCCGCGGACTCGAAGGCATCGAGGAAACCTTCGACGGCGGCACGGGTTCTTTCGGATTCGGTCATGCGTGGGGCGTTGTAAAGTCGTTAAGGCTCGCGCATGAGACCATAGCGCACGATCGAGTTCCAGGCGCGCGAGCCAGCCCTGCCCACGCAATGATCTGCGCGATACGGCAGACCTCCCTCGTTCACACAAGATGCCGCTGCTGGGCGTCCCAATCGCGATGATTGAATACCTGGCCGGCCTTGCGAACCTCCGCGATGCGGGCCAGATCGAGGTCGGCATAAACCCACTGCGCGGCGTTCATGGCGCCAGCGACCAGGATGCCGTCTGCTGAATAGCCATAATCGGCCGGCGTATAGACCGCGGCATGGCCGACGTTACTGTCGATCGCTTCGGACCATGGGCAGTCGCCCACGGTCGGCGACTGGACGACGTAGCACTGATTCTCGAGCGCTCGGGCCTGGCAGCCGATCCTGACCCGGTTGAAGCCAGCCAGCGCATCGGTGCAGCTCGGTACCAGAATGACCTCCGCACCCAGCTCGACCTGGCGACGCGCGAGCAGCGGAAACTCGCTGTCGTAACAGACGCTGATCGCGACCTGGCCGAAATCCGTCGAGAAAGTCTTCAGACCGCTGCCGGCGGATACGCCCCAGCGCTCGTTCTCGAAGCGCGTCATCTGCAACTTGTCCTGGAAGTCGTGGTGGCCGTCCGGCCAGAACAAGTGCGCCCGGTTGTGATACGTGTTCCCCAATGCCACCGGGAAGGTGCCTGCGCAGATATGGATGTTGTGGCGCCGCGCCAATTCGCCGAACAGAGCGAGAAAACCGGGCAAGGTCGCCTGCAGCGCCGCGAGCTGGCGGGGCAGGGAGGTATATACATCTCGCCCCAGACTCGCCGTGATCTCGATACTGAAATACTCCGGCAGGACCAGCAGACCAGCGCCGGCTGCGGCGGCCTCGGCTGCCCAGCGGGAGACCTTGTCCGCGAATGCGTCGAAACTGGCGAGGAACTCGACCGGGTACTGTGCCGCGGCGACCCGCACCCGCAGATCACTCACAAGCGTTTCTCCCAGAACACCATGGGTTTCGCCGTCGCTGCTGACTCGTCGACGTCCTTCCAGGAAAAGCTCGCCACCAGATCGGCGCGCCGCACATAGCCGAAGCGCTGCCACACGGCGTCCAGCGGCACGAAGCCTGCCGGCCTGCGCGGATGATCGGCCGGACGCTCCACCGCGCACAACGCCATGCGCTCGAATCGGCCGAGTGTCCGGGCATGGCGCTCACGCGCAGCAAAGAACTCGCGATAGACCCCGCGCCCGCGCCATGCCGGCAGCAAGACCGATTCGCCGCAGTAGAAAATCCGCCGCGGATCCAGTCCGGCATCGACGAAGGGCTGCTTGAATTCGTCAGTCTCGAACTCGAGCGGCAGACCGGTCGAGGCACCGACGACGTCGCCGTCGCCGAGAGCGAGCACCACTACGCTTTCAGCGCACTCGATGTAGGTGCGCAGATAATTCTCCTCGTAAGCGAGGTCGCCATCGTAGAGATAAGGGAAATCACGGAAGACCGTGATGCGCAGGCGCGCGAGATCGGCGACATGATCGGCCAGTGCCGCATCGCGGCCGGTCAGGACACGGATGTCGACGGCGTCCGGCATCGTGCGCTGATCAGCCACCGACCTGGGCAGTCCAGTCCGGCAGGTTATAGTAATTGGCATTGAATGCCGCGTAGTACTGCGTGATGAGTTCGATGGTTTGCGTGCGCATGGTCGCTCCTCGGGCTGCTGCTCAGAACAGCCGCCGATCATAGCGCGCCATGGCAGCGCCGTTCGGCAACCTGTCATTGATGCGTGATTTCCAGGCGCTCTTCCACCAGCCAACGGAATTCGGCAAAGGTATCGACCACGGCATCGGGCTGATAGGGGTGTTCGGGCGTCCCCGGGAAGACCTTCTCCAACCAGTCGCGCGGCCATCCCGCACCATTGAAGAAGACTGCCGTGATACCGGCCCGCTTGGCGGCGGCGACATCGGTCGAGCTGTCGCCGAGATACCAGCAATCGGCTCCGGGCTCCGCGCGCAATTCGACCAGCGCTTTGTAGATGGGCGCTGGATTGGGTTTGCGGCGAAAGGTGTCGCCGCCGCACACCGTGGTATCGAACAGACCCAGCCAGGCACCATCCTCGACCAGGGCGAACTCGTGTTCGAAGAACTCTCGTTCGCGATTGGTGAGGATGCCGGTCTTGATATCGAAGGCGTCGAGCTCGCGCAGCAGCACCAGTTCATTACCGTCGAAGGGGTGAACCTCGCCGTAATGATTACGATACGCCTCGTTGAACGCTTCGTGGGCAATGTGTTTCGCATCCTCGTCGTGCCCGAACAGGATCTCGAAAATGTCGGTGCGCGAGATGCGCTGTTCACGCAGGATGCGCGGGGGCAGTGCCAGATGTTCACGCACATATCCGGCAAGCCGCGCGTCCTCGGCCGAGCGGCTGAGGACATCGGGCAGGATGAGTTCATGCAGGCCGAGTTCGCGCAGGCGCGGCAGCATCTCGTTGACCGCGTGGTACATGGCGTCGCGCGTATCGACCAGGGTTGCGTGCCAATCGAACAACACCACCCGCGGCGCGGTGAGGTCCTGTGCCGCGTGCTCGAGGTCGCGGATCACGCACCCGGCATCCGTGCAAGGCCCATCACCCCAGCCCGGGACGGGCCCGACCCAGCGCGGCGACCCGACCGTCGTCATCCAGATCGGCCGGGCACACGATCGCGCCCTCGGTCGCTGCGTCCAGCGCCTCGATCGCCTCACATTGCGCCGCGAGCACTTCGACCGTGGCCTCGGAAGGATCCTCTGCAGCCGCGCCACGCTGTTCGATACGCCGCGCCAAGGTGTCCCGGGGCGCGCTGCAGGCGAGAACATGGAAGGGTACGCCCAGTTCCTTCGCCAACGCGCGAAACGGCGCGCGCTGGCGACGGGTCAGAAAGGCGGCATCGACAACGGCACTGTAGCCTGCGGCCAGCGCATCGCGTGCCAGTTCGACCAGCCGCGCGTAGGTCGCCGCACTGTGGGCGGCGCTGTAGATGCCGCCACCGACAGCGCTGTCGCTCGCTTCGTCGAGCGACATGCCGGCCAGTCGCCGTCGTTCGATATCTGACCGCAAATGGAGAAAACCGGCGTCGCGGGGGGGGGGGGG
>JBBDTC010000230.1:0-3959 GCA_040904625.1 Gammaproteobacteria bacterium
AGAACAGGCCGCGGCTGCGTAATGAAAACGGTGCCAACTATCTTGAAAACTACCGTTGTTGGCCATCCACAACTTCATACTCGTCTGGAGAGTCGGATACCTTAACAAAGTAGAACTTTGGAAGTTTCCAACCGTTCAGGATTGAATCAATAAGCTTTTGCTTTTTAGACTTGCTCCATACTTCCTCTCTTTGCCAATCGGGAATCTCGTAGCGGTCTCGGCGTTTATATATTTTGTCGAGAGCGCGATTCCGCGTTTCCATCTCCATTTCTAGATGCCTCCGGGCAATAGTTTTTGTTCAGTACGCATAACGAGGGTGTAGAAAAAGTCTCTGCGACCGTGCGAATGCGGGGAACTTATCGTCGCGTCGACGATCTGTGTGATAGCACGAAGATGCCGCACAGGAGTCTGGGCCATGCCGCGCTACTACGACGTTCAACCAGACTTGCGATTGATCGCCCTCGATTTCGCCGAGCAGTTTGCGTCCCGGAATGTTCGAATATGCGTTGGCCTATCTCATCGATCATGGACTCGATCTCACCCATTTCGATGCCCGCTATCGCAATGACCACACCGGCGCTCCGGCCTATCCCCCCGGCCATGCTGCTCAAAGTCGTCCTGTTCACCTATTCGCAGGGTCTCTCGAGCAGCCGCGCTATCGCCCGCGCTTGTGTCCGCGACGCCACCTTCATCGGCCTCAGTGGCGATCATCAATTCCACTTTACCACCCTCGCACACTTCATCAGCGCCCTCGGTGACGACATCGGCACTGTATTCAGGGCGGTGCTCGCCATGTGCCAGCGTCAAGGGCTGATTGGCGCCGAGCTGTTCGCCATCAATGAAGTGAAGCTACCGAGTAACGCCTCGAAGCACAAGAGCGGCACCCGCGCCGACTTCGAGCGCCAGGCGGCGAAGCTCGAGGCGACCGCGAAAGCGCTGCTCGCGCGGCATCAGGCCGCCGACGGCGACCCGGTCGAAGCTGACGTCAGCCGGCGCAGGACCGAGAAGATTGACCAGCTGCATCGCGATGCCGGTGAGCTCCGCACGTGGCTGGCTGCCCATCCCGATGACCGCCGTGGCGCGTCCGGCAACGTCGTCAAGAGCAACCGCACTGACAATGACAGCGCCAAGATGGCCATCGACAAGGGTGTCATCCAGGGCTATACCGGCGTTGCCGCGGTCGACGCCAAACACCAAATCATCGTTGCCGCCGAGGCGCACGGTACCGGCGCCGAGCAAGCGCTACTGCTGCCCCTGATCGACGCGACCGGCGCCTTTCGTCAACCCGACACGCTCATCACCGCCGATGCCGGCTTTTACAGTCAGGACAACCTCATCGCCCTCGACGACCAGCATATCCCGGCCTTGATTGCCGACAACCAGATGCGCCAGCGCGATGAACGTTTCGTCGAGTAGGACACTCACAAGGCCAAACCCGATCCGCTCTATGACAAGTCCGGCAAGCCGAAAGGTGGAACGCGCGTCCGTTATGTACGAGCGGAACTGCAGCGGGATCGGGGCGGTTTATGTAATTGCCAAAGCGAATCACGCAGAGTCGTCGCGATTGACCAGATCGTCCTCTGTTAGCTTGATGCAAGCTCTGGCCGCCGTCAGTTCATCGATGCCGCCGCCAGCAGCGCAACGATTTCGGTGATCTCGACCAACGCCCCAGCAGTATCACCAGTGGTCCCTTCGATCCGCCGCAGCATGAGTCGGCGTAGCGCGAACAATACCCCGGCGACGACAGCCAGGAGCCACCATGTCTCCAGCCCGAAGAAAGTGAGTACTGCAAGCAGCGTAAATATAACCGCGAGCGCGCAGGCACGTCTCGGCAGATGGCTGGCGAGCAGGCTACCTAGCCCCTGGGATCGTACATAGGGTGTGGTCAGAAACAGCAATACCAGCGCCGTGCGGCCGAGGACGGGAACCAGGACGATAAGCTCCCACGCGCCGTCCGATAGGATCTGCACCAGCGCCGTGAACTTGATCAGCAGCACGAGGACCAGGGTGATGACTGCCATAGGGCCGCTGCGCGGGTCTTTCATGATAGCGAGCGTCTGGTCGCGGTCGCCTTGACCACCGACCCAGGCGTCCACACTGTCGGCGAGGCCATCAAGGTGTAGGGCGCCGGTCACCGCTACCCAGATCGCGAGGAGCACGGAGGCGGCAAGCAGGGACGGCACATCGCCGAGCACCCACGCAGCTGCTGCAAGCAGCGCGCCGATGAGCAGACCGACCAGCGGGTAATAGACCAAAGACCACCCAGTTGCTTTGGCGTCCGGTGCCCTACCGATGCGGATGGGCAATACGGTGAGAAACTGCAGGGCGATCAGCAAGGGCCGAAACATGAAGGCCTCATATCCGAACGTTTTCTATACAAGCAGGCCTTGCCACCGCCAATGTGCACGCTATGCAGTTTCCCGAGTGGAACCTCGAATTCGCTCCATCGCGACACGGGGACTTCAAAGACATGGCAGAGCAGCACGCGAATCACGCCGCCGTGCGTGACGGTCAAGACACGCTGACCCGCGTATGCAGAGAGGATGTTGTTCCATGCGTCGAGCACGCGCGCCTGAAAACGCGCCAGCGATTCACCGCCTGGCGGGGGATGTATATCCGGATCTCGCCAGAAGCGTTCCAGCGACTCCGGATCCTCAGCCATGAGTTCGGCGGCACTGCGGCCTTCCCACTGGCCGAAGTGGATCTCCTTCAAGCGTATATCGAAGATAAGCGGCAAAGAACGTTGCTGGGCGAAGGCGCTGGAGAATTCCGAGCAGCGCAACAACGGGGAACTGATCACCCGGTCCCAGCGGCCGCTTTCGGCGATTGCGGCGTACATCTGCGAAAGACCCGCCGGGGTCAGCGGATCATCCGTATGGCCGCGGAACCGTTGTCCGCCTTCAGTCTCGCCGTGGCGTAGTAATCCGACGCGCGGGGATGCGCTAGTGTCGCGGGAGGCAGGACGACGGGAGCGACCAAGCAGCATCAATCGTTCTTCCCGGAGACGCCCGCTTCGGCGAAGGTGGCCATCTCGTTGTGCAGCGCGCAGGCCATGCGCAGCAGCGGTACCGCCACGGCGGCGCCGCTGCCTTCGCCCAGGCGCAGACCTAAGTCGAGCAGCGGCCGTGCATCGAGGGCCTCGAGCACCGTGCGGTGGCCGGGTTCGGCGGAGGCGTGCGAGAACAGCATCCACTCCCCGGCGCCGGCACACAGCCGCGTAGCGGCAAGCGCCGCCACCGAGCTGATGAAGCCATCCACCAGCATCGGCAGGCCGATGTGGGCGCAGGCGATGTAACTCCCGGTCAGGGCGGCGATCTCAAAACCGCCGAGGCGGCGCAGTGCCTCCATCGGCGTGCCGTGGTGACGGCTATGCCGCTCCAGCGCCCGGCAGATGACTTCGGTTTTGCGCGCCACTCCCTGCGCGTCGAGTCCCGTGCCCGGACCGGCGAGCTTTGCCGCCGGCGCATCGAGCAGTGCGCAGGCCAGGGCCGAGGCAGCGGTGGTGTTGCCGATGCCCATCTCGCCGCCGATAAACAGTTGCGCGCCCTTCAGTCTGGCACGCTCGGTGGCATGACGGCCGGCGGAGAGGGCGCAGGCGAGCTGGTGTACATCCATCGCCGGCCCTTGCGTAAAGTTGGCGGTGCCGGGGCCGAGCGCATAGTGCTGCACGCCCTCGACCGGACCGGTATCGAAAGCCGTGCCCAGATTGATCACCTCGAGCTCGGCGCCGAGGATGCGCGCCACCACGCAGATCGCCGCGCCGCCGCGGGCGAAGTTTTTCACCATTTCCGCCGTCACCTCCTGGGGGAAGGCCGATACGCCTTCGGCGGCGATACCGTGGTCGCCCGCAAACACCGTGATGTACACCTGTGCGATGTTTGGCTGGGCCGTGCCTTGCAGCGCGGCGAGGCGGATCGCAATCTCCTCCAACCGGCCGAGCGCGCCCGGCGGTTTGGTGA
>JBBDTC010000231.1:0-23565 GCA_040904625.1 Gammaproteobacteria bacterium
GCCAGACGGGATGGATCGGCGTTCCAGATTGTTCAGTTGTTTTGCGGCGGGCCCTTAATTGTCGCGCTGGTTGATCCTGGCCGGCGTGCTACTCGTCGCGCTCGGTGTTGCCGTGCATTACGCGCCCTGGCTGTTCACCTGGTTCGGGCGACTACCCGGTGACATCCGCATCGATTCGGCGCGCGGCCGCGTGTTCGTACCTATCACGTCGATGATCATCGTCAGCGTCCTGCTGACGGTGCTGCTGCACTTCCTGCGCCGCTGAGAAGGCCCCAGCCATGCATTCATCGACGAGCCCGCGTGCGGGCGCACTTCAGCCGCCGCGGCTCACCACCGCGGCGGTGGCGATGAGTTCGTCGAGGAAGGCGAGCGAGGCCCGTCCCGACCAGTTGAACGGATCGAGCGAGGGCTTCTCGCCGTATTTCAGAATGAGGGACGGGTTGACCTTGGCGACATTGACATGCCCCATACTCCAGCCGCCGAAACGGCGCTCGGCAATCTCCTCGAAAGACAGCAGCCGTACGTGCTCGTGACGCGGATCGCGCACGATGGCATGGTACAAATCGCAGACATCATCGCGACCGCCTTCGAGCACCTGCAGGAACAGCTTGTCGTTGTAGCACAAGATACCGGTGATGCCGCGTGGCGGATTGCTCTTCAGCGACTGGGCGAGGATGGCATCGACCACCCCCTGGGACAGGGGCTCGCAGGGGCGGCTGGCGTAGAGCAGACGAACTAGCATGGGAATCTATCTCATTTTTTCAAATCGATCAGCGAAAGGAATTCGCGGCGCAGGGCCGCATCCTTGAGGAAGGACCCGCGCATCACGCTGTTGACCATCTTTGTCGCGGTATCTTTGACCCCGCGCCAATGCATGCAGTAATGATCGGCCTCAAAGACCACGGCCAGTCCGTCCGGACTGACCTTGCCCATCAGCAAATCGGCAAGCTGAATGATCGCCTCTTCCTGGATCTGGGGCCGGCTCATGATCCAGTCAGCCAGGCGGTTGTACTTCGACAGTCCGATCAGGTTTGAATGCTCATTCGGCATCACCCCAATCCACAATCGGCCGATGATCGGGCAAAGATGGTGACTGCAGGTACTGCGTACCGTGATCGGCCCGACGATCATGAGTTCATTCAAGCGTTCGACATTGGGAAATTCGGTCACCGGCGGCGCGCTGGCATAGCGCCCGCGAAAGACTTCCATGACGAACATCTTGGCCACCCGCCGCGCCGTTTCCTGCGTGTTGTGGTCGCTCTCGGTATCGATCACGAGGCTTTCCAGAACGCCCTGCATGCGCCTTTCGACTTCGTCGAGCAGCCCCTCGAGTTCACCCGGCTCGATGAAGTCAGCGATATTGTCATTGGCATGGAAGCGGCGTCCGGCAGCGAGAACGCGCTCGCGGATACGGGCCGAAACGGGCGTCTCGGCAGCCTCCACAGTGAGCTTCGAAGTATCGGGCGCAAGGGTCTTGTCAGGTTGATTCATGAGCAAGCTACCATCACGATGGGCAGGCCGGAGCAAAAAATATGTCGCGTGGGATGGAACAGTTCAGTCAGCATTACGTGGAATTCAAGCCTGTGGATCACAATGAACGAGCATGCGTACCTGGTCTGCCGCGCCCCACCTCGCCATAATCGGCAGACGACTCCCGGTCACTGTAATGGAGAGAATCGATGAAAGCCATCTGGAACGGCGCGATCGTCGCCGAATCCGACGAGACCATCGTCGTCGAAGGGAACCACTACTTTCCACGTACGGCCGTACGCGACGAATATCTGGTGTCGAGCACCACCACCTCGTTCTGCGGCTGGAAAGGTACCGCAAACTACTATTCCCTCGAAGTCGGCGGGCAACGCAACGCCGATGCCGCGTGGTACTACGAGAAGCCGCTGGACGCCGCCGCAGCCATCGCCGGTCGCATCGCTTTCTGGCGCGGCGTCGAAGTCGCCCCGTGAAAGAATTTACGCCGTGCGGGTGGGTGACAAGGGACGGGCAAAGCTGAGTTCATTGCCATCCGGATCGCGCAGATGAAAATAGCGCTCGCCCCAGGCGGCATCGGCAGGCGGCATCTCGGGGCTGAAACCAGCCACCAGGGCACGCTGATACATGGCATCGACGTCGCTGACGTAGAGGATGGCGCGCCCCCATAGGCGCTCCGGCGGCTGCCCGCTGGCAAGGTTGATATAGCCGGATCCGGCCTTGAAACTGCAAAAAGGCGCTTTTTCATCGCCGTAGAGCAGCGTCAGTCCGAGCGCACGATAAAAATGCACCGCGCGCGCCATGTCCCTGGTGAACAGCGTAATCGCGCTGATGCATTCGATCTCGACCTCAGGTGTAGTCATCGACAGGGCTCTCCAGGTCCGCGCCAGAGCTTGCGCGATCCGCGCCTGACGCGCAATCGACGGCGTTGCGACTCGCTGGCCCTGCAACGGCTTCGCGCAAAGGTTTCTTTCTCGACCCAAAGGCAGGATCATCATGGCTACCGCGGCGGCTCGCCGCGCTTGTGCAACCCTGAGAGGAGAGGTTTCCATCATGCCCCATGTCACACGCGACGGCGTCAAGGTCTACTACGAAAGTGCGGGCCAGGGCGCAGCCATCGTCTTTCTCCATCCGTGGAGTACCAACCGTTACATCTGGACCTTCCAGCTCATGCATTTCGCACGCTCGCATCGCTGCATCGCGCTCGATTTGCGTGGTCATGGTCAGTCCGACAAGCCCGCCGCCGGCTATGCCATCACCGAAATGGCGGCCGATCTCGATGCCATTCTCGACCACGCCGGCGTCGATCGGGCGATTCTCGTGGGCAACTCGATCGGCGGCATGGTTGCCATGCAGACCAGCCTGGATTTTCCCCAGCGCGTGCGCGGCAATCTGATCCTGTCCAGCGGCACCAACATCAGCGCCGATGCTCCCCCCGAGATGGCCGAAGCCATGGAGAAGGATTGGCGTGGCATGTTCGGCGGGCTGATGGATGCCGGGATTGCGGCGAAGTCGAAGACTCAGAAACCGGAGATCGGCGCTTATCTGGAGGGCTGCTACCGGGTCGACAGCAATTTCACCGAAGCGGTGTTTTTCGCCAGCGCGGCCGATCCGGGCGGCGTGTTCAATTGGAACATCTCAGACCGCTTGAAAGACATCAAGCAACCCACCCTGGTCATCGCTGGAGAAGAGGATGGGGCGACCACGGTCGAACAGAACCGCTTCCTCGTCGACAACATCCCTGGCGCCGAATTCAAGGTTTACAAGGACGTAGGGCACTTCTGCCAGCTCGAACGGCCGCTTGACTTCAACAGCGATCTCACGGCTTTCATCGCCCGCGTCGAGAGCTGACCCGGACCGTGTGGAGACCGGTCGGTGCCACGGCCGGTCTCTACCCTACAGGTCCTGAAATGACGGCGATCAAGACACGTCGACCTGACCCGGCGCTAGAATCAATTGTGAAAAAAGGGCGGGCTAGGCATGATTTCGCTACGTGACTGCATGGAATATCTCCATCTCAGCCCGGATGAGGTCGACACAATAGCGGAGCATGAACACGTTCCGTCGATCATCGCCGCCGAGATGGCTAACTATCTGGTCGACGATGCGACCGGCGAACGGCGGCTCAAGCGTATGATCCTCGATGACATCGCGCACGCCGCCGATCACGGCAACGTCGCGCGCGTCGAACATCTGACGCAGGTCCTCAAACACTTCATTGCCACGCATCCCGATCTGGAATGAGTCGGCCAAGCAATCACTAAGGGTCCGCCGCAGAATAACTGGGCGATTTGGGGCGTCGAGACGCCCGGCTGGCAAGGCGCGAGGAGGGCGAATAGTGGTTCTATTCAACGGACGAGCAACGCCGCCAGACGGGATGGATCGGCGTTCCAAATAGTTCAGTTATTCTGCGGCGGGCCCTAACCAACATTTCAGGGCGCCGCGCGACTGACGTCGCAAACGTGCTCGCGATCGGCCGCCTCCTCCACCGCTACGGCAGTGATGGGCGGCAGCATTTCGCCAATCATCGTACTGCAGCCGGCCAACTCGGACAGTTCGGGTGTTGCAGCAACACGCTGACCGAATTCCACGGCGCGGGCCTGTGCCGCATCCCGCTGTCCGGCTCCGCACAGGGCCCGAATGTCGGCCTCGACTGCTTCGCTTTCAGTGCGCAAGCGTTCCAGTTCGGTTTGATCGATTTTGCCGACACAGGCCTGCATCTCGAGTGCGCGCTGTTGCAACTGCTGCAGGTTCGCGCCATCGCCTGAGTTCATGCTCTGTTGCAGTTGGCGGGCCTGCTCCATCAGGCGTTCGATTTCAGCCTGATCCGGTTGTTGTGCATGAACCGCAAGTGTGGCCGAGAGGCCGAAAAAGACGAGCGCTGGCAATCTCAGACGTGTTTTCATCGAATCCATCATTCCGTTCAAACAGGAACCCGCGATTATGAGGCATGAGCAGCCGCACCCTCACGCACGCCTGCCGGGCACCCCGGTGGGCGTGCGTGGACCCTATTTACCGGTAGGGGTTACCGAGCTGTCCGCCGATGGCATAGCCCATCACGGCACCCGCCGCGGTCGCCGCGAGATTGCCCGAGCCACTGCCGATCCGCGAGCCGAGCAGGCCGCCGATGGCACCGCCGACGGCGTTACCGAAATTGGGCCCGCCAACAACGCCGGCCGCGCGATAGGTCGGTGTGTGGTACACCGGTGCAGGCTGATAATAGACGGGCGCCGGGGCGTGATAGACGGGAGCGGGCGGCACATAGATCGGCGGAGCCATATAAACCGGCGCTGGCGCGACATACACCGGTGGTGGTGCGAAGAAGCCAGAGCCGAAATGGAAGTTGAACGAGCTGGGCGAACCGCGCCGGTGATGCTTCCAGCCATGGCCTCGGCGCTGGCCATAACCGCGGTGGTAGCCGTGTCCGTGTTGGTAGCCATGGCCGTGGCCATAACCATATTTTCCGCCCGCTGCGGCATCGCCAGCACCGAGCATCAGGGCCAAGCCGGCGGTGAGACCCACGACAGCGGTCAGTCTTTTCGTGTTCATGTCCTTCTCCTTAAACAGCATCCGCGAGCGGCCGGGATCCGCAGATCCCAGGCTTGGCGAGCAGCCTAGCGTGGAGCGGGTGAATCGAGCCTGAATGGCGTTCAGAGGTTCTCTGGCATGAAATGGCCCTTGCTGCGCTTGGCCTGCATATAGCGCCGATTGTGCTCGCACACACCGGCGATCAGCGACACCGTCTCGGCAATGACCTGGCCATGGGCCTCGAGCTGGGCGCGTTTGTCGGGGTTGTTCGACAGCAGCCGGATCGGCCGATTATCGAGCAGATACCGCAGGACCACCGCGCCATCGCTGAAATCGCGCGAATCCTCCGGCAGACCCAATGCCACGTTGGCCTGGTAGGTGTTGTGGCCGGCATCCTGCAAGAGATAGGTCACGGCCTTCGCCCACAAACCGATTCCGCGTCCCTCGTGGCCGCTCATGTAGACCACCGCGCCGGCGCCCGAAATCCGGATCTGCTCGAATGCGGCGTCGAGCTGCGGCCCGCAATCACAGCGTCGCGAGCCGAAGACGTCACCGGTCAGGCAGCATGAATGGATCCTTACCAGGGGCAGTTCGGCAGCGCGAAAGCCGGGCAAGGCGAACACCGAGTTGACCGACATGGAGCTGTGCAGCAGCGTGCGCAGCGCCTCGCTGCCGCCATCGTCGACCGCGCGCGCGGCGTCGAGCACCGCGGAGAGCTCGGTACGGCGCACGAAGGGATACCACTCGAGCATGACTTCTTCGTCGGCAATCAGGCGCGGGATGGGGACCGGACCGAGTACCGACATGAAGGCGGCTGGGTCGGCGCTCGGGACCACGGCACCGGAGCGGCTCAAGGTAACGAGCACGCCATCGCGCTCGAGCTGTTCACGGATAGTACTGTCAACGTAACTGAACAAGGTCGATCCTTTGTGATATCAACTGGAACAAAAAATTGGCACCACGTTCATCGCTGCGTGGGCGACGCTCTCACGCCTGGAAATAGATGTCGCGATACGCGGCATAGACTGATCCCACCACGACCGGGCCGAGCACCAGCCAACCGAGCAGGAAGGGCAGCGTGGCCAAAAAAGCGAGCACCATCAGCACCACGCCATAGAACATGAAGGCGGGAAAATTCTTCAGGCAAGCCGCGAAGCTCGCTTTGAGTGCCGGCACGGCCGGCGCGTCCTGCAGCACGATCAAGGCCGGTGCGAACCAGATTGCCATGTAGACCGGCACCATCACCGCCAATGCCAGCGACACTGCCAGCAGACCGCTGGCCAGGGGCACTGCCGGGGCCGCTTCGGCACCCGAGGTCATCGCCGAGAACACGACGCTGCCCAACACTGAAAGCATCAGCAGTGTCGCCGCCACTGCGCCCGCCAGACTGACCGCACCGACCACGACGAGCCTGGGCGTATGTTCGCGGAAGCCGGCGAACAAGTGGCCGAATTCGAGGCCCGACCCTTCCTCCTGAGCCCGGCAACCGAGCATGAAACCGCCAGCAAAGACAGGAAATAACAGAGACATGAGCAGTGTTCCGATAAACGGAATGAACTGCGCAACCAGGTTGATGAGTATGAATACCACCATCATGCCGACCCACAGCCCGGCGTCCCGTCGCAACGAATCCCAGCCCGCTGCCAACCAGCGCCAACCGTGCTCCACCGGCCGCACGAAGCCGTCACGCTCGAACTGCGGCCCGGCCGCGGGAGCCGATGGGTCATCGGATTGTGGTGTCATCGAGCGTGGGTCGGTCATCTTTGTTCTCCCTTGCGGCTCGCCCTGCGCCGCCTGCCCAGCGGCGCCGACGGCGTTGGCGAAGGGGCTGCGCAGCGCGGCCACCAGATTGCGGTTGTCAGGGCTTGAGCGCTTCGAGCGCCTGCCAGTCGGGCCCAGGCTGGCCATCGGGCCGAATCGGCTGAATAACGACCTGATCAGCGCCTTGGTCCAGATACACGTCCAGGCGGGCCTTGATCTTGGCCGCGTCGCCCCACAGCACCATGGCGTCCATCAAACGATCGCTGCCGCCGTCAGCAAGATCGCTTTCGTCGAAACCGAGCCGGAACCAGTTCTTGAAGTAGTTAGGCAGCGGCAGGTAGGGCGCAAGGGCGGCGCGGGCCGCCGCGCGGGCCTGTGCAGGATCGTCGCACAGGCACACTTTCTGCTCACAAATCAACGCGCCCGCACTGCCCATGGCACTGCGCGACAAGGCCACCTGGGCCGGGGTGATGTTGTACGGGAAGGCACCCAACGTGTGCTCGGCAGACAATTCTGACATCTTGGGACCGAGCGCCGCGAGCACCACCTGTTTGTCACCTGGCGCGCCGCCGAAGGCCTCCCAGGCCTTGTCCATATCGTCGAGGTACTTGCGCATGGTGGCGAGCGGTCGGGCGTAGTCATGGCCGCGCAGGTCGGAGACCAGCGGCGCATGGGACACGCCGAGACCGAGCACGAAACGGTTGTCGTAGAGCTTGTTCAAGGTATTGTGCCCCATCACCGAGGCAGCCGGATCGCGGGCATAGATATTGGCGATACCGCTCGCCACGATGAGCTTGCGGCTGTGTTCGAGCAGATAGCCGCCGAGCGCGAAAGTCTCGTAATTGAACGCTTCCGGATACCACAGCGCCGCGTAACCGAGCGCCTCGACGCGCTCGGCCAACTCGGCGAGCTGCGTGCCATCGAGCGGATCGGTAAAGGTGAATACGCCGTACTTGCCGAATTTCATTGCCATCCTCCTGCGGGTTAGCCCGCAAGCATAACGCCCTCGAAGGCCCGGCGCAGCACGACTGCGCTTGCCAGCGTGGTTCGGAAGTCGGCACGGCGCGTTCGCGGACCGAATCGAGAACCTGCAGGACCCCGCAAAGAAATCATCACGCGAGGGCTGCGAGGGACTGCTTTCGAGTGACACACTGGCGAGTGTCGGCGAACTCGTTTCAGGCCACAGCGCGAAGTGACGGGCGGCGGCTTCCTCAGCGCCGCCGCGCGGCGGCAGCGGCGGTGCGTGCGGCCTTGGTCGGCTTCACCGGGCCTTTCGCTTTGGCCTTGCTGACTCCCGGCGCGGCAGCGCGCACCCGAGCCGGCTTCTTCTTCCAGGCTGGCAAGCTGCGGTGGGCAACGTGGTCCGTGAACAGGCGCTGGTGTCCGGCCCCGAAATAGCTTTCGCGCAGCGTCTCTCCCTCATAGGCAGTGCGCATGCGGCCGCGGCGCTGCAGCTCGGGCACGACCAGGTCGACGAAATCGCGAAAGCCGCTCGGCTGCACCACCGGCACGAGATTGAAACCATCACAGCCACTGTCGTCGACCCAGCGTTCGAGTTCGTCGGCAACCGTCTGCGGGCTGCCGACGACTTTGGGCATGACGCTGCCGATGGAGATCAATTCGCCGATATCCTGGATGGTCCAGAAGCGGTTCGGATCGACCTCGGCGAAGTAGCTGATCAAGCCTTGAATGGCCTCGGTTTTCATGTCGAGAAGATTGACGTTCTTCGGGAGCTTGGCGATATCGATGCCGATCCAGCCGCAGAACAGGGCGAGTGCGCCCTCCGGGCTGCGATACTGCTTGCACGTCTCGAGCTTGAGCTGCGCTTCGGCGTCCGTCGGCGCGACAATGACGCTGATGCCCGGGAAGACCTTGACGTGATCGGCTTTGCGCCCCGCCGCCCGTGTTTCCTGGCGCACCAGCTTGACGCCTTTGCGGCAGGCCTCGAGGTGCGGGTAGATGGCGAAAATGGCTTCGGCGTGCCTGGCGGCAAACTTGACGCCGCGCCCCGACTGCCCGGCCTGGTAGAGCACCGGTGTGCGCTGCGCCGACGGTTCGCACATGTGCGGTCCGGGTACGTTGAAATACGTGCCGCGGTAATTGATCTCGTGGACCTTGGCGGGATCTGTATGCATGTCGTTGTCGCCGTCACGAACCATCGCGTCCTCTTCCCAGGAATGTTCCCAGAGCTGATAGACCACCTCCATGTACTCCTCGGCACGATCGTAGCGTTCGTCATGCGGCATCTGGTCGTCGAGGCCGAAATTGGCGTTCGCGTCAGCCAGATAGGACGTCACGATGTTCCATGCGATGCGCCCGCGCGTCAGATGATCGAGGGTCGAGAACACTTTGGCTGCCTGGTAGGGCGGGAAATAGGTCGTCGAATAGGTACAGGCGAAGCCGAGATGCCGCGTGGCGTAGGCCATGGCGGAAATGACCAGCGTCGGATCATTGCTGGGAAACTGCACGGCATGACGCACCGCGGCCTCGCGCGAGCCCTTGTAGACGTTGTAGGTGCCGTGCACATCGGCGAGAAACAGCGTATCGAAGCAGCCCCGTTCGAGCAGCCGGGCCAGATCGACCCAGTAGTCGACATCCCGATAGCCGCGACTGGAGCCATCCAGCGGGTGCTTCCACTGCCCCTTCGAATGATGGCAGATAGAACACTGCGTGAACGCGTTCATGTGGATCATTTTGGACATCACGACTCCCCCTCGAGATGAACGGTCGCTGCCGCCATGGCGGCGCGGGACGCATTACCTGTCTCCAATTCGCGTTGCCCGGCAGATCCATCGCCCATGCCGGGATAATACGTTCCCTGTCTCTAGCAGCCGGTCGAAGCTTGTAAACCGGGCTGAATCGACCGCCTTCGAACTCCCCGCTCAGGCCGCCTTGCGCCGCCCACCGAGCTTGCGCAGCTGCGGCGCCACCTTCTCGCCGATCAGGCGCAGGCTGCTCTGGACCATCTCGAACGGCAGGCCGGCATAGGACACGGCCATGGCCGGGCGCAGCTCACCGGTGACTTCGACCCGTTTCGCCCACTTCTCGACGATCTGATCCGGCGTACCCCAGGCCTGGTTCTGCACGAAGTTCTCGCACGCCGCATCGACACCGACTTCGTTGAGGCTGCTGGCGGCCGCCTGATAGGCCTGATAGCCCTTGGTCTCGCCCCAGTGCGAACCGTCGAAATCGTAGTGCCGGATGACGCTCAGGTAGTACTTCGAGAGGTATTCCCGCGCGACCTTTTCGGCGACCTTGGGGTCTTCATGACAGAACGTGAAATCGGAAAATGCCGGCGCACCAAGTGGTTTGTCCGGATGCATCTCGCGGAACCGCGCGCGCCAGGCCTCGACCGCTGCGTGGTGCTGATCCCACGGCAGCTGGACGAAAGACATCATGGTCGCACCGAGATTGGCCGCCGCGACGCCAGATTCCGGCGTCATCGCCACCGACAGGAATTCCCGATCGCGATAACCGTGCTCGGGCTTGGGCGTGACGTTGGTGCGCGATTGCTTGAAATACGGCGTGTCGTACTCGGCGATACCGCTGTCGAGAATGTCGAGAATAATCTCTGCGGCCTGATCGAAGCGCTCGCGCGCGGTGTTCATGTCGACGCCGAAGGCGCGGTACTCCTCGCGCGCGAGGCCGCGGCCGAAGCCGAGCATGAAACGATCGCCGAGCAGGATCTGGAGCAGCGTGATCTTCTCCGCCACCCGCGTCGGATTCTCGTGCCAGGGCAGAATGATGGCGCCGGTGCCGATCTTGATGCGCTGGGTCTTGCCGGCGAGATAGGCCAGCCACTGCATATTGTCCGGCATCATCGAATAGTTGGGGTCGAAGTGATGCTCGGGCAGGAGCAGAAAATCCATGCCCACCTCTTCGGCGAGCAGCGCGATTTCGGTCTCCTTGCGCATCATGTCGGCGTCGGACAGGCCGGGATGGGTATTCTGAAAGATGAATTGCAAGCCGATTTCCATAATCCTCTCCTCGAGTCGGGGCGCGATGGGCCCGCATGTACCCATGATAACGCGCCGCAGTCCGCGCGGCAGCCCGTCGCGCGCCCTGACAATTCAGCCCTGACAGCGGCTGTCGCTGCGGGGCCAGGGCGGTCCGACGCTCGCTGTCCGACATTCCCGCGGGAACGCCCATGCTGCGGCTCCGCTGGACATCCGCACTGGATCAGGCGTGGAACGACGATCGAAACAGGGTCGGATCGAGGCGTCGCTCGATTCAAAACTCAGGCACCGCAATCCTCGCATGCGCGTGCTCGTCGCGATGGAAATGCTGCGCCCATAGTTCGTGGCTGTCGATGGCGAGTTCGAGGCGGACCTGATGGGCGTCGAGTCGGGCGAGGATCTCCGCGCGCTCGGCGTCCTGCTGCGCGCGGCGCGCGATCGTCAGATCGGCGAAGCCGGCCTCGCCGAGAATGAAGGCACGCTGGACGCGGCCGAGCGCGGCGCTGGCTGCAGTGAGTGAGGCATGGGCTGCCTGCCAGGCTTCCTGGCGGCCCGGCAGCGCGAGGACGAGCTGGCGTGCGGTGCGGGTGATGTCCTGGCGGATCTGCTCCGCCTCGGCGGCTGCCGCGGCGGCCAGATGGCCTTCGGCGACGGCGGTCGCGCGGTTGGAAGGGGCCGCGAACGGCATTGTGAGCACGAGACCGAGCACCTGCTGATCATGTTTCGATTCATCGAGCACGCGCAGGCCCACGCTCGGATCGGCCCGGCGCTCACTGCGCGCGCGGGCCGCAGTGAGATCCTGGCGCCGCCCAAGCGCGAGCGCGAGGCCAATTTCATGGCTGCGCGCGACGACCAGCGCAACCGCTGCATCGGCGTCGGGCAGGGGATCAGTTGGCGGCGGGATCTCGGGCAATACCGCCGGCAGCTCGACATCCGGGAATTGTTCGACCAGGGCGAGCCGAGCTTGATCGCGATCGAGGCGCCGCTGGCGCACAGCAAGTTCGGCATGGGCGCGGATGGCGATGGCGCGATCGGTATCGAGCAGCGCGAGATCCCCAGCTGCAACGCGTTTCGCAATGGCCACCTCTTCTGCTCGCAGCGCATTGCGCTGTCGCTGTGCGACGCGCGTCTCGAGCGCCGCACGCAGCCATGTAAACCAGCGCTCCAAGAGCAGGCGCGCGCCCATGTGACGGGCATCGTCGAGCGCAAGATTGGCGGCTTCGATCCCGCTTGCGCCGAGTGCGCGATCGAGCGCGGCCTTGCTCGGCAGACGCAGCCGCCGGATCAGCGAAGCTTCCCATTCGTCGTAGCTACGGTTCGCGCGATGTTCGTGGCGTACGCTCGGGATAAGACTCAGCTCGAAACCATAGGGGCTCGCCGCGAGGGCCTCGCCGCGGGCCTGCGATTCGGCGCTGCGCGCCTGCGCCGCACGCACCATCGGTAGAGCCTCGATGGCCGCCTCGGCCTGTGGCGTCGCGGGCAGGAAGTCGGCACGCACCGGGACCGCCGCGATCGACGCGACGAAGCCGACAAGAAAGACTCCCCATTTCATGCGAGTGCGCCGAAACCAATCACCGGTTCCATCCACCAGACAACATGCGGATTGTGGATGCGTGCAGCCAAGTGCGCGAGCAAGGCGTCGACGGCCGCGGCCGGCAGCACCATCAGCAGCATGCCGCGGGCAACTCTTCCACGCACGCGCTCGCGTGGACTGGCGCGCGTGAAATCTCCGCCGTGGCCGGCCGCGGCGAGCGTCGTGAAGCCGGGCAACTCGGGCGCATAGTCGAGCAGCAACTCGACCAGCTCATCCTCGATCGTCGGCGGATAGACCAGCGTCAAGCGGCGTAATTCCGGACTGGACATGTTTTGGACCTCGCGATATCCCGAAACGCCGGAACAGTACCGGCAGCAACAAAAGCGTGAGCAGCGTCGACGTCGCGAGCCCGCCGATGACGACAATCGCGAGCGGCCGCTGGATCTCCGAGCCCGGCCCACTCGCGAAGAGCATCGGCACGAGCCCGAACGCAGTGATCGCGGCCGTCATCAAGACCGGTCGCAGGCGCCGCAAGGCGCCTTCGCGGACCGCCGTGGCGAGCTCTTGGCCGGCGGCAAGCAGCTGATTGAAACAAGCCACCAGCACGAGACCGTTCAAGACCGCGATGCCAAGCAGCGCGATGAAGCCGACCGAAGCCGGCACCGACATATACTCGCCGCTCGCCCACAGCGCGACGATGCCGCCAACCAGCGCGAACGGGATGTTGGCGAGCACCAGCACCGCCTGGCGCAGTGAGCCAAAGGTCGAGAACAGTACGATGAAGATCAGCACAAGCGCGACCGGCACGACCAGCGCAAGGCGCGCCGCGGCGCGCTGCTGGTTCTCGAACTGCCCGCCCCACTCGAGGCGATAGCCGGGCGGCAGTGGCACCGCGGCGGCAACGGCAGCGCGCGCGTCGTCGACGAAACCGACCAGATCGCGGCCGCTCACATTGGCCTGCACCACGGCGTAACGCGAGGCATTCTCGCGGCTCACTTTGACCGGGCCTTCGACGCGCTCGAATGCAGCAACTTCACTCAGCGGTACGCTCTGGCCGGTGCGGCTGACCACGCTGCCGCGCGCGAAGCGCGTCGGGTCGCTGCGCAGATCAGCCGCCGCGCGGATTACGATGGGCACGCGCCGCGCGCCCTCGATGATGACGCCGGCCTGCCGGCCTTCGACCTGCGCGCGCAACTCTTCCTGAATAGTTTCGATATCGAGCCCGAAGCGCCCGGCGCGGCGCGCATCGATGCGGGTATTGAGGTACTCGACACCGTCGGTGGTGACGCGGAACACGTCCTCGGCACCCGGCAGACCGGTCAACACGTTCTCGATGCGGCGGGTGATCTCGGCCAGCATGGCAAGCTCGGTGCCGAACACCTTGACCACCAGGTCACCACGACTGCCGGTCAGCATCTCCGCGACGCGCATTTCGATCGGCTGGGTGAAGCCGAAGTTGACACCGGGGAAGCCCGCCATCACGGTGCGGATCTGTTCAGTCAGCCAGGCCTTGTCCGGCTCGCGCCAGCTGTCCCGCGGTGCGAGCTGCATGAACATATCGGTGTCGTTCAGGCTCATCGGGTCAAGCCCGAGCTCGTCGGAGCCGACGCGGGCGATCGTATGGCGGATCTCGGGGACGGCCGCATGCAGCGCGCGTTCGATGCGCAGATCAAGCGCCACCGATTGGGCGAGGCTGATTGCCGGCAGCTTCTCTACCTGCATCAGGATGTCGCCCTCATCCATCGTCGGCATGAAGATCTTGCCGATCGCGAGCCAGGCGGCGAGCCCGATACCGAGCAGCCCGATCGCGCCGACGACGAACAGACGCGGATGTGCGAGCGCGGTATCGAGCATCGGCGTGTAGACGCGCGCGGCCATCCGCATCAGCCAGGGTCCGTCATGGCTACCGCCCTCTCTCAACAACAATGCAGCGAGCACCGGCACCACGGTGAACGACAACACCAGTGAGGAGGCGAGCGCGAACACGATGGTCAACGCGACTGGCGCGAACAGTTTGCCTTCGAGGCCTTCCAAGGTCAGCAGCGGCAGGAATACGAGACAGATGATCAGGATCCCGGCCGCGACCGGCACCGCGACCTCGCGCGCCGAGCGATAGATCACATGGAGCCGCGGCACTTGTCTGTTCTGGGCACCGCTCAGATGCGCGATGGTGTTCTCGACCACCACCACCGCAGCGTCGACCAGCATGCCGATGGCAATCGCCAGCCCGCCCAAGCTCATCAGGTTCGCGGAGAGCCCGCTCAGATGCATCAGGCCAAAGGTTGCGAGCGCGGCGAGCGGCAGCATCAGAGCGACGATCAGCGCGGCGCGGAACTCGCCGAGGAACACCAGCAGTAGCAGCACGACCAGTACGCTGGCCTCGACCAGCGCGCGCCCGACAGTACCGACAGCACGTTCGATCAGCGTCCCGCGATCGTAGAAGACCTCGAGCGTGATGCCCGGCGGCAGCAGCGGCGCAAGCTCGGCGAGGCGCGCGCGCACCGCGCGCACCACGGCTTGGGCATCGGCGCCGCGCAGGCCGACGACCAGCCCCTGCACGGCCTCGGCATCGCCGTCGCGGGTTACCGCGCCGTAACGGGTCACGCTGTCGATAGCAACTTCGGCGACGTCGCCGACGCTGAGCGCGACGCCGTCGCGCGCGGTGACGACCAGCGCCGCGATGTCGGCCGCGGTACGCAACGCGCCCTCGGCGCGCACGATTACCGCCGTCTCGCCCTCGCTGAGGCGGCCGGCGCCGTCGTTGCGATTATTGCGCTCGATAGCATCGGCGAGGTCACCGAACGTGAGCCCCGCTCTGGCCAGTGCCGCGTGATCGGGGACGACGACGAACGCGCGAACCTCACCGCCCAGTGCATTGACGTCGGCGACACCGGGAATGTTGCGCAGTGCCGGGCGCAGCGTCCAGTCCAGCAGCGTGCGCCGCTCCGCGGCAGAGAGCGCACTGCCCTCGATAGTGAACATGAACAGATCCGACAAGGGCGTCGCGAGCGGCGCGAGGCCGCCGCTGATCCCGCTCGGCAAATCCTGCGCGACATTGGCATAACGCTCGGCCACCTGCTGACGGGCCCAGTAGATATCGGTGCCGGCAGCGAAGTCGATGGTGATATCCGCAATGGCGTACTTGGCCATCGAACGCAGCACGGTCTGGCGTGGGATGCCGAGCAGCTCCATCTCGAGCGGCACGACGACGCGCGTCTCGACCTCTTCTGGCGTCATGCCCGGCGCCTTCAGGATAAGTTTGACCTGGGTCGGCGAAATGTCCGGGAAGGCGTCGATCGGCAGTGCGCGGAATGACCACACGCCCCCTGCGACGAGCGCGACGGTCAATACCAGCACCATCAACCGCTGGCTGAGCGCGAACTCGATGAGGCGCGCAATCATGCCTACCTGCCCATCGCGCGCAGCGCGCTGGTGCCGGCGATGACCACCGCGTCACCCGCGGCCAGCGCACCGCTGACGACGGCGGCAGCCGCGCTCTCGCCGAGCACGGCGACGTCCACTGCGCTGAAGCCCGCTTCCTCGGCGCGATAGACCTGCACGCTTGCACCGCTGTGGACCAGCGCTGCGCGCGGGATCTCGACCGCCCCTGCGGGCGCCGGCAACTCGAGGCTGACCATCACCCGCTGCCCGGGCAGCAAGCCGCTTGCCGGCGGCAGCAGTGCGCGGACCTGGATGGCCTGAGTGTCCGGATCGATGGCCGCGGCACGCCCGCTCACCTTGGCCACGACCGTGCCGACGCGCGCCACCATCCCCGCGGCCACCTGCACCGCCTGCTCGCGCGGCACCTGGATGTCGAGACGCAGCCCGTCCATGGCGGCGAGCACGAAAGCGACCGCTAGGTCCTCGATCGGCTCGCCGGGCGCCACATGACGCGCCATCACGACCGCTGCCGTCGGCGCCATCAGCGCGTAGCGCGTGATGTCGCCGTTGTCGGCAGTAAGCCCCTGCAACGCCGCCCGGGCGCCGGCAAGCTCGGCCTCACGCGCCGCCAACGCGGCTTGGCTAGCCTCCGCGCGGACCGCCGGGATCACGCCTTCGCCAAGCAAACCGGCATCGCGGAACGCGACCGAGCGGGCCAGATCGCGGGCGACTTCGAGCTCGCGTACCCGCGATCGCGCGGCGGCAACCTCGCGGCTGTCGACCCAGGCCAGCACCTGGCCGGCACTGACGCTATCACCCTCTTCGACGAGCACCTGCAACACGCGACCGGGGTAAGGCGCTGCCACTGCCGTGCTGCCCGCGATGGGCAGGCTCACCGTGCCGAGCAGGCCGTCGACGACGAGCGCCGTGGCCGGCACCGCCAGCGCTGTCTCGATGCCGAGCAGGGCGCGTTCGGCGCTGCCGACAACGAGCGGCCTGCCATCTTCCGCCGGCACAACGGCAGCAACGCCGAGGCACGTGCACAGAAACAGGATTCGCAAAGGGTGGCGCGTCATCGCTCACATCCGGTATGTCGGGGATGCGAGTGTGCCGGTGCAAGCTTTGGCGACGCTTAAGGAGCTCTGCAAATGCGTGGGTCTCGCTTGCACTTTTCGAACAGCGGACCGAGGCGCCACCGCACAGCACGTCAGTTCATCTGGCGTCGGGCACCAGGCTGATGGCGCTCAACACGACTTCGAGGTCCGCATCCACGTTGCGGAAATCGAGCTCGAGCTCGAGCTGACGCGCGAGCGCCGCGACCAGTGCGAGACCAATGCCGGCATGGCCGTCACCCGTTCCGGTACTGGCCGCGCGCGCGCCGTTGCGAACCGCCGCAGCGAGCCGTTCCGCCGCGAGACCCGGCGCGGGATTGCGCACCGTGAACATTGCCCGTTCAGCGCTCCCCTCGAGCCTCACGCTGAGCTGGCCTGAAGCCGGCGCGTGCATCACCGCGTTGCCGATGAGATTGGCGACGATGCGTTCGATCATCGCCGGGTCACTCATCACCCAGAGTTCGTCCGGCAGCACCGTTTCGACCGTCAGATCACGGCCTCGGCACTCGTCGGCATGCCGCACGATTTCCTCACGTACCACCACGCTTAGATCGAGTGGTTCGAGCGCCGGCACGTCGAGACCCGCCTCGCAGCGGGCCAGTGCAAGCAGGGCCTCGATCGAACGCGTCATGCGATCGACGACTTGGAGCAGCGCGGCAGTATCGGCGTTCGCAGCGGGAATGGCCTGTGCAATCAGGCGCATCTCGGCAAGCGGTGTACGCAACTCGTGGGCAGCCTCGCGGGCAAAGCGCTGCTCGCGTCTGAGCGCCGTCAAAGCCTCGTCTATGGCCTGGTTCAATGTCTCGGCAATCGGTACGAGCTCGGCCGGCAGAAAGGTCGCCGGCAAACGTGATTCGCCGACCTGTGCCTGCCCAGAGACCGCGGCATCCACACTCACTCGTGTGGCAAGACGGCGACCAAAGGCCACCAGCGGCGCAAGACCGCCGCGCACCGTCATGATGCTCACCAGCGCCATTACCATCAGTGCCACGAACGTTCCCAGCAGTAATGACCAATGCAGCCGCTGTTCGAGCCGATCAAGTGCTTCGCGTTCGGTCGCGACGACCAGCAAGTGCGGCGCTGCCGGCAGCGCGCTGCCGGGTACCGGCCAGGCGGAGAGCGCCACCGCACGGCCCCGATGGCCGTCCGGCAAGCGCAGGTCATAGAGTACGGGCAAGCTGTCAGCACGCGGCGGCTGTGCCAGATCGGCACCCCGGCTCGATGCCGAGCGCGCCACCACCCGACCGTCGCCAGCCCAGAGTTGATAAAACTCCTGATGCCCGCTGGCCGCGTACTCGGGCCAGCGCTGCTCGACGCCCGCGCGCTCCACCGGACGCCCCGAGACAACGCCAGCAAGCGCGCGGGCACGGGCGAGCAGCGCAGCGTCGAAACGCGAAAAGAGTTCATGATCGATGGCGAGATCGAGCCAGATGAACAAGGCGCCGAAAACCGCACCGCCACCGATGACGAGGCTCACAGTGATGCGTTGGGCGAGGGAGCGCATCGCGTTTACGCGACGACGTAGCCGAAACCACGCCGGGTTTCGATGAAGTCCGTGATGCCGGCCCGCGCCAACTTGGCGCGCAGAGTGCTGATCAGCACTTCGATGACCTTATCCGAAGCGTCACTACGGCTGTCGTAGAGGAGCTCGAACAGTTTCGGACGCGTCATCAGTTGACCGCGGTGGCGCAGCAAGGCCTCGAGCAGCAGATACTCCTTCGGCGTCAGCGCGAGCGGCGCACCGTCCACTCGCGCTACGCGCACAGCAGGGTCGACCTCGAGCGCGCCCTGCCGCAACACCGCTGGTGCGCCGTCGAGGCTGCGCCGCATCAGAGCGAGCAGCCGCGAAGCGAGTTCTTCGAGCGCAAAGGGTTTGATCAGGTAATCGTCGGCACCGCGATTCAGCGCGGCAACCCGCTCGTCGATCTGATCGCGCGCGGAGAGCACCAGTACCCGGGCTGAAGAGCCCGCTGCGCGCATCCGTGTGATCACCTCTTGCCCATCGATGCCAGGCAGGCCGAGATCGAGCAGTACCAGTTGATACTCATAGGCAGCCAGAAAGGCGAGCGCGGCCTCACCATCCGCAGCCTCGTCGACGGTCCAACCGCCTGCGGTCAGCCAGTCACGCAGCCGTTCACGCAGCGTCGGTGAATCTTCGACCAGGAGCAGTCGCACGGCGGTCACGCGGCGCCGACCGCGCTAGCGCCCCAGGCGAGGCGCTTGGCTGGCTGCTTTGCTCAGGACAGGAACTCCCCGAGGCGTTCGTAGGCGGTGAGAAAATCCTCCTGAAAGTCCTGCATTACGGCGCGCACGCTGCGCGCTTCGCGCATCAGGCCGACACCCTGACCGACCCAATAGGTGGCGAGCGCGCGGGCCCCGGCATGGCCTTGCTGGGCGAGCTTGTCGACTTTCGCGAGCGGCGGTTCGCTGACCAGCGACTGCAGCGGCATGGGCAGGGCCTGGGGTGCCCCGGGCGCCTCCCAGGCGGCGGTCCAGGCCGAGCGCAGCTGGCGCGAGGGTTTGCCCGTGCGGCTGCTCGCGCGGACGGTGTCGCGCGAGCTGGCGGCGAGCATTTTCTCCTTGACGACCGGGTTGGTCTCGGCCTCGGGCGTCGTCAGCCACACCGATGCGGTCCAGGCGCCGGCCGCACCCATGGCCATGCAGGCTGCCATCTGACGACCGGTGACGATACCGCCGGCGGCGAGCACCGGCAGATTGCCGTAGGGTCTGAGCGCCTCCACCACCTCCGGGACCAGCACCATCGTCGCCACTTCGCCGCAATGACCGCCGGCTTCGCCGCCGGCAGCGATGATGATGTCGACACCAGCCTCGGCTTGGCGCACAGCGTGCTCCTTGGCCCCGACCAGGGCCGCGACCGCGACGCCGTGTGCGCGGCCCAGTTCGAGCATCGCGGGCGGCGGCACCCCGAGCGCGTTGGCGATGAGTTTGATCGGATGTCGGAAGGCGACTTCCATGGCCAGAGCCGCGCCTGAAGGATGCAGGTTCAAACCGAGATGCAAGGTGCCGCGCCGGCCTTCTTCGAGGCCGGCGCCATCGATGTCGTGCTGCGACAGGATGTCCGCGGCGAACTTTGTGTGCCCGGCCGGGATCGCGGCCAGCAGGCGCTCGGCGTCGAAGGCCTCGTGCTTGCCCATGACCTTGTCAGGGATCAGCAAATCGACACCGTAAGGCTTGCCGTCGACATGAGCATCGATCCAGGCGAGTTCTTCTTCGAGACGCTCGGCGGTCATGCCGGCCGCGCCGAACACGCCCATGCCGCCAGCGCGCGAGACTTCGGCGACGACGTCGCGACAATGGCTGAAGGCGAATAGCGGGAAGGTCAGCCCGAAACGATCGCAGAGTGCGGATTTCATCGCGCTGTCCTCACTTGCCCTGGTAGACCGGCGCGCGTTTCTCCATGAAAGCCCGCGGACCTTCCTGTGCGTCCGCGGTCTTGAACACGGGCGCGGAGATCTCGGTTTCCAGCACCAGCGCCTGCTGCTCCTCCATGCCCAGGCAGGCGCGCGCGGACTTGCGTATGGCCTGCACGGCAATGGGGCCGTTAGCCGCAATCTTGTTGGCGATTTCGAGCGCCTTGGCCATCGGGTCATCGATAACGTAATTGAGGAAACCGAGGCCGAGTGCCTCGTCTGCCGTAATCAGATCGCCGGTCAGCAGCAATTCCATCGCCTTTGCGAACGGCAACTGCACGGGCAGGCGTACCGTCGACCCGCCAGCCGGGAAGATGGCCCACTTCACTTCCTGCACGCCGAGCTTCGCCGCCGGCACGGCCACGCGGATGTCCGTGCCCTGGGTCATCTCCATGCCGCCGGCGATGGCGTGGCCGTTCAGGGCCGCGATGACCGGCTTGACCGGATCGAAGCTGCGCAGGAAACAGCACTCGAAGATCTTGGGGTCGGCCAGCACCTGCTCATCGTATTCATTCTCAGCCTTGCGTGTGCCCGAGATGAGCGGAATCAGCTGACCCAGATCGGCGCCGGCACAGAAGGCACTGCCGGTCCCGGTCAGAATGGCGACCCGCACCGCGTCGTCATCACGGACCTTGCGCCAGGCTTCACCGAGGCGCACGGCCACTTCGGGATTGACCGCGTTGCGGGCTTCGGGCCGGTTCAACGTGATGGTGGCTATGTGTCCGGTAACGGCATAGTCGACGACAGCCATAAGTGCTCCCCTGCGCGATGATATGGACCAGCTAGTGTAGCCGTGCGGGTCGCAGGCGCGAAGCACGAAGCAAACCTGCTGCATGCCTGCTCGGAAATGTGGATCCGGTGGCACAGGCGGGCCGCGAACGGATAGCGCTGATCGATACTTCCGCGCAGGGCATTAGACGCACGGAAGCGCGTGAATCTGACGCTGGTCAGGATTGCCCGGGCGTATCGAGCGAATACTCGACAAGCGAATTTCATTTCCCGCCAGGAGAGCACGACATGCAGTACAGCACAAACACCTTGCACCGAATCAGCCTCGCCCTGCCCTTGGCCTTGGCCTTGGGGCTTGCCGTGGCGCCGCCGGTCTTTGCCGATGACCCCGGGGTAGTCGAGATGGGCAAACAGCGCTTCATGGAAAATTGCGCGGTCTGTCATGGTGACGAGGCGAAGGGCGGCGGCCCCTTCGTGCCGCTGCTCAAGGCCGCACCGAGCGACCTCACGACCCTGTCGGCCCGCAACGACGGCGAGTTTCCTTTCAATCGGGTTTACGACATGGTCGACGGCCGCACCATGCCGCTCGCCCATGGCACGCCGGAGATGCCCATCTGGGGCAGTGAGTGGAAACGGAAATCCATGCTCGGCGGTGAAACCGAGGTCCGCGGTCGCGTCCTCGAGATGATCGTCTACCTGCGCTCCATCCAGCAGTAGCGGCGGGGCAGCCCGGGGCGCTGCGCAGCAAAGTACGGGAGCATCGACCATCGTCCCGGATTCCATGTCGCTTACTTTAGGCGACAACGGGTTTCGGGACCGCTCCTGCGGGGAGGCCTTTCCGCGCCAAATTGAGTGCCATTGCGTGCCGGATTTGCTTTCCGCCGAGTCATGGTCGAGCTTGGCAGCGCCCTCCACCACGGCGACAATCCGACACTGGCACACAGCGCGGGGAGCGCCGTTCATGCACTGTCATTTCGCCAAGATCTGGGAGGCCGTCGCCGATACGCTGCCTGGGCAGCCGGCCGTCGTACACGGCACCCGCCGTGTCAGCTGGCGCGATTACGAGCAGCGTGCGGCGCGCCTGGTCACCGCCTTCCACGATGCCGGCCTCGAAGCGGGCGCCAAGGTCGGCATGTACCTCTACAATTCGCCGGAGTACTGCGAAACGAATTTCGCTGCACTCAAGATGCGTGGTGTGCCGGTCAACGTCAACTACCGCTACCTCGATGACGAACTGGCCTATCTCCTCGACAACGCCGATGCCGAGGCGGTGGTCTTTCACACGTCGCTGGCCGACCGCATAGCGCGGGTTCTACCCAGGCTGCCCCGGGTGAAGCTTGCCGTGGCGGTCGATGACGGCCCTGCGCCCGACCGAGCCTGCGAAGTCGACGGCGCCGTCACCTACGAGGGCATCCAGACCCGCCACGAGCCGGCGCCGCGCATAGACCCGGCCGGTGACGAAATCTACATGCTCTATACCGGCGGCACTACCGGTCTGCCCAAGGGCGTGATGTACCCGCTCGACGAATTCACCGATTTCTTCATCCAGGGCTACCCGCCGATGATCGGCCTCGAACCGTCGCCGGATGCCGCAGCCATTCTCGCCGCCGTCGCTGCGCGCGCGGCCGAGGGCGCCGCGCCATTGGTCGCCATGTCCGCACCGCCGCTGATGCACGGCACCGGCTGCTGGCTCGGCCTGATGGCGCCGCACATGATGGGCGGCACCGCGGTGCTGCTCGAGTCGCGCGGTCTCGCCGCCGAGGAATTGTGGGAGGCCGTTGCACGCGAACGCGTCCAGCACCTGATCATCGTCGGCGACGCCTTCGCCCGTCCCCTGCTGCGCGCACTCGAGGTCTCGGGCGGCCGCTGGGAATTGAGCTGCCTGCGCCTGATGATCTCCTCCGGAGCGATGTTCTCGACCGCCATCAAACAGGCACTCATCGAGCACCTGCCGGACCTCACTATCGCCGATCTGCTCGGCTCGACCGAAGGAGGCATGGGATCATCGCTCATGAATCGCCATACGCCGGTGGCCGAGACGGCGCACTTCGCACTGTCGCCGACGACCAGGGTATTCAGCGAGGACGGGCGTGAAGTCGCGCCGGGCTCGGACGAAATAGGCATGGTCGCGAGCGGCGGGCTGGTGCCGATCGGCTATTATAAGGACGAGGCCAAATCGGCCCGTACCTTTCGCGTCATCGACGGCCATCGCTATTCCTTTCCCGGCGACATGGCCCGCGTCGCGGCCGACGGCACGATCGAACTTCTCGGCCGCGGCTCGAACTGCATCAACACGGGCGGCGAGAAGGTCTTCCCCGAAGAAGTGGAAGAAGCCCTCAAACGCCATCCGGCGGTTGCCGATGCGCTGGTCTTCGGGATCGCCGACGAACGCTTCGGGCACCGCGTCAGTGCGATCGCCTCGCTCGGCAGCGGCTTACAGGCGACGCCTGCGGAGATCCTCGCCGAGGTCCATCGTCATCTGGCGGGCTACAAAGTACCCAAAGTCCTGCACCTGGTGCCGCAGGTGCCGCGCGCGCCGAACGGCAAGGCCGATTATCCGCAGGCCCGCGAATTGTTCGCCGCCGCGATCGATTAGCCCGCATTTCTCACACCCGTCCGTCGCGAGGTCGTCGAAATGCCGCAAAATC
>JBBDTC010000232.1:0-3933 GCA_040904625.1 Gammaproteobacteria bacterium
TCGCTGTTCTCCACGATTCGGCACGGCGACGCCGCGAAAGCCTTGAGCCGGTGCATGACTTCCACGGTCGCATCAGGCGAGGCATCGTCAATCATGAAGATGTCGGCCGGTGCCAGCGTCTGCTCGAAAATCGACCAGATGCGCTCCTCCAGATAGGCGGCACAATTGTAGGCCGGGACGCCGACTCCGACGAGCGCGGAGCGAGGCCGCTCCTGCTGGCGTTCGGCCCGGGTGAGCCCGAATTGCAGCAGATTGAGCAGATCGGCGGCATAGTGCTCCGGCGTCATGAAACTCTTGCCGCGCGCCAGGGCGGCGGCGCGCATCTCACCGATGTCGCCCGAGCGCAGCCCGATCAGCAGGTCAGCGGCCTTCGACCAGTCCCCATACGGCGCCAGCCGGCCGGCCGCCTCTCCGATCTGCTCGGCGACCCCGCCGCTGTCCTCGAATCCGACCACCGGCAGCCCGGCCTGCAGCGCCTCGATCACCACCGTGGGGAACGGATCCTCGCGCGACGGCAGAAAGAACACATCGGCGGCCGCGTAATAATCCGCCATCTTGTCGTGCTGGACGCCCACCAGATGCACCCGGTCCGCCAACCCGCGCCTTTCCAGGTCCTGCCGGACCCAGACGCCGACATGGCTCGGCACATCTCCGACCCACAGAAAAGACAGCCGCTTGCCCTCCCCGCCGGCCCGATCCAGGGCGGCGCAAGCTGTCTGGAGATAGAGGTCGACCCCTTTGCGGAAATCGCCATTGCCGGCGCTCAGGACGACGAAATCCTCCCCATCGAAGCCCAATGCGGCGCGCAGGCGGCGGCGCTGCTCGGGCGCAGCCGCAGCCTCGCACGCGGCGGGATCAATATTGGAGGGCTGCCCCAGCACCCGCGTCGTGCCGTGCGGCCGGCCGAACTCGCGAGTGAAGCGGTCGCGGACAATGTCCGCCGGAAACACCACGCAGGTCGAGAAATTGACCACATTCTCCGCATGCCGGGCCCAGCCGTAACCGGTGATCGATCCCGGCAGTTCGTGCACCAGCGAGACACAGCGCAGCCCGCGGCTGGTCAGGCGCTCCAAGGCCTCGCTGGTCAACAGCGAATTGCAGATCCCATTGGCGATCCCCCGGCGCGACAGCCGTTCGGCCACCTCGCCCCAGGCCGCTTTGGGCCTGCCGCCGTTGGCGTGCAGTATCGCGTCGAATACAATAGTTTCGACGCTGTCGCGTTCGAACTCGGGCCGCAGCGGGCCGGTCGCATCCAGCAGGATGGATACGACCGGAAGCCGGTATTCGCGAGCCAGGGCGCGCACAAGATTCAGGGCGATCAGCGGTGCGCCCGACCGGTCCGTGTGGTGGGCCACGACGAAAACGCCGTTCGCCACCCCATATCGATCGAAACCGGGGGCCTGGCTGGTTGGTCCGCGCCACGCGCCGGCTGGCTGGGCGCGGGCAGAGATCGGCACCTTCAGGATCGGCCGACCTTCTCGCTCTCCATGATTTATATAATGGACTAAAGGGTTGACGTTCGCATTGCGGACGTCGGCATTCGTCGCCAGATAGAATTGCGCGTCGAAGTCCGCACTTGGATTGCGCCCTTCAATTCCACCGTAACGGATATAGTGTACAAGCGGATCCGCGGAAGCAGACGGGCATTCAGCGACGTCAGGATACTGTTCGATATAAAACTGCGCATCAAACAAACCCCGCTTGAGGATGAGAGTTTTCAAGCGTCGCTCTTCCAGACGAGCCTTTGCGAAATTTGCCGCCTTGCGTACCCGTCCGCTGTACTTATGAAGCAGGCTCAACTAGCACCTCCGCAACCAGGTATCTCTGCACAGTGTAGACTGCGCGACCGAGATTGCCGTTCGATCGAGCGACGCCCCTCGCGTGCCTGTTGCCATGCTTTGCAGCTTCGGGCTCCGAAGTCTCTGCCAGAGTCCCGCGCACCAACATGCTCATTTCATCGCCGCAAAGCCCAAGCGGATGCGGTGAGCCAGCCTTGCCGTCCCGCCGAGGATATGTTTTCGAACCCATTCCGATCAACTGAATTACCTTCCGGACCCACTACCCCGTTGCCCTGCCGATTGCCGGCCAGGCGCAGCCGGGCTAGTCATGCTGCGTCCGCATCTGTGCGTCATCCGCTACGGCTTGTTGCACGACCCTGGAGTTCCTTCGCGTGCGCTTCGGGCCCCCGGACAGCTCCAGTTCATAATAGTCGCGAAGCATGTCCCTATAAAGATGGCCGCCGGGAACCGGGCACCATCCGACCGGCGGATCGGCCACTGCCAGCGACAGAAGGGCGTCGTTCACGCTCCCGGGAAGCCAGATCATTTCGGCTGGAAGGACATGCCCCCACCCGACCGCACGGATACGGCGCGCCACCGCGCCGAGATCGAAGGCGACCGGGTACAGACCGGCATAGAATGCCTGCGACAGCGTGTATGAATAGGTCTCAGGCCAAACGGAAGCAAAGAAGGCAAGATGACTTCGGCTGCGCGCCAATATGTCCGGGAGGTCGCTCTCCAGGTAAGCTCCGGTAATCTCGACGTTGGGTAAGGTTCTCAAGTCTGGCACATCGGCGAGACCAATCAATACGAATTTGATCGGCAGGCTGCGGCGAACCGCGTCCTCAGCACACTGCAGCAGTTGCCGCGATCCCTTGTGACGCCCTGTCGCCCCGATGATGGCCACTCGCAGCGGATCTCCCGGGCTTCGCGAAATCGGTCGCCTGAAGGTGTCAGGCGGGGCTTCGGGGTGCGGTCGCACCGTCAGGGCGAGATCAGGCAAGAACGGCCTCAGCCGCATTACGACGTCTTCGTCGGGTACAAATATTCTCCTCGCCCCCTTGAGGAACCGACCATAAGTGGCTCGCCAATGCCATACGCTCACATCGCCAAAAGGCGATCCGTTGCTCTGGATGCACTTTTCGCACACGTCGATATCCGAATTGCCGCAAAATGCCCCCGTGGCATCTATCATATTCACACGAGGGCAGACCACCATGTAGTCGTGAACGGTAAAATCGTAATTAATGCCGCATTCGCGTGCAAGAGATTGCAGGAACGAAACAGTTTCACGATCGAAACCCATGAGATGGTGGACATGGATATGTACTATGCCAACATCGCGCAGCAGCTTTGCTGCCGCCGCAACACCGTGTTTAATATCGATCTCATGGGCCACCGACAGATTATCCACAGTCGCATGAACAAGTTCACCGATAGTTCCATCGCCCGCCTTCGGCTGCAGAGTGAATACGCCAATGCCCTGCTGGGATAGTCGATCGCCAAGATCGCGTACATGTCGGCCAGTGCCGCCGTCGAGATTGTGCGACACGAACAGGAAGGATCGCTTGCCGTTGACCCGATCCAGGCGGGCAATATCCAGGTTGCGCCGCAGCATTCGCGGAGGATCGTTCTTCAGATACGCATGAACGTCCTCTGTGTACTGCGGATGGCGCCGCTCCATGATGTGCCAGGATTCGCGGCAGGGATCGCCACTCGCGGTCAGGCATGACACGCACCCAAGGTGGCGCACGAATACGTCTCCAGCGAGCACGTTGCGCCAACCACGCGCCGCGCTCCGCCGCGAGAACTCGTTCTCCTCGCCATAGTCCACCCCGAAATGCGGATCGAACAGCCCGACCTCGTCCAGGCATTCCCGGCGCACATACATGCAGAAATCGCTACCGGCAGGTATGTCGACCCTCATCCCCGCATTGGCCTGCTTCGCAAGACCATCGAGTTCCTCGAACGACACTTCCAATGCGGCATGAAACTCGCCGGCGAAATTGGGGTAACTGCAAATACTCGCGTTGTTGGAGAATGGGGTGACCGTGCCGATATCCATGTCCGAATAGGCCGCGCGGTGGAGTCTCTCCACCCAGTCACTGAACACTTCGGTGTCGGACTTAAGCAGGATGACATCGCGTCCCGGATG
>JBBDTC010000233.1:0-4172 GCA_040904625.1 Gammaproteobacteria bacterium
CGCTCATTTGGGCAGCTCACCCACCGCCGCAGTAGATTCATCCTAAGTCCGACAGACTGCTAGCGGCACCAATCCCGTGACCAGAGGTCTCAGCAGGCATGTCTGAATCCGGCAAGCGGCCTTATTTCACGCTGGCACCGCAGTTCGCCGCGCTGCCGGCGCCGTTGCGGCGCCTGGCCACCACGGCACTCGACCGGGTCCTCGGCCTGCACGAAATCAACCGCGGCTACGCGACGATCCCTCAGCACCTCGATCCGCACGCGTTCGCCGGCGCGGTGCTGGATGCGGTCGGCGTGCAGGTCAAGACGGATTCGCGCTCGCTGGCCAATATCCCGGATCGAGGCCCGTGTATCGTGGTTGCCAACCATCCCCATGGGGCGCTCGACGGCGTGGCCATGATCGAGATACTGATGCGCAAGCGACCGGATCTGCGCATCATGGCCAATCACCTGCTCAAACGTATCGATGAATTGGCGCCGCTGTTCATCGCCGTCGATCCCTTCGGCGGTCGCAGCGCGACGCGATTCAACCTCCGCGCCGTGCGTGAAGCCCTGGCCTGCTTGCGCAACGGCGGGCTGCTGCTGATGTTTCCCGGCGGCGAAGTATCGAGCCTGGATCTGCGCAACCGGCGCATCGTCGATCCGAGCTGGGATGCCGGCATCGGCTGGCTGATCGAGAAATCCGGCGCGCCGGTGGTGCCGGTGTTCATCAACGGCCGCAACAGCGCCTTGTTTCAGGCCGCCGGCCTGGTCCATCCGGCACTGCGCACGGTGCTGCTCGTGCGGGAAATGCTCAATCACCGCGGACAGATCATCGACATCGAATGCGGCCGGGCGATAGAGGCCGAAACGCTTGCCCTGCTCGGTCACCGCGATGCGATAGCACCCTATCTCGAGACCAGCACCTATCTGATCAAGGCACGCAAGCACTGGCGCAAACCGCTACGCATGGGCCCGGTCACATCACCGCGAACGGCCCTCGAGCCGATTCCACCGCCCTGCCCCAGCGGTTATCTCGCAGCCGAGGTGGCCGCACTGCCGTCCGGCCAACGGCTCGTCAGTGCGGGCGATCTCGAAGTCTGGTACGCCAAGGCCGATCAGATCCCGTGGCTGTTGCAGGAGATCGGACGGCTGCGCGAGATTACGTTTCGCCAGGTCGGCGAAGGCACCGGCAAAAGCATCGACATCGACCTGTTCGACAGCTACTACCTGCACCTGTTCGTCTGGGATCGGAACAAACAGCTCATCATCGGCGGTTACCGCCTGGGCGAGGCCGATCGCATCTGTGCGCGCTACGGCGCCAAAGGCCTCTACGTCAATACACTGTTCAAGCTCGAACGGGAACTCGAAGCGGAACTCGGCAGCGCGCTCGAGGTGGGGCGCTCTTTCGTCCGCCCCGAGCATCAACGCAACTACTCCTCGTTGATGCTGCTGTGGAAAGGTATCGCCGGCTTCGTGGCGCGCCATCCGCGCTACCGGGTCCTGTTCGGTCCCGTCAGCATCAGCAACGACTACCACCCTGTGTCGCAACAATTGATCGTGCGTTTCCTGCAGAAGAACAGCATGGAGACCGAGCGCGCCAGCCTGGTCAAAGCGCGCCGCCCGTTCCGCGGCGATGAGCGCGATGCCCGCCGCATCGACTTGGAAGGCAACGATTTGCGCATCATCTCCAACCTGCTCAGTACCGTGGAAGACGAAGACGTCGGCGTGCCGGTGCTGTTGCGCCAGTACCTCAAATTGAACGGGCGAATCCTCGGCTTCAACGTCGACCCGGAGTTCAACAACTCGATCGACTGCCTGCTGTGGGTCGACCTCATGCGCTCCGACCCACAATTGCTCGGCAAATACATGGGTTACCAGGATATCGGGCGATTCCGCGCCCACCACGGCGACAGCAGCGCGATACGTCAACGCTTCTGATCGGCGCTGTTCTCGCCATCGCGTCCATGGTGCCGGTATGATGGCAGCCGGTCCACGCACACGACCGGGGAGCATGTTGACCAAATCACGCCTTCTGATCCCACTCCTCGCCGCGATGTGCATCGTCACAACAACTGCACGAGGTGAGAGCATGACTGATTACGACGCCATCAAAGCCACCATCTTCAATTATTTCGACGGCGTGCGCACGGCCGACCGCGCTCGACTCGAACAGGCCTTCGCCGTCGATGCCGGGCACATGAAAGGCTACCTCAAGAACAAGAGCGGCACGTTCGAGCTCAGCTCGCGTCCGATGCGTGAAGTGATCGACGAATGGGCGGCCCGCGACCCCGCGCCCGACATGCAGGGCCGTATCCTCGCCGTCAACATCTACAGCGATATCGCCGCCCAGGTCCTGTTCGACTTCAACGGTATCTATACCGATGCCTTCCAGCTCGCCAAGATAGACGGCCAGTGGCGTATCGTGAACAAGTTCTATATCGGCAAATAATGCTCGCGCGCCGCGGCGCTTGCTTGACATTAGTTCGCGGCTGAAGCGCATGACCCTACGCACCGATTTCGTCCCCGGCGCACCGCGACTGGCTTACGATCATGCCGGTCGCGGCGAGGCCGTAGTCTTCGTCCATGGCATCGGCGGCAATGCCAGCAATTGGCATCGTCAGCTCGAGACGCTGGCCGATCGCTATCATGCCGTAGCACTCGACCTGCGCGGTTATGGCAACAGCGACGACTACGTCGGCGCGCTCGATTTCGGTGACTTCAGTGACGATCTCGTCCGTCTGCTCGATCACCTCGGCGAGGCCCGCGCGCACCTCTGCGGCTTGTCGCTGGGCGGCAGGGTGGTACTCGATTTCCATGATCGGCATCCCGAACGCGTGGCGAGCCTGATTCTGGTCGACACCTTTCCGGGCTACGACGCCTCCTTCACCGCCGCGGGGCGCGAACGCTTCGTGCGCGACCGGCGCCAACCGCTGCTCGCGGGCAAGGAACCGGCGGACATCGCTGCGGACGTCGCGGCAACCCTGGTCTCGCCGTGTGCCTCTCCCGAAATCGTCCAGCAGCTCGTCGAATCGATGAGCCGGCTGCACAAGGACTCCTATCTGAAGACCATCGAGGCCATGACCATGTACCTGCCGGTCACGGACGTCTCGCGCATTCAGGTACCGGTGCAGATCATCGTCGGTGCCGATGACCGCCTCACTCCGCCGGCCGTGTCACGCCAGATGGCCGAGGCCATTGCCGACGCTCGTCTGCTGGTACTGGAGAACACCGGCCATTTGAGCAACCTCGAAAACCCGACTGCTTTCGACGCCTGTCTGCGGCGTTTTCTCGACGACATCAGCTGAGAGGGTATTTACGACACACGCTCCCTGCTACCACGATCGTTTAGCAAACACCCTCTGACGCCCCGATCAAAAAAGGGAGGCCATGCCTCCCTTGTTCGAAAACACCCGTTCGCTCAGGCGGCGACTTTGGAGATCGTGTTGTTGGTCTCGTTATCGACCACGATGGGGCATTCGAGGTATTCGACCAGCGGTGGCTGTCCCCACGCTTCGGTCATGTATTTGGTCCACTCAGCGTTGTACCAGGCCTCGGCCTTCTCGCGCGATTCCCACAAGTAGATGCCGCCGGCATGCTTGTGATCTTCACTCATGACGTAGTACTTGCGGGTCAGGCCATCGAGGCCTTCGTATTTCGGCGCGGTGGCCAGCATTTTCTTCTCGAGGCCTTCGATATCGGTGGTATTGATCGGAAACAGGACGCGTACGACTACCATGATGATTTCTCCTTGGGAGGTTGATCCGCCGCCGGGACGGCATGAGCGGACTGGCTACCCGGCAAGTTTACCCGATTGCCGCACTACGGCCATGGCGCGGAATCAGTGATACAGGCTCGCCACCGCCGGAGATTGGCCCTCTCCGAGCTCCCTTAAACGGCGGGCTCGGCGACCTCCGGCCACGACACCAGACCACACTCCACCCGATCCCGGCCGCCGCGCTTGGCGCGATACAAGGCCTCGTCGGCTCGCCGCAACAGTCCCTCGACGGATTCGCTGTCGAGCTGAGTGCGCTGCGCAAGACCCACCGAGACGGTGAGCACGCCGCGTTCACCGGTCACGTGCGGGATTTGCAGTCCGCGTACCCCTTCGAGGATGTTCCTGGCGAGCATCGCAGCTTCGGCAGCATCGAGCCCGGCCGAGAAAATACAGAATTCCTCACCGCCGTAACGAAA
>JBBDTC010000233.1:4272-23411 GCA_040904625.1 Gammaproteobacteria bacterium
CCACTCAAGTCGATTCCAGGCCCAGGCGGGCGTGCCACGCCGCGATGGATTCCTGCGGGTAGCCATCGTAATGCTGATCGTGCGGGCCGGCCGCCACCTCGACCCAGGAGGCCTTGGAGTCCAGCATCAGATGGACGCGTTCCGGCGGAACCGGCAGGGGCGTATCGATGGCCGACGCGAACGGGTGGATGAGCTCCGGCCAGCGTGGATCCCAGACCCACAGCGCGCTCGCGCAGCGTTTGCAGAAACGCCGCTCGGCGGGGCTTTCCTCTGCCCCTCCGGGACCATCGATGAGGGCGCGATAAAGGCCGAGGTAGCGCTTGCCGGTAACTTCCAGGGAATCGGCCTCGCCGCCCAGATTGATGGCATAGCCACCGCCACCTGCGGTTTTGCGGCAAATCGAGCAATAGCAGAGATTGAACGGATAGGGATGTGCGCATTCGAGCGTGAACCGCACCTTGCCGCAGTGACAGGATCCCGAGAGTTGCATCTGGCTAACCTCCTCAAGTACCGGCGCCGAGCACGCGGCGCAGGGTTTCACCGTCGACATTGCCGCCCGACAGGACGACCGCGACCCGACGGCCCTGTTGGCGCTCGCGCTCATCGAGCAGCGCAGCCAGGGCCGCCGCGCCGGCGCCTTCGGCGAGGTTGTGGGTGTCCGCGATCAAGGCGCGCATGGCCGCGAGGATAGCGGCATCGTCGACGCGAACGATACGCGCCAGGCCACGCCGCAGGATCTCCCAGGCGGCCGGTGCCGGCGCCCGCACCGCCATGCCGTCAGCCACGGTCATGGCGCTCTCGGTCGCCACCAGCCGGCCCTGCTCCCAGGAGCGGGCGTAGGCGTCGGCACCCGCTGCAACCACACCGACGATCTCGGTGTCGAGGCCGAGTGCATCGCGTGCGGCAATCAAGCCGCAGGCGCCCGAGCCGAGGCCGATCGGCACATAGATGCTGGCAAGACGGGACACGCAGCGGAACAGTTCGAGCGCGTAACTCGCCACCCCCTGCACCAGCAACGGGTGAAACGACGGCAGGGCGACGAGGCCGCGCTCGCGGGCGAGCTCGGCCGCGTACCCCAGCGCCTCGTCGAAGTCCCGTCCGCTCTCGATCAATTCCGCACCGAGGGCGATCATGGCACGATTCTTGTCCGGATTGTTGCCATGCGGCACGACGATCACAGCCTCGAGGCCGCGGCGGCGGGCGGCAAAGGCGATGCTCTGGCCGTGATTGCCGCGGGTCGCCGCAACCACACCGCGCGGACGGTCATCGCTGCGGGCGAGCTGGTGCGTGAACCACAGCCCGCCGCGCACCTTGAACGCACCGGTCGGCAGATGGTTTTCGTGTTTGACGAACACCTCGCATCCGGCCCGCTGATCGAGCAGGGGCCAGGCCAGGGCCGCGGTCGGCCCGACGCCGGCGTGCACGACGCGTGCCGCGGCCTCGAGCTCGGCGAGCGTGAACGGCCGCTCGACCAGGTCGCGAGCGTCCACCCTTCAGGGCGCGCTCAGATGATGGCGGGTCTCCTCGCGCGCGGCCAGCGCGTCGGCCTGGCGCGCCACGATCCGTTCGAGCCGGGCCGCCGGGAAGCCCAGACGATGGAGTCCTGGGGCGGTATTGGCGACTTCGTGGTAGTGCAGGATGAGTCCGTCCTGCAACGTACAGACCGAGACCCCTTCGAACAAGGCCCGGCGTCCCTCCGCGCCCGGCAGTCGCCCGTCATAGCTGAACACATACCGGGCGTAGCCCGTGCGTCCGTCCGAGACCGGGTCGTGCATGTCCCAGATGAAGTTGCAGGCATCGCGGTGAAAGTAGTCGCTGACCATGCGCGGGATCTCGGCCTTGGGGAAAGCACCGTAGAAGACATCGTGGTAGACCCCATCGGCGCAGAAACAGGCGGCGGCCGCGGCGCCGTCGCCGCGCGCAATGGCACTCGCCATGCTCGTGATGAGTTCGCGAAATTCCATCGTGGATCTCCCGGCTGGACACCGCGGCACTATACACCGGGAGGGCCCGGGACAGGCTCGCACAGAGCACGGCAACGCATGTTCCAGCGCCGCAGCCTGCTATAGTCTGCGCCTGCACCCCGCTTCATCGGCCTGGCTGAACGGGCGGCGGTCGGTGCTATCAACAGGGGGAGGCACACATGGCAGTCAACTTGTCGGTCGAGGACTTGCTCGACGCTTATCGCACCATGAAGACCATTCGCGAATTCGAGGATCGCGTTCACGTCGAATTCGCCAAAGGAGGGATCCCGGGCTTCGTTCATCTCTATGCGGGTGAAGAGGCTTCGGCCACCGGTGTGGCGATGCACTTGCGCGATGACGATCGTATTGCGAGCAACCACCGCGGCCACGGCCATTGCATCGCCAAAGGCGTCGATGTCAAAGGCATGATGGCAGAGATCTACGGCAAGGCCACCGGAACCTGCGGCGGCAAGGGCGGCTCCATGCACATCGCCGATCTCGACATGGGCATGATGGGCGCCAACGGTATCGTCGGCGGCGGGCCGCCGCTGGCCTGCGGCGCGGCGCTTGCGCACAAGCTGAAGAACAGCGGCGGGCTCGCCGTGGTTTTCTGCGGCGACGGCGCATCCAACCAGGGCACCACGTTCGAAGCCATGAATCTCGCTGCGGTATGGCGATTGCCGATCGTGTTCGTGTTCGAGAACAACGGCTATGCCGAAGCGACAGCCTCGAAATTCTCCGTCGCCTGCAAGGATATCGCCGAGCGTGCTCCGGGCTTTGGCATGCCCGGCAAGATCGTCGACGGCCATGATTTCTTCGCCGTCTACGAAGCGTTCCAGGAAGCCGCGGAGCGGGCCCGCAGCGGCGGCGGCCCCTCGCTGATCGAGCACAAACTCGACCGCTTTTTCGGCCATTTCGAAGGAGACAACCAGAATTACCGCCCCAAAGACGAGGTCAAACGCCTGCGTGAAGAGGTCTGCTGCCTGAAACGTTTCAGCAAGACCGTCACCAGCGGTCACGGCATCACTGCCGATCAGCTCGAAACCATCGACAAGGAAGTCGCCGCGACCATCGACGAGGCCGTCGCCTTCGCCGAGTCCTCGCCGGAACCGGAGGCCGCCGAGCTTCTGACCAACGTCTACATCAAATACTGAGGAGCCGACGATGGCACGCAAGATCACTTACCAGCAGGCGATCAACGAAGCGCTCGATCAGGAGATGGCGCGCGACGAGTCGGTCATCATCATGGGTGAAGACGTCGTCGGCGGCACCGGCGCCGATGGCGAGATGGACGCCTGGGGCGGCGTCCTCGGCGTCACCAAAGGACTCTATGCCAAATACGGCGATCGCATCATGGACACCCCGATCAGCGAAGCCGGATTCGTCGGCGCCGCGGTCGGCGCAGCGACCTCGGGAATGCGCCCGGTGTGCGAACTCATGTTCATCGATTTCGTCGGGGTCTGTTTCGATCAGATCTACAACCAGGCAGCGAAGTTCCGCTATATGTTCGGCGGCAAGGCCGAAACACCGCTGGTCATCCGGACCATGATCGGTGCCGGCTTCCGTGCCGCCGCCCAGCACTCGCAATGCCTGTATGCGATGTTCACGTCGGTTCCGGGGCTCAAGGTCGTCGTGCCGTCCAGCCCTTACGACGTCAAAGGCCTGCTGATCCAGGCCATCCGCGACAACGACCCGGTCATCTTCTGCGAACACAAAGTGCTCTATACCCTCGAAGGTGACGTGCCGGAAGAGTCGTATACCATTCCGTTCGGTGAAGCGAACATCGTGCGCGAGGGCAAGGACATCACCATCGTGGCCCTGGGCCGCATGGTCCATCAGGCCGCTCGCGCAGCAGCCGACCTCGCCAAGGACGGCATCAGCTGCGAAATAATCGACCCGCGGACGACCTCGCCGCTCGACGAAGACACCATCCTGGAATCGGTGGAGAACACCGGGCGCCTGGTCGTCGTCGACGAAGCCACGCCACGCTGCGGGCTCGCCGCCGACATCTCGGCACTGGTCGCGATGAAGGCTTTCGGTGCGCTCGAAGCCCCTATCCAGATGGTCACTGCGCCGCACACGCCGGTACCATTCAACGGCACGCTGGAAGATCTCTACATTCCGAGCCCGGACGGCATCGCCAAGGCCGTGCGCGCCACCATGGAGTATGCGTAATGAGTAATGACGGCATCATCGCCATCACCATGCCGAAGTGGGGCCTGTCCATGCAGGAGGGCAAGCTCATGGAATGGCTGGTGGACGAAGGCACGTCCCTGAAACCGGGCGATCCGGTGATGGACATCGAAACCGAGAAAATCGCCAACACCTTCGAGGCGCTGGACGCCGGTGTGCTGCGGCGCAAGGTCGCGCAGGTCGACGAAGTGCTGCCGATCGGCGCCTTGCTCGGGGTGCTCGCACCGGCCGACGTCGACGACGCCGCCATCGACGCCTTTATTATTGAGTTCCAGGCCAACTACGTGCCGCCGGAACCGGATGAAGCCGAAGGCGACGGCGGCTGGGCGACCATCGACGCTGGCGGCTACCGCCTGCGCTATGCCCGCATGGGTGATGGGGCACGCACGATCATTCTCATCCACGGCTTCGGCGGCGGCGCCGATCGCTGGGCCTTCACCCAGGAGCCGCTGGCCGCGACGGCCAGTGTCTACGCCTTCGACCTGCCCGGCCACGGTGCATCGAGCAAAGCGGTCGCCGATGGCAGCGTCACCGCGCTCGCCGACATCGTCATCGCCTTCATGGACGCCCTCGACATCACGTCCGCCAGTCTGGTCGGGCATTCGCTCGGCGGCGCCGTCGCGCTGCAGGCGGCCATCAGTCACCCTGATCGCGTCGAGTCCCTGGCCCTCATCGCCCCGGCCGGCCTCGGTCGCGAGATCAACACGGCCTATCTCGACGGCTTCATCACCTGCGACAATCGCAAGGAGATGAAGAGCCTGCTGCAGCAACTGGTCGCCGATGCGGACCTGGTCAACCGCAATCTGGTCAACGACATGCTGCAGTTCAAGCGCATCGACGGCGTCCCCGAAGCCCTGCAGACCATTGCCGACGGCTTCCGTGACAGTGACGGTCAGACGCTCGACCTGCGCCCAGGACTGGCCGAATTGAAGATGCCGGTCAAGGTCATCTGGGGCGATGCCGATCAGATCATTCCGGCCACGCAAGCCGGTGACTTGCCGCCCAACGTCGAGGTCCATGTGTTGCCGGGCTATGGTCATCTGGTCCAGCTCGAGGCCGTCGCCGAGGTCAATGCCCTGCTCGGTGCCTGATCGATCCGCGCGGCCTATGACGTACCGGCCGACCGGCCGGTACGTTATCATGCACCGTTGATTTCCGATCCCGGTTCTCCTTTCAAGCAGATCACGCAAATCCTGACCGTGCTCAAACCGACCATCGACCAGGCGGCAGGCTGCGAATCGCGCCGCCAATGGTAAAACGCACCGTCGCCCGACGCCTCCCCGAGCGCAATCCCGAACCCACCCTCACGGCCGCAACGATACGCGCCACGGTGGGTTTCGCGACCTATGCCCGTGGCAGTGATTACTTCGCTGAGGGCCGGGTCGAGGAACTCGTCGCCGAAGCCTTTCCGTACGGCTGGGAACTCCAGGCGGTCACGCGCGGCAGCGGCCGGGCAATCTACAGCCAGGACATCGTCATCGATCTCGATCCCGACGGCGTCTCGATCGAAGGCGATTGCACCTGCCCGGTCGGCTATAACTGCAAGCACGTCGCGGCGGTTTGCCTGGCTTTTTTGACCAACCCGGAAACCCGCCATACCAGCACCGAAGCCGCCAGCGCGGCGTTCACACGCTGGCTGGAAGCCGTCGCTAGCGCCGGGCAGATTCGCTCACCCGGCGACGAGCGGGTGGTCTATCTGCTCGGCCTGTCCGAAGACGCCGACTTCGACGGCCGCAGCACGGTCGAATGCCGCGCACGTATCGTCAAATCGAAACAGCGCGGTAGCGGCTACACGCGCGGCCGGCACCTCGATTTGCTCGACATCCTGCGCCCCTATAACGTCGCCCGCGCAGTCAGTCCCGCCGATGCGGAAATCGCCACCCTGCTCCTCGCCGGCGTCGATTATTGGCAACGCGCAACGATCGCCGGACGGGCCGGCGGCCATGCCCTCGATGCGCTGCTCGAGAGCGGGCGCTGTTATTGGATGGATACCGTCAACGAACCCTTGCGCGCCGGTAACGAGCGCACGCTAGGGCTGTCCTGGCGGCCGGATGAGGACGGCGATGAACTACTGCTCGCCGTCGACGTCGGCGGCGGTGGACTGGTCCTGCCGACCGATCCGCCGCGCTACCTCGATGCCGAGCAGGGCCTGATCGGCCCGCTCGCCTGCAACGGGCTCAATCATGCACAACTCGCCCTGCTCGCCGATGCACCGCCGGTCCCTGCCGCCGAGGCCGAAGCGCTGAGCCGCACGCTGCTGAGCCGCTTCCAGACCACCGCACTGCCGCCGCCGGCAGCCGTCGCCACGCGCGACAACAGCGGCCAGGCGGCCCGGCCCATCCTCGGTATCCACGGCAGCGGGAACACCCATGCCGCCTGGCTGTCGCTCGATTTCGCCTATGGCGACGATCGCATCCACGCCTTGCCGGCGGGCACGCACAGCCTGCAGCAAAGCAGCGAAGGCCTGGTCCGGATCAGCCGCGACCCGGCCGCCGAAGCGGCCGCGCAGGCACGTTTGACAGAACTCGGCTTCGAGCCCTGCGACGGCGCCGCGCTGGGCGAGCCGGCTACTCGTGCGACCTATCTGCGGCGTGCCGGCAATGCCGTCGAGTGGGCCAGCGCGTGGTCGAAATTTCTCCATGAAAGCGTCCCGACGCTGGCCGCGGAAGGCTGGTCCGTCGAACAGCACAGCGATTTCGACCTGCGCTTCGAGAGTGCGGACTGGACCGCCGACATCAGCGAAGACGCGGCCGGCAACGATTGGTTCGCGCTCGGCTTCGGCCTCGAGGTCGATGGGCGCAAACTACCGCTGCTGGACCTGCTCGCACCGATACTCGACGCGGACTGGTCACGCCTGCCGGATACCGTCAGCGTCCCGATCGGGCCGCGGCGCTATGTCGACGTGCCGGCGGAGCGCCTGCGCCCGCTGCTCGACACCTTGCGCGCCCTGTTTGCCGGCGGTGTGCGCCAGGATGGCGACGGCCGCCTGCGCCTGGGACGCGCCGATGCCGCGCTGCTCAATGAGTTCGAACACCAGGGCATCGCCATCCAGGGCGCCTCGCGCTGGCGCGAACTGGCGCAGCGCCTGGCCGATTTCAAGGGGATCCAGAGCGTCGAGCCGGATCCCGGCCTGGCCGCGACCCTGCGGCCTTATCAGCGGCGCGGTCTCGACTGGCTGCAGTTCCTGCGTGAATACGGTTTCAACGGCGTACTCGCCGACGACATGGGTCTGGGCAAGACCCTGCAGACGCTGGCCCATCTGCTCTGCGAGAAGCGCGCCGGACGTCTCACCCACCCGGCGCTGGTCGTCGCGCCCACCAGCCTGATGGGCAACTGGGCCCGTGAAGCCGCACGCTTCGCGCCTGCGCTCGCGGTCGTCGTCCTGCACGGTCAGACGCGGCACGCCCGTTTTGCGGCCGCGGCGGACGCCGACCTGGTCCTCACGACCTATCCACTGCTGTCGCGCGACGCCGCGCGCCTGGCCGAGTGTGAGTTCCACAGTCTTATTCTCGACGAGGCCCAGAACGTCAAGAACCCCCGTGCCAAGGCCGCACAGGTCATCCGTCAGCTGCGCGCCAAGCACCGGTTGTGCCTCACCGGCACCCCGCTGGAAAATCACCTGGGTGAATTGTGGGCGCTGTTCGATTTCCTCATGCCCGGTTTCCTCGGCGACAGCGAAACCTTCCGCCGCGTTTACCGTACGCCGATCGAGAACCAGGGCGACACGGCACGTCAGGGCGTACTCGCGCGCCGGGTTGCGCCGTTCATGCTCCGGCGCAGCAAACAGGAAGTCGCGGCCGATCTGCCGCCGAAGACCGAAATCCTCGAGCCCATCGCCTTCGAACCCGCCCAGGCCGAACTCTACGAGAGCATCCGCGCCGCCGTCGACAAGCGAGTCCGCGAAGCGATTGCCCGCCAGGGACTCGCCCGCAGCCACATCACCATCCTCGACGCCCTGCTCAAACTGCGCCAGGTATGCTGCGATCCGCGCCTGCTCCATCTCGAAGACAGCGCCAGGCCACCGCCCTCGGCCAAACTCGCCCGCTTGCTCGAACTCCTCGAAGAACTGCTCGACGAAGGCCGGCGCGTGTTGCTGTTCTCCCAGTTCACCTCGATGCTGAGCCTGGTCGAAGCCGAACTCGAACGACGCGGTATCGCTTACGCCAAACTCACCGGCCAGACCCGCAAACGCGACGCCGCCATCGATCGTTTCCGCAGCGGCGAGGTCGCCTTGTTCCTGATCAGCCTCAAAGCCGGCGGCGTTGGCCTCAACCTCCCGGAAGCCGATACCGTGATCCACTACGATCCATGGTGGAACCCGGCCGCCGAAGCCCAGGCGACCGATCGCGCCCACCGCATCGGTCAGACCCAGCCGGTGTTCGTCTACAAGCTCATCGTCGAAAACAGCGTCGAAGAAAAGATGATTACCCTGCAGGACAAGAAACGCGCCCTCGCCGCCGGCGTCTACGCCGGCCAGGAAGGCCAACAGTTGCCAGCCCTCGATGCCGATACGCTGGCCGCACTGCTGGCGCCGATCGAGGTCGAGGACGGCATTGATCAACGCAGCAAAGGCGGCCGCAAAGCACGTCCTTGATTGAGGGGATGTTTACGTCGGATTTCATCGGCCTCGAAGCAATCGTCGATATCGTCAGCCTATGACGCCGTTGCCCGAGTCTGCCAGTCCCTATTGGCCACGGCCCTAAGCCGCACGGAGAACCCGCGATGCGCCTAGCCATCCTCTTTACCGGCGCCGACAGCCTCTGCGATACCGTTGCCGTCGGCCGCGCCGCCGAAGCCGCCGGCTTCGATGCGCTGTACATGGTCGAGGCCTACCGCAGCGCCTGGGTGGCGCTGAGCGCGCTGGCCGCGGCGACCGAGCGCGTCACCCTCGGACCCTATGTGCTCAACGCCTATGCCCGCAGCCCCATGCTGACCGCCATGACCGCGGCCGATTTTCAGGAACTGTCGCAAGGCCGCCTGCATCTCGGCATCGGCGGCGGCAACCGCCTCATCAACGAGCAGTGGCAGGGCATACCGCACACCCGTGTCTTGACCAAGATGCGCGAATACGTCGAGATCCTGCGGATCGCCGCGCGTACCCCCGCCGGCCAGCCTATCGCCTACGACGGCGCCGTGCACCAGATGCACTGGACCCCGCGCGTCGCCCCTGCAACGCCCTACCCCATCTCGCTCGCCGCCATCTTTCCCAAGATGCTCGCCGTCGCAGCCAGCATTGCCGACGGCATTGCCGGCGGCGCCACCTTGAGTCCCGAATTCCTCAGCGAGTTCCTGCGCCCGACCGTCGCCGCCCACGCGGCCAAGGCCGACCGCGACCCCGCCGCGATCGAATGGCGGGCGGTCATGTTCGCCGCCGTCAGCGACGATCGCGCGGCCGCCTACGGCGCCGCCCGCGCCGGGCTGTGCGCCCTGTTCGCGCCCCTGCCCCATCCCTATTACGAATACACCATGACCGAACAAGGCTACGGCGAAGTGGTCGAACGACTGCGCCGACTCGTCCCCGCCGGCCGACTCGACGCTGCCATCGAGGCCATTCCGGACGCCATGGTCGAACGCTTCACGATTGCCGGCACCCTCGCCGAGTGCCGTGCGCGGCTGGCCGCGTATGACGACGTACTGGACGAGATCCTGCTGAGTAATGTCATGCCGGTCGGGGCTGGGGGATGGCAGGCGGCGTATGCGGGATTTTTGCGTCTGGCCCAGCACGAATAGCATTCGAACACGTCGCTCGGCCCTCGGTCGCGCGCCCGCCCGACCCGCTCCGCGACTTCACGGGTCATTGAAAATCAGGGGAGAGTCTTCTATGTCTGCCGACATCATCGAAATCGAGCAACTGTTGTACGCCTACTGCCATCGGGTCGACCGCGGCAGCGCAGCCGAGGTCGCCGCCCTGTTCGCGCCGGATGCGGTTCTCCAGCCGCGCTACGACGGTACCTACGAGTGCCGTGGGCGGGCCGAAGTCGAACGCTGGTATGCGTGGTACCACGAACATTTCCGCGCCGGGGTGCGCCATCTCAAGCACATGTTGAGTTCACCCTTGATCGAGGTCGACGGCGCTGCGGCACGCGGCACGGCTTACCTGCTGGCGACTGCCGTGGCGGCCGCGGACGGCGCAGGCTTTTACGTGACGGGGACCTACCACGACGAGTACGTCCGCAGCGACGCCGGCTGGCAGTTCGCGACGCGCATCATCGACGTCGAGTGGATGGCCGGGCAGACCGCGGTCAACGAGCGTTTTCCGCCGCTCGGCTTTCCGGCGCAAGTCTGAACCCCCAGCTTCACGGCGCCAGCAGGCTCTCGACGTCCGCCACCCGTGCGCGCACCGCGGCCGCGGCGGACGGTTCCGCGTTCCAGTCGGGCGTCAGCACGGAGAGGGTGACGTAGCCGGCGGCGAAGCGCCCGGTATCGGTGATGCTCTCGGCCTGGCCGTCGAGATTGTGCGCCATGCCGCTGATGACCGTACTGGCCGCAGCGGGGTCGTAGGTCATGCTGAAGCCGCCATGCCGGCTGGCTCGCGCCCACACCACGCCGAGGGGTTGGCCCGATGCCAGCACGGGATAGTTGACGTTCAGGATCTGATTCGGCGGCAGTAGTTCGCCGGCGCGTTTGCGGGCGAGGTTGGCGACCAGTCTGGCGGTGAGCGCGGCGGCGCCGGGGAACGCTGTCAGCGTGCTCTTGAAGCGCGGTTCGGCGGCGGCTTCGTCGAGATCGAGGCCGACCGACACGGCCACCGCGGGGACGCCATGCTGGACGGCCATCATGGCCGCACCGACGGTACCCGAGAGGGTGACGTTGGCGCCGAGGTTCTGACCCAGGTTGGCGCCCGAAACGACCAGTTCCGGCGGCTTGTCGCGCAGGATATGGCGCAATCCCACGCCGACGGCATCCGCCGGGCTGCCAGCCACCGACCACACGCCGGGACGCTGCTCGACGACGGCCAGCTGACCCAGCGTGATCTTCATCCCCGTCCCGCTCTGCTGGGTCAGCGGGGCGACAACGGTGACATCGTGGCCGGCCGCAAGCAGCGCCTCGGCCACGGCATTGATGCCGGGCGAGTCCCAGCCGTCGTCGTTGGTCAGCAGGATGCGCAGGCCAGCCGGGTCGGCCCAGCATGGCAGGGGGCTGCCGAGCAGCAGTACGGCCAGCAAGGCCAACAGCCGGATGTTCATGTCCTCAATCTCCTCGGTCAACGACTACGGCGGCGCAAAGCATGCCACAGCAAGCTTGCACAGGGGGTGGTGCGGAGCCGAACGGGGCTTGTCCGTTGGCAGTAGCTGCGCTGGTTTTCGTCCGCGGACACGAATATTCGTCCCCTCTCCCGCGCCGGGCTAGAATGTACTGCTTCAATCCGATCAAGAGACCGAGGGGACCCCACGTGGAATTCAGCTACAACGACAAATGCCGCCGCCTGCTCGACGAAGTCAAGGCCTTCATGCACGAACACGTCTATCCCGTCGAGGAGGATGTCTTCAATTGGAATCACGACCCGAAGAACCTCTGGGTGGTCCCGCCGCAAATCGAGGAATTGAAGAAAAAAGCCAAGGAGCAGGGCTTGTGGAATCTGTTCCTGCCGCACGAGTACGGCGACTACAGCCCCGGTTTGACCAATCTCGAGTACGCCCCTCTGGCCGAGGAGATGGGCCGGGTCAACTGGGGGGCCGAAGTGTTCAACTGCAGCGCGCCCGATACCGGCAATATGGAAGTGCTCGCCCGCTACGGCTCGGCGGAGCACAAGAAGCAGTGGCTGGAGCCGCTGCTGGCCGGCGAGATTCGCTCGTCTTACCTCATGACCGAACCGCTGGTGGCCTCGTCCGACGCAACCAACATCGAGACCTCGATCGTGCGCGACGGCGACGAATATGTCATCAATGGCCGTAAATGGTGGAGTTCCTGCGTCTACGATCCGCGCAACCGCATCTATATCGTGATGGGCAAGAGCAACCCGGATGCGCCGCGCCATTCGCAGCAGTCGATGATTCTCGTCCCGGCCGGCACCCAAGGCGTCGAGATCCTGCGCCCGCTGCGGGTGTTGAACGACCTTCATTCTCCCCATGGTCATGCTGAAGTGCTGATGACCGACGTGCGCGTGCCGGTCGACCATCTGCTGCTCGGTGAGGGACGCGGTTTCGAGATCGCCCAGGGCCGCCTCGGTCCGGGCCGCATCCACCACTGCATGCGCCTGATCGGCTGCGCCCAGCGCGCGTTGGACATCATGTGTGAGCGGGTCGAGAATCGCATCGCTTTCGGCAAGAAGATTTCCGAGCAATCGAGCATTCGCCAGGACATCGCCAAATCCCGCTGCGACATCGAACAGGCCCGCCTGCTCACCTTGTGGGCGGCCGACCGCCTCGATCGAGAAGGCAACAAAGTGGCCAAGGATGCCATCGCCATGATCAAGATCGTGGTGCCGCGGATGTGCCAGGAAGTCGCCGATCGCGCCATGCAGGCTCACGGTGGCATGGGTGTGTGCCAGGATACGGTGCTGCCTGAAATATTCAGCTACGCGCGGGCGATACGCCTCGCCGACGGCCCGGACGAAGTGCACATGTCACAGCTCGGCAAACTGACCATACAGCAGACACTGGAAGCCTGAAGCCCGCTCGTTCACCCCGGTGCCGCGATGCCGGGGTGAGCGGGAAAATAGCCGTCGCCGGCCCCTTACGTACACGGAGCACGAAATCGATGAGGTTCGCCATCGCCGCCTGGACCATGAAGCATCGAGTCCTGGTCAGTTTCCTCTTTTTCGTCATCAGCATCGCGTTCGCCTTCGGCATTCCCAAAGTCGATATCCGCACGATCTTCAACGATTTGCTGCCGCGCAACGATCCCTTCACGCAGGTCTATTTCGATCACCGCAATTTCGGCAACCCGCTGACCATGGCGATCATGGTCAAGAACAAGAACGGCGACATCTACAACCCCGAGACGCTGGCCAAGGTCTGGGATCTGACCCGCGACATCGATCTCGCGCCCTATGTCGATCATGATCAGATACTGTCGGTCGCAACCGAGAAACTGCGCTACGCCGAGGCCACGACCGACGGCATCGATACCAAACCGCTGATGGACGATCACCCGCCGGAAACAGCGGAAGAGATCGCCGAGTTCAAACGCCGCGTCGCCATCTCACCGAGCGCGATGACGTTTTTCATTTCCCGCGACGAAACAGCGACCCTGATCAACGCTGCTTTCCTCGACTCCATCGAATACGGCGAGTCTTTTGCCTATGCCCAGCAGCTCGTCGAAGCCGCGCGGGACGACAATCACGAGGTCCACCTGGCCGGCCAGCCGGTGCTGACCGGCTGGGTCTACAAGTTACAGAAGCAGACCTATTTCATCTTCGGCATCACCCTGGGCCTGCTGGTCATCGCGCTGGTGCTTTACATGCGCAACGTTGCCGGCGTGGTGACGCCCATCGCCTGCGCGGCCGTTGCCGGAATCTGGGGTTTCGGCTTCATCGGCTGGCTGGAGAAGCCCATCGAGCCCTTGCTGATGATCGTGCCGCTGTTGCTGGTGGCGCGCTCGTTCTCGCATTGCGTGCAATATACCGAGCGCTACTACGAGGTGCTGCTGCACATCGGCGACCGCCGCAAATCCGCCGAGATCACCATGGGCATCATGATGGCGCCCTCCATTCTCGGTGTCATCACCGATTTCTGCGGCATCGTGTTCATCGCCATCGCGCCCATCGACACCATGCTCAACCACGCCATCTTCTGCGGCATGTGGGCGCTGTGGATCATCCCGACCGGAACCTTCCTGTGCTCGATCCTGCTTTCCTATCTGCCGACGCCGAAGAACATCGAAGGAATCGTCGGCGGCAAGGACAAGGAATCCGGCATCCACCTGGTGCAGGAACAGGCCCTGCTCAAGACCGCCAGGCTCAGCCAGGGCCGTACGGCCCACGTCACTGCACTGGTCATCGGCGTGGTGGCGGTGATCGCGCTGTATCTCAATACGCAGATCAAGATCGGCAATCCCGTTGAGGGCAGTAACCTGCTGTGGCACGACTCCGAGTTCAATACGGCTGTACGGGCCATCAACGACCACTTCCCCGGGACCAACACCCTCGAGATCGTGCTCGAGTCGAAGAGCGACACCATCGAGAATCGTGTTGCCAACACGCCCGAAGTCGTCGCCGTTCACAGCCAGCTGCAACGCCTGCTCGAAGCCGACGAGGAACTGCCGCCGCGGGCCACGCTGACCTGGACCGATTACATGGCCGAGACCAATCGGCTGTTCTCGGGAGGCAATCCCAAGTGGCAACCGCTGGATTTGACCGATGACGCCATCAGTGCGGCGGCCTTCGGTGCCCTGCTCGGCAGCAACGCGGTCAATTTCGGCCATGTGGCCGATTTCGAGTTCCAGAACTCGACGGTATCGCTATGGTACAAGGACAACAAGCAGGAGACCGTGGATCACGCCCTGGCTGCGGCACGCAAAGCCATCGACCAGGTCGGCATCGATCACGAACAATTCCGGGTCCGCCTCGGCACCGGTGTGATCGCCTTGCAGCAGGCCATCAACAACACCGTGCAAAAGTATCACTGGATCATCATCGGCATGGTCAACGTGGCCGTCATGCTGTTGGCAACCTTCGCCTACAGGTCGATCGTGGCCGCGGTCATCCTCATGATCCCGGTCAATCTCTCGAACGTCATGCTGATCGCGGTGATGCATCTGGTCGGCGTCGGTCTCGACATCAACGCCGGTATCGTCGCCGTGATGGGCGTCGGCGTCGGTATCGACTACGGCATTTATCTGCTGTCGCGCATCTGCGAAGAATACACGGCGCAGAAGCACGATCTGGGCAAGGCGCTGATCGCCGCGCTGACCACGACCGGCAAGGCCATCATGTTCACGGCAAGCATCATGCTGCTCGGCATCGTGCCTTGGTATTTCCTGTCGGATCTCAAGTTCATGGCGGACATGGGCCTGCTGCTGGTCATCGTGATGCTGATCAACATGGTCCTGGCGCTGGTCGTGATCCCGCTGCTGGTGTGGTACATCAAGCCGAAATTCCTCGCTCGCGAAGATCTCATCATCGGCGAGAATGTCGACCTGGCGCAGTTCGCACCCAAGGTCGAGAGCTGAGACAGGAGCTCAGGACAGGCCCTTCGGCAGGCTCAGGACAGGCCTGTCGAAGAGAGCCTGTCGCAGGATCTCAGCGCCGCCGCCCGCCGAACAGAGAACCCAGCAGCCCGCGCACGATCTGGCGGCCGAGCGAAGAGCCGATCGCGCGCACGGTGCTCTTCAACATCGCCTCTCCGGCGGATTGCCGTGTACTGCTGCGGCGGCCAGCGGGTCCGCGACCCGGTAACTTCTGTGCCTCGGCGGCTGCAGCTCGTGCGCCCGCGTGGCGGGCCAGCTCCTCGTAGGCAGACTGGCGATCGACGCTGCGGGCATACTTCTGGCGCAGCGAATGCGCGGCCACCAGCGCCGCCCGCTCGCCGTCATCGAGCGGTCCGATGCGCGATCTCGGCGGGCAAATCAAGACCTGCTCCACGGGTGTCGGCCGGCCGTCCGGCGCCAGCACGGAGACCAGGGCTTCACCGGTGCCGAGTTCGGTCACCAATGCAGCTGCGTCGACGTTGGGATTGGGCCGGAAGGATTCGGCGACGACTTTGACCGCCTTGCGATCGCGCGGTGTGAATGCACGCAGGGCGTGCTGGATCTTCAGACCCAGCTGTCCCAGCACGTCATCCGGGACATCGGCCGGACTCTGGGTGACGAAATACACGCCGACTCCCTTGGACCGGATCAAACGCACGACCTGCTCGATGCGCTGGAGCAGCGCCGGCGGCGCCTGATCGAAAACCAGATGGGCTTCGTCGAAGAACATGACGAAGCGCGGCTTCTCGGCATCGCCCTGCTCCGGCAACTCCTCGAACAGTTCCGACAACAGCCAGAGCAGGAAACAGGCATAGAGATCGGGTGCGCGATTCAACAGCGCCGTTGCGTCGAGGATGTTGATGACCCCGCGTCCGGCCGCATCGCAAGTCATCAAATCGCGGATGTCGAGCGCAGGTTCTCCAAAGATCATCGCCGCGCCCTGCTCCTCGAGCCGCAACAAGCGGCGCTGAATCGCGCCGATACTGGCGGCGGAAATATTGCCGTACTCGAGGCTGAGTGCCTTGGCGTTCTCACCCATCCAGACCAGCATCGCGCGCAGGTCTTTCAAATCGAGCAGCAGCAGACCATCGTCATCGGCAGCACGAAAGGTCGCATAGAGAACGCCGGTCTGGGTTTCGTTGAGGCCAAGCAAGCGGGCCAGCAGCAGCGGCCCCATCTCCGAGATGGTGAGACGCACCGGCATTCCCTGAACGCCGAACAGGTCCCACAAGGCAACGGGCGAGGCGCTGGCGGTATAGTCGGGGATGCCGATACGGGCAATCCGTTCGTCGATCTTCGGATGCGCTGCCGCAGCCGCGGCCAGCCCGGACAAATCGCCCTTGACGTCGGCCGTGAACACCGGCACGCCCAGACGCGACCAGCCTTCGGCCAGGATTTGCAGGGTGACGGTCTTGCCCGTGCCCGTGGCGCCGGCCACCAGCCCATGGCGGTTGCCCGTCGCGCCCGGCTGCGCGACATGGCGCCCGTCGGCGCCGCCGATGAGGACGCTTGGGCGCTCGCCTTCAGTCAAGCGCCTCCCCCATCATCGACATCATCCAGCGGGCCGGGCGCAGCGCAGCTCAGGCCGCAAGTGCGCGGGCCCGACCACGACCGAAACGGAGCAGGCGCCCGGAATAGGTATTGGTCTCGGTGTCGTTCTCTATGGTGATACGGCCGTTGACGAGCACATAGCGGTAACCGCTGGCGCGCTGGATCCGGCGCCATTCGTCACCCGGCAAATCGTACGCAATCTCCGCCGGCAGCACTTCGAGCGTATCGTAGTCGTAAATCACGATGTCGGCCGGAGCGCCGCGCCGCAATATGCCGCGTTCCTCGAAGCCGGCCACCATCGCCGGCAATGCCGACAGGCGCCAATGCGCGTCTTCCAGGCTGAGCATGCCGTGTTCGCGCACCACCTTGCAGAGCGTTTCCGTGGGGTAGCGTCCGGCAGTCAGGAACTTGGTATGCGCACCGCCATCGGAGACCCCGAACAAAACGTAAGGATCGGCCACGATCTCGCGCAGGTGGTCGATGGATACGTTCGGCGGCGCCGCGAAGAACTCGGTTTTGAGACCGTCTTCGACCGCGATATCGAGCAGCGTATCGACAGGATCCTTGCCGAGCTCGGCCGCGATGGCGCCGATCAAGAGGTCGCGGTAGCACTCCGTCGCCGCTGAAGCCGGGCCGGTGACGATGATGTTCTCGATCGGACCGGTCGCGGTCAGCGGCCGCGGCTGACGCAGGCCGGGCCGGCGCTTCGGATCGGCGAGCTTGGCCAGACGCTCCGCCACCGAACCCAGCGTCGCTTCGCGCCAGGCCGGGCGATCGTCCCACAGATTCCAATCCTCGAAGGTGAAGGCAAAGCCGGCATCGGTGGTCAAACCCTGGCCGTAGACGCGCACGCCGCGTTCGTGACAGCTGGCCAGCCAGGCCAGGCCATCGCGATGGATTTCCGGCTTATGGTCGTAAGCCTGCAAGACGTTCCACAGCAACGGACGGCCACTGAGGGTAGCCAGTTTCTCCATGTGCGCCCGGTCGGCCACGTAGTCGCCGGACGAGATGGTCATCTGCATGAAACCCTGGTTGCGCTCGCCGAGCACGCGGGCCAGGAGTTCGCAGGTCTCGTCATGCATGACATCGGTGACCATGGGGGTGCCGTCGTAGTCGAGCTGCACCGCGGAAGGACCGGTCGGCATCAGCCGTTGCGCCGACCAGCCGCAACCGCCGGCATCCAGGGATTGCTCGAACAGGCGCTGCAGCTCGGCATGTTCGGCGGCCGTCGGCTTGCGCCCCGCTTTGGCGTCGTCCAGGCCCATGACCCAGATCAACAGCGGACCCACGGGCACGTAGGGCAACAGATTGATGGCCTTGGGCGCGCGCTCGACGCTGTCGAGGAACTCAGGGAAAGTCACCCAATCCCACGGCAGGCCGGCTTTCATCGACGCATAGGGAATAGCTTCCACCCGCGTCATCGAAAGCATGGCACGCTCGCGCAGCTCGGGGCGGACCGGAGCGAAACCGAAGCCGCAGTTGCCGATCACGGCCGAGGTGATGCCATGCCAGCCGGACAGCGTGCAGTACGGGTCCCAGAACAGCTGGGCATCGTAGTGGGTATGCAAATCGATGAAGCCGGGGGCGACGATCAAGCCTTCGGCATCGACGACGCGTGCGCCGTCCTCGGCCTGAATGCGGCCAATTTCGGCAATGAGGCCGTCCTTGATGCCGATATCGGCGCGGTAACGTGGCAGGCGGGTGCCGTCGATAACGGTACCCTGTTTGATGACGATGTCGAATGCTGGCATGGGACTCCCCTTTGACCATCACCGGGTATCGGCGTGGTAGCGATTGTCTGCGGTCATTTTACCCGCCCTGCGCGCGAGCGCAGGACGGGCCGTGGTTCAGCCCGCCAGGCGTGCGGTCACCCGGATCTCGACCAGCCCGCCTGGCAAGGCGAGTTCGGGCGTGCCGATGGCCGTCCAGGCCGGATACGGTTCAGCCACGTAGCGATCCTTGACCTGCATGAAAACACCCAGGTGCTGCTGCAGATTGACGTGAAAGGTCGTCATCTCCGTGATGTCGGCAAAGCTGGCGCCGCCCGCGGCGAGCACTTCGGCCAGATTGTCGAATGCGCGGGTGAACTGCGTGGCAGGGTCTTCCGGTACCTTGCCCGTCGCGAGATCGATGCCTATTACGCCCGAGCAGCGCAGGTGCTCGCCATCGATCACCGCTGGCGCGAAATGGTAGTCGTCGTAGAAGCCCTGCATGGAGGGCGGGACAATCCGCTTATTCATCAGTTTTCTCCTTGGCTATCACACATCAAATGACACCATCGCGTTTGAGGCTCGCCAGTGC
>JBBDTC010000234.1:0-3924 GCA_040904625.1 Gammaproteobacteria bacterium
ATTTTGCGGCATTTCGACGACCTCGCGACGGACGGGTGTGAGAAATGCGGGCTAGAGCACGCCGCGAAACGGCTGCACCACCACTTGAGCGCCGGATTCGACCCGGCCGCTGTCCAGTGGCAACACGATGAAGCAATCGGCGACCGACATCGAATGCAGGATCCCGGAGCCCTGGTCGCCGGTCGGCGTGACCTCCAGCGTACCATCGGCGCCGCGCGACAGGATGCCGCGTTGATATTCCACCCGTCCCGGGCGCTTGTTCAGTGGCGCGGTCGTACGCGCGGCGATCTCCAGCGCCTGCTGTTCGCCGCTCCCCGCCAGTTTGCGCAGCGCCGGCAGCACGAACTGGACGAAAGTCACCATCACCGATACCGGGTTGCCCGGCAGGCCGAAGAAATGCGCCTGCCCGATGGTGCCAAAGGCGAGCGGACGCCCCGGTTTCATTGCAACTTTCCAGAATCCTACCGCGCCGATCGCGCCCAGCACCTCCTTGATGTAGTCCGCTTCACCGACCGACACGCCGCCGGATGTGATGACGACGTCGGCAACGGCTGCGGCTTCGCGCAGCGCGGCTTCGATCGTGTCGCGTCGATCACGAACCACGCCCATGTCGATGATCTCGGCTCCCGCGTGCTGCAGCATGCCGAACAGGGTGTAGCGATTACTGTCGAAAATCTCTCCGCGACCGAGTGTTTCTCCGATGGAGCGTAATTCGTCACCGGTCGAGAAATAAGCCACGCGCACACGACGGTGCACGGTGACCTCACCGATGCCGAGCGAGGCGATGAGGCCCAGTTCGGCCGCGCCGAGGACATGGCCACGGCCGAGGACGCGCTGGCCGCAGCGGAGATCTTCGCCTGCAGCGCGGACATGCTGGCCGCGCTTGTGATCGGCATCGGTGACGATCGTATCGCCGTCGCGCCGGGCATGCTCCTGCATGATGACTGTGTCCGCTCCCTCGGGCATGGCGGCTCCGGTCATGATCCGTACGCACGTCCCCGGTGCAAGCCCACCGTCGTAGGGTCTGCCGGCAAAGGCGTTGCCGGCGACAGTGAAGCGCGCCGTGCCGCTTGACGGCAGATCGTCGGCGGCGAGGGCGTAGCCGTCCATGGCCGAATTGGTGTGCTGCGGTACATCGATTGGGGAATCGATGTCCGCGGCCAGAATACGGCCGAGAGCGGCGCGCAGGTGGAGTCGTTCATGGCCGGTGACGGGTGTCAGACCGGCCAGGATGCGTTCCAGCGCCTCCGTGCAATCCAGAGAGGCATTGTCGAAGTCGTCCTCACAGCTCGGGTCACGTGTGATCATGTGCGTCATTATGCGGTCGGTGATACGGGCTGCAAGCCCCGCAAACGAGCGACGTGCTCGATGAGAAACCCGGCAATGACCGCGGGGTCATCGAGCGCGAGTACCGGAATCGGCAGTGTCGGGGCATGGGCCAGGTTGGTGGCGAGCGCGATGACCCCTGGCAAGCTCTCGCACAACAAGGGCCCACCGAGTTCGGCGCGATGGATCTCGATGCGCGGGATTTCCTCCAGGCGATAACCCTCGACCAGCACCAGGTCCAGTTCGGCGAGCGCGAGCCTGCCGATCAGTTCCCGCAACGGCACATCGACCGGGTCGTGCGTCTCGACCATCAAGGCCCAACGTCCAGCCGAGCCCAGCAGCATTTGTCTGGCGCCGGCCTCGCGTAGCAGATAACTGTCTTTACCCCGATGATCGATTTCGAACGGATGATGCGTATGCTTGACGCAGCCGATTCGGAGTCCGGCGGCATCGAGCAGCGGGATCACCGCCCGCAGCAGCGTGGTCTTCCCGGTACCGCTGGCGGCGACGACACCGACCAGTGGCACGCCTTCATGCGTCAGCAGCATGACTAGCGAGTCGCGCCTCGGCTCGAGTGAGGTCAGCGGGCGAATTGATGTTCATGAACGCCGCCGCGTCCGCTTCGAAATCCACTTCGAGCAAGCGGTGCTGGGCGAACCAGTGGTCTATCTTGCGTTCGCCGGCGGCCAGGTAGGCTGCCAGCGACGGCGCCAGAGCGGTCTCGATCAAGGCGAAGACGGGCTGCAGGCGATCGTTGCAGCGAACGACACGGATTGCGGGCGTCGGAGTTGCCTGAACTTGCCATAGACGTGCTACGAGGTCGAGGGGGATGAAAGGACTGTCACAGGGAACGATCATGACGTGCGTGGTCGTCGCGTGGCGCAGGGCCGCAAGACAGCCGGCCAGCGGTCCGGCGTAGTCGGCGACGGGATCGCTCAGCACTGTGATGCCGAGATCGCGATAGCGTTCGATATTGCGGTTGGCGTTGATGACGAGTTCATCGACCTGCGGACGCAGACGCGCCGCAGTGTGCTCGACCAGCGGTCGCCGGTCGAGCATCAACAGGCCTTTGTCGGCGCCGCCGAAGCGGCGGCCTTGCCCGCCGGCGAGAATACACCCGGTGACCTGCGGTCGGCGGTCAGCCATCGCGGCTGCTGTCGGTGACGTGACGCTGGAAAGGGATGATAGTGGCGCGCTCGGGAGCTGCGGATCGTTCGGCCATGCGGCCCGCGGCGAGTTCGATCCGGGCGGTCGCCAGCATTGTCAGCGAGTCCGGGTCGTGGGTCGCCAGGACCACACTCGACCCGGCCCGCTGGAAATCGCCAAGCATGGTCTGGACACGCTGGCGACTGGCCGTGTCCATGTTGGCGGTGATCTCGTCGAGCAGCAACAGGGGCGGCGCGAGAACACGGGCACGGACCAGGGCGACGCGCTGTTTCTCACCGGTCGAAAGTTGAGCCGATGGCCGGTCGGCGAGATGATCGAGTCCGGCCCAGGCCAGCGCTTCGCGGATCTCGATCTCGCGCTGAGCGCGATCATGACCGCGCAGTTCGAGACCATAAGAGACGTTCTCCGCCACCGTGCCGTCGAAGAGATAGGGCGTCTGATGCAGGTAGACGTGGCGACCGCGGCAGAAGCGGGCCGCCCCGCGCGGCGACATGCGGCTGCCGAGGCAACGGAACGCACCGCGTCCCGCGATCAGCAGGCCGGCCAGGACCTTGAGCAGCGTGGTCTTACCGGAGCCGTTGTCGCCGCACAGGAGCACGACACGACCGCGCTCGATGCGCAGTTTGGCCACATCCAAGACCCGTCGGCGGCCGAGCTCGACGACCAGATCGGCAACTTCGATCAATGCTTCGCCGGTCATGGACGGACTTCGCCTTCGCCCTGTACCTGACCCAGGGCGAGATTGAGCAGCAGCGCAAAGGCAAGGAGTACGAAGCCGAGCGCAATACCCCGCGCATAGTCGCCTTTGCTGGTCTCCAGCGCGATGGCCGTCGGAATATTACGTGTATGGAACAGGATGTTGCCGCCGACCATCATCGAGCAGCCGACTTCGGCGATGATCCGCCCGAAGCCGGCGATGAGCGCGGCGAGCAATCCGAAACGGATTTCATACATGACCTTGCGCATGGCCCGCCAACGGCTCGCACCGAGCGTCAGTGCGGTCTCCCAGGCACGCTGATCGCAGGACTGGAACGCCGCATGACTCATGGCGACCAGCAAGGGCAGGCACAGCAGGATCTGACCGAGGATCATCGCCGAGGGCGTGAACAGGAGCTGCATGCCACCGAGCGGGCCGGCTCGCGACAAGACCACGTAGAGTGTGAGGCCGATTACCACGGCCGGCACCGCCATCAACGTGTTGACGAGAATGACCACAACGCGACGCCCGGGGAAGCGCCAATGGGCGAGAATGAAGGCGCAGGCCAGCGCGAGCGGCGCAGCCAGGACGATGGCGCGCAGGGAGACCGAGAACGAGACGCCGATAATCGACCATAGAACCTCGTCGCCGCTGAGCAGAAGCTTCGCGGCCTGCACGACGGCTTGACCGAGCTCGCTCATTGGTCAGCGGCCTAGCAGCCTGTCGGGCTCAGG
>JBBDTC010000235.1:0-3919 GCA_040904625.1 Gammaproteobacteria bacterium
GTTGAATAGAACCACTATTCGCCCTCCTCGCGCCTTGCCAGCCGGGCGCCTCAACACCCCAGATCGCTCGGTTATTCTGCCACGGACCCTAAGCGTAACGAGCAATGCCGGCTGCAAGGAGTCGCGCAGTGAATGAGGCGGCATAGCAGATAGATAGGTGGCCTGCGCTGTATGCTTGTGCAGTTCACTGACCACCGTCAAGGGAACATGTTGCGGTTCCATGCGAGATTGGCGAGCACATGCCGGACCCGCTGCTGCCGGTGGACTCGCGGAAGTCGACGAAGGAGCGACGGATGTTCGAGCCAGACGACGTCGATATCGCCGCGAAGGTCGAGTTCCTGCGCCGCGCCGACAGCTATCCGACGGCGACGCGCAGCGTCGAGGTTGTCGAAACCCACCTGTCCTGGGTCTTTCTGACCGACAGCCGCGTCTACAAACTGAAGAAACCGGTACGGCGCGCTTATCTGGATTTCAGCACGCTGGCCGCACGCCGCCACAATTGCGATCTCGAGCTGCGTTTGAATCGCCGGCTCGCTGCTGACGTGTATCTGGGCTTGGTACCGCTCGTGCGCACTGCCCATGGCCGGCTCGCGCTCGCGGAACCGGGCAGTGTCGTCGACTGGCTGGTCGAGATGCGTCGTCTCGAGCGGCGCCATCTGCTAGACGCGGCTATCCGCGCGCGCACCGTCGATCGCGCGCAGCTCGACGCTGTTGCGCAGCTGCTCGCCGACTTCTACCGTCGTACCTTCCGCGTGCCGGTGACGGCTGACGCCTACCGTGCGCGCTGCATGGCCGGCATCGAGGACAGCGCACGCACTCTTGCCGCACCGCGCGCGTGTCTCGATGCGGATCAGGTCGGCGGTGTCGTCGCCGACCTCGGGCGCTACGTGCGCACGCACGAAGCGCATTTCGTCGCACGCATCGCGGCGCATCGAATTGTCGAGGGTCACGGTGACCTGCGTCCGGAGCACGTCAGCCTGTTGCCGCAGCCGCTCGTCATCGACTGCCTCGAGTTCGATCGGGATCTGCGCACCGTCGACGTCGCCGACGAACTCGCCTACCTCGGGCTCGAGTGCGAGCACCTGGGGGCAGCGTGGGTCGGCGAGCGCGTACTCGCGACTTACGGCGCACTCACTGGCGACACGCCGCCAGCGGCACTGATCGCTTTCTACAAGTCCGCTCGCGCACTGCTTCGCGCGAGACTCTGCATCGGACACCTCGACGATCTCGCGCCGCCCGCGCACGCACGCTGGGTCGAACGGGCCAAAGCCTACTTCGCGCTCGCGCGCCAATACACAGCCGCACTGCGGACAAGCCAAGGCGGCTAGGGAAGCTCTGCAAAAGTCGCTGCGCCGCCCGCTGGCGGCAGAAGCACTGTGTCCTGCGGTGGGCAGTCATCACACATATGAACGGCGCTCCACGGAGCCCGCGCGCCTTGTCCCCGGGCATGCTCGCTCTCTTTTGCAAACTTCCCTAGGTGTGCTCGGCGCCCCCGCGCGGGGGCGCCCAGGCCCGCGCCAGCAGCGCGCGCACTTCGTCGTCTGTCAATTGTGGGAATGCACGATAGAACCGCCCAATCGAGCCGAAGTCCGCCGGTGTCTCGAGACATACCACGGCATCGGCCTCGCGGCTCAGCGCTGCCACCGTCTCGGGCGGGGCGACCGGGGCAGCGACCACGATACGTGCCGCATCCTGCAGCCGCAGCGCGGCAATTGCCGCGCGTATGCTGGCACCCGTCGCGATGCCGTCATCGACCAGTATCAGCGTGCGTCCCGCATAGACCGGCGGTGGGCGCTGCCCGCGGTAAGCGGCGCTGCGCCGCTCGAGTTCGCGCATTTCCGCGTTCGCGACACGTTCGATGGCAGACGCCGGGATGCCGAGGGTGTGCACGATATCGTCGTTCATCACGCGGACGCCGCCGCTGGCAATGGCGCCCATGGCGAGTTCGGGTTGCCCTGGGGTGCCGAGCTTGCGCACGATCAATACATCTAGGTCGGCAGCGAGCGCAGCAGCCACCTCCACGGCAACTGGCACGCCGCCGCGCGGCAGCGCCAATACGAGTGGGGAGTCCTGCCCGCGCCAGGCTTGTAGGGCATGCCCGAGCGCCTGGCCAGCGCTCACGCGATTGGCAAAAGGTAAGTAGCTCATCGGTTCGAAACCCTCACTCGATCCGGGAAGCATGCTCCGCCCGCGGACACTACGCGATGCTGATCGTGATCAGCGAACCGCCGCCAACCAAGCGCGCGTGCGGGCGCGACCTCATAGAAGGTCAAATCGACGGCCGGCGCCCTCACATCGCCATCTCGGCCTCACCCGTGTGGCGCGGCTCTGTTTCCGGGATCTCGGTCATGGTGGCCTCGGTGAGGAGCAGCAGGCTCGCCACCGATACGGCATTCTCGAGCGCGACGCGCACGACCTTGGTCGGATCGACGATACCGGCCTCGAACAGGTCGACGTACTCGTTAAGGGCGGCATCGTAGCCGACCACGCCTTCGCTCTCGAGCATCTTGGCGACCACCACGCCGCCGTCGACGGCCGAATTCTCGGCGATTTGCCGTGTCGGCGCGCTCAGCGCACGACGCAGAATCTCGAGCCCGGTTCTCTCGTCGCCGTGCGCCTCGGCCTCGGCCGCGGCGATGGCGCCGGTGCAGCGTAGCAGAGCTAAGCCGCCACCCGGCACGATACCCTCGGAGACGGCGGCCTTGGTCGCGTTGATGGCATCGTCGAAGGCTTCCTTGCGGCTCTTCATCTCGGTCTCCGAAGGCGCGCCGACACGGATCACCGCAACACCGCCGGTCAGTCGGGCGAGGCGCTCTTCGAGCTTCTCACGATCGTAGTCACTGCTCGCTTTGTCTATCTGGGTGCGAATCTGGCGTATGCGGGCTTCGATCGCGACCTTGTTGCCCAGTCCGCCGATGATGGTGGTCTTATCGCGGTCGGAAACCGCGCGCCGGGCGTGCCCGAGCTGCTCGAGCTCGACTGCTTCGAGCCGCACGCCCGTGTCCTGCGATAAGAGCTGGCCGTCGGTCAGAATGGCGATATCTTCGAGTATGGCCTTGCGCCGATCGCCGAAGCCGGGGGCCTTCGTGGCGATGCAGCGGATGATGCCACGCATTTGGTTCACCACCAGCGTTGCCAGCGCCTCGCCTTCGACGTCCTCGGCGATGAATAGAATGGGTCTGCCACTCTTCGCGACCTGCTCGAGCAGTGGGATTAGATCCTTGAGGCTGCTCAGCTTGTGGTCGTAGAGGAATACGTAAGGTTCCTCGAGCACCGCCTCGACCTTCTCAGCGTCGGTAATGAAATAAGGCGAAATATAGCCGCGGTCGTACTGTATGCCCTCGACCACCTCGAGCAGCGTTTCGGTGCTCTTCGACTCCTCGACTGTAATGACACCCTCGTCGCCGACCTTCTCCATCGCGTCGGCAACGAGCTCGCCGATGGCCGGGTCGTTATGTGCCGAGATGGTCGCCACCTGGGCCTTCTCCCTGCGCTCGCGTACCGGGCGGGCCATGCCGTGTAGCGACTCGACCGCGATTTTAGTACCACGGTCGAGGCCACGCTTGAGATCGATCGCGCTGGCGCCCGCGACGACATTGCGCACGCCATCGGTAAAGATGGCTTGAGCGAGGATGGTCGAAGTACTGGTGCCGTCGCCCACAGCGTCGCCGGTGCGCTCGGCAGCCTGACGGAGCATTTGTGCGCCGAGATTCTCCTCCGGATTCTGCAGATCGACTTCCTTGGCGATCGTCACGCCGTCATTGCAAACGATCGGCGGCCCCCACTTCTTCTGCATCAGAACCGATTTCGATTTCGGCCCGAGCGTTACGCGCACGGCATCGGCAAGCGCTGTGGTTCCGCGCAGAATCTTCTCGCGCGCGGCCGAGTGAAAAAACATCTGCTTGTGTGTCATGGTTGC
>JBBDTC010000236.1:0-3892 GCA_040904625.1 Gammaproteobacteria bacterium
CGTTCGCCGACTGGCTGGCGCATCACGCGCAAGCACGGCGCATTACCTGGCAGAGGCTGACGAGCGGCCGCTTCGAGCAGGAGCTACGCGAGTTGCTGGCGCGTCCGCCGGCCCCGGCGGTGGCGCCGAGCGGTAACCACGAGGCGGCCCGGCTGGTCGCCCGCCTGCTCGCCGGCGAGCCGCTTCGCGGTGCCTGCCAACGACGCTGACGCGGCGGCTTCGCTTCGCGCCAGGTGCCGTTTGCGCGCGCTCCGGCGTTTCCGCCCTGGCGCCAGTCAATGTGCCATGCGGCGAGACCAACCGACTGGCGGGGGCGCCGCGTCCCGCCGCTCGCAGTGCAGCAAATTTGATGCTTGTTAAAATTTAAACAGCGTGAAATACTCCGCTTCATGAGCCTTGCTACCGATACCCTCCGCGCCCGCAACATGCGCAAACGACGCGCCCGCCTGCTGGCCGAGGCACGCGGTCTCCTGGCCCGCGGCGGTTTCGAAGCCCTGAACCTGCGTGAACTCGCCCGCCTGGCGGACGTCACCGTACCGACCATCTACAATCTCATCGGCAAGAAAGAAGACCTGCTGCTGGCCCTCGGCGCCGGGGTGCTGACCGAGCTCGAGTCCCGCATCGCGCCGGCTCACGAGGCCGACCCGTTGACCCTGGCGGCCGCCGTCGTGGTGGAATCGACCGGCCTGTTCGCGGAAGACGAAGACTTCCATCGTGCGGCCTTCCTGGCGGTCGAATGGCTGGACCAAGGCGGACAGCATCACGACGAAGTAGCCCGTATCTACGACTGGGTGGGCGAACTGATCAGCACCGGCATCGCCGCCTGCCGCGCGGCACGGCTCCTGCGCGGCCGCGTCGCCGCGGCAATGCTGTCCGATCTCATCATGCGCAATTTCCGCATGAGCTGCCGCGGCTGGGCGTTTGGTCACTATGGGATAGACGAGTTCCGCCGCATGGCGCTGTGCGATCTCTACATCGCACTCGCCGCCGACGCGGTGGAGACCTTCCAGCTCCAACTCCTGCACAAGATCACCGAACTGACGCCGGACGACACGGTTGCGACGTCGCCCGCCAGGTCCGCGCGCAACAACCGAGGGGATAGCACATGAAGCACGCCGAACAGATCAATATCCTGAAAGAACTGCTCCACCAGATGGATACCAAGACCACCTGCGATGCCGGTCGGGTGCTCATCAATCCGACCTCATCGTACACCGACAAGACGCGGGCCGAGCGCGAGTGGACGACGTTCTTCGAGCAGCACCCGCAGGTGATCGGCCTCTCGGGCGAATTGCCCGGGCCAGGCAGCTACCTGACCAACAGCGACCTCGGCATGCCGATCCTCGCCACCCGCGACAAGAACGGCAAGTTTCACGCCTTCCTCAACGCCTGCCGACACCGTGGCGCCCAGTTGACCGACGAACCGCGCGGCGAAAAGAACCGCTTCATCTGCCCCTTCCACGCCTGGACCTACGCCCCGGACGGACGCCTGATGGGCATTCGTCACGGCGAGATGTTCGGAGAAGTGGATCGCGCCTGTCACAGCCTGATCGAACTGCCCTCGCAGGAGAAATACGGCTTCCTCGTCGTCCACCCGCAGCTCGACGGGGCCGTCGATATCGACGCCCTGCTGGGCGCTGAACTGGCCGCTGAGCTGGCGAACTGGGAGTTCGACAAATGTCGCTTCGAGGGCGAATCCTCGATCGAGAAAGCGCTCAACTGGAAGCTCGCCAACGACACCTTCGGCGAAAACTATCACTTCAGCACCTTGCACAGCCAGACACTGAGCAATCTTGCGCACAGCGACTACGCGACCTATCGCGAGTATGGCCGCAACCATCGTATCTGCACCGCCAACCGCTATCTCGACGTGATGCGGCAACAGCCCGAATCGGAGTGGAATTTCACCTTCGCCTCGATCGCCGCCTACTACCTGTTTCCCAACGTGCAGCTGGTATTCGTCGGTGGCATGGTGGTGCTGGTCCGGATTTATCCCGACCGCCACGACGTCGCCCGCTCGGTCAGCCGGATCACCCACTTCTCGATGCCGCACGTCAAGGAACAGCTCGGTGTTCCCGAACGCGCCACCGCCGTCAAGGCTGACAACGTCTACAGCGCGGACACCTCGGCGCGGATGGAGTTCGACGTCTCCGCAACGATCGAACTACTGGTCAGCACCGTCGAGCACGAGGATTACCAGATGTCGGAGAAAGCCCAGATCACGGCCTCCGCAGGCAAGCTCGATTACTTCCTGTTCGGCCGTAACGAACCGGCGCTGCACCACTTCCACAACAACTATCGCGAGGCCCTCGGCGAACCGCCGCTGCAGGAATACCGGGTGGCTTGAGAGCAGGCGGGAAACTGCGTTCCGACGCGTTCTGGCTTTCCGCTCAGGCGCGTCGCGTCGGGAATAGCGAGGCTGACCTGAGAAGCGCAACGCCGCAGCAGCCGCCAATAAGCTGCCAGTGTATAGCTATTTTCGCCAGGCTCCTGACCTCGTACAGTCGACAGAATTCGTCATGTTTCAGCCGACTGCGAAAACGATCGTGTCAGCTTCAGCGTGGTGCTGCGAACAAGACGCCCGCCGTTTCGAGCGCATCGAGCGTGTCGGTATCGAGTCCGAGACGTCTTTCCAGAATCGCCCGGTTGTGTTCCCCCAATAACGGCGCCTGGGCCGTGAGCTGCTCGGCCTGAGCGGAGAATTTGAACGGGAAACCCGGCACCTGCACGCTGCCGAGTATCGGATCGCTGACCTCGCGAACCATGTCGCGGGCCTGGAAATAGGCATGATCGAGGGTCTCGAGCGGATTCAGCACCGGTGCGGCGGGGACGCGTTCGCGCTCGAGCGCCGCGATCACGGCATCGTTGTCCGGGAAACCCGCGGCCCAGGCTTCGATCAGTGCGATCAGCTCGCCCTGGTGACGGGCCCGGCTGCCGCCATCGACGAAGCGCGGATCGTCGACCAGGTCCGGTCGGTTCAGTGCGGCGCACAGGCCGGCCCATTGCAGTTGCAGCACGGCGATCACGAAGTAGCCGCTCGGCCCCTTGAATACGCCGAAAGGCGCAATCAGTTCATGATGCGCACCGAAGCGATGCGGTTGGAAGGCGTCGCCCGCGACCGAGCGCCCGTGCACGTTGTATTCGTGCATGTGATACATGGCATCGACCATCGACAAATCGATGTACTGGCCCGCGCCGCTGCGCAGGCGATGGAACAAGGCATAGCCGATGGCCGCGAAGCCGTGCACGCCGGCATTGGAGTCGCAGATGCCGATACCGACCGGGTGCGGCGGGCCGTCAGCCGGGCCGGTCATGTCCATCAAGCCGCTGAAAGCCTGTGCAATCCAGTCGTAGCCGGTCTTGTGCGCGAGCGGGCCGGTGCGCCCGAAGGCCGACACCGAAGCCATGATGACGGCCGGGTTGATGGCCTTGAAAGCGTCGTAGGTGAAGCCACGCTTCTCCATCACCCCGGGGCCCGCATTCTCGACCACGACGTCGACTTCGGCGACGAGTTGGAGCACGAGTTCGCGTGCCGCGGGCGACTTAAGATCGAGACAAAGGCTTTGTTTGCCGCGGTTCTGTTGCACGAAAAAGCCGGAGCGGCCATCGCGCAGCACCGGTAGCAGGCGGCCGGGATCGCCACCCGGTGCCTGCTCTATCTTGATCACCTCGGCACCCATCTCGGCCATCAAGCGGGTGACCGAGGGGCCGGCCAGATACTGCGTGAAATCGAGTACACGTATACCGTCGAGCATCATCATGAGGAAAGCCTCCCGCGCCTTGCCAGCCGGGCGCCTCGACGCCCCAAATCGCTCGGTTATTCTGCCACGGACCCTTTGGGTCTGCCGCAAAATAACTGAACTATCTGGAACGCCGATCCATCCCGTCTGGC
>JBBDTC010000237.1:0-1080 GCA_040904625.1 Gammaproteobacteria bacterium
TAGAACCACTATTCGCCCTCCTCGCGCCTTGCCAGCCGGGCGCCTCGACGCCCCATACAGCCGAGTTATTCTGGGACGGGCCCTAAGAACCTGCCAAGCCCGGGTGTCGGCCGCTTGCCGCGGTCCTTTCCGCTCCGTGGCAGTCGCGCTAACCTGCGCCATCCATTTGGCAATCGACATCGGGGAGTTTCAGTGAGCTATCAATTCATCGACGTCACCACTGCGGGGCATGTTACCCACATCACCCTCAATCGACCGCAGGTATTGAACGCGATCAACCAGGACATGCACGATGAACTGCAGCGTGCGTTCGATGATTTTGCCGCGGCGCCCGACCAATATCTCGGGGTTGTCGCGGGTGCCGGTGAACGGGCCTTCTCGGCCGGAAGTGATCTCAAATCGATTGCCGAGCGCGGGCGGCCGCATGTCTATCCGCGCTGCGGCTACGCCGGGCTCATCGAACGGTTCGACCTGGATAAGCCCTTGATCGCAGCGGTGGATGGCGTTGCCGCCGGTGGCGGCTTCGAACTCGCGCTCGCCTGCGATGTGATCATCGCCACCCGGCGTTCACGTTTCGGCCTGCCGGAGCCGCGCGTCGGCGCGGTCGCGCTGGGCGGCGGGGTGCATCGTTTGTCGAGGCAGATCGGCCTCAAGCAGGCCATGGGTATGATCCTGACCGGTGACCTGGTCAGTGCGGCGGAGGGTTACCGTCTCGGCTTCGTGACCGAACTGGTCGCCGATGATGGGCTGGACGAGGCCGTCGCTTCGTGGTGTTCGCGCATCCTCGCGTGCGCGCCGTTGGCCATACGGGCCTCGAAAGAGACCGTCATGCGCGGGCTGGACGCGGCGGGACTCGAGGCCGCAATGCGCGAGCAGCAAACCTATCCGGCGTTCGCCGCCTGCTTCGAGTCAGCCGATCGCCACGAAGGCGCCGCGGCATTCGCCGAGAAGCGCCCACCGCGTTGGCAGGGCCGCTGAGCACGCCCTGCGCGCAGGGCGTGGACGGGCTTCCCGCCGTGGAACGCGGCCGTGCCGGTATCGGCCGGTGCAAAGCAGCGGGGGGGGGGGGGGGGGGGGGGG
>JBBDTC010000237.1:1090-20109 GCA_040904625.1 Gammaproteobacteria bacterium
CCGGGCGTGGCAGCGCTGCGACGCCCGGCGGCCTGCAGTGGAAGCTTACCAGCGTGAACCGGCGCCCCCACGCGGTGCACCGCGTCCGCCGCCACCGCCGGATGGACGATCGCTGCGCGGTTTGGCCTGGTTGACCTTGATGTTGCGTCCGCCCATGGCGGTGTCGTTCAAAGCCTTGATGGCCGCATCCGCTGCCGCATTGTCAGCCATTTCGACGAAGGCGAAGCCCTTCGACTGGCCGGAGAATTTGTCGGTAATCAGGTTGACCCTGGAGACCTCGCCGTACGCCTCGAAGGTCGAGCGCAACTGGTCTTCGGTGACGTTGTACGGCAGGTTGCCGACATAGAGATTCATCATCATTCGTTCCTCAAAAGCGTGTTGATCAACTTTTCACTGGCGGTGTGTCAACACACATCACGCGCCAGAGATTGCCAGTGGCCTGGCCAATTCGAACCGCCACGGGTCAGCGCACGTTACCCGACGCCTGGCGCGGGCGCCGGCGCGGCCGGCGTTTGCGCGGGTTGCCGGGGGTCTCCGCGGTAACCGCTGGACGATGTCCTGCCGGGTGGCGCCCCTGGTCCTGCCGGTTGCCGTCGGCGCCCTGCACTCGACGCTGCGGGGCGCTGTCCTCGCGTACGGCGCGCGGCACGATGTTCGAGGGCAGTGGCAGCACGGTGATATCCTGCTTGAGCAGGCGCTGGATGTCCTTCAAAAACCCCACCTCGTCGCGGCCGACCAATGAGATGGCGCAGCCGCTCTCGCCGGCGCGCCCGGTGCGGCCGATGCGATGGACATAATCCTCGGGGATGTTCGGCAATTCATAATTGACCACATGCGGCAGGCGATCGATGTCGAGACCGCGCGCAGCGATATCGGTCGCGACCAACACTCGCACGGCGCCGTCCTTGAAACCGGCCAGCGCGCGAGTGCGCGCCGCCTGACTCTTGTTGCCATGGATCGCGGCGGCCTCGATGCCGGCACGCTGCAATTGCTCGGTGAGTCGGTTGGCACCATGTTTGGTCCGCATGAACACGAGCGCCTGATACCAGTTGCCCTCCTCGATCAGATGAATGAGGAGATCGCGCTTGGCCTCTTTGTCGACGCGGTAGACATGCTGGGTGACGTTTTCCGCCGTGCTGTTACGCCGCGCGACCTCGATCACCTCGGGATGATCGAGGAGGTCGTCTGCCAGGCGCTTGATGTCGCTCGAATAGGTCGCCGAGAAGAGCAGGTTCTGGCGCTCGCGCGGCAGCAGGGCGAGTACTTTGCGGATGTCGCGGATAAAGCCCATGTCGAGCATGCGATCGGCTTCGTCGAGGACCAGGATTTCGACGGCGCCGAGATCGACCGTCCGTTGACCGACATGATCGAGCAGGCGGCCCGGGGTGGCGACCAGGATATCGATACCGCGCCGCAGCAAGTGTTTCTGTGGTTCGATGCCGACGCCGCCGAAGATGACCGCGGTGCGCAGGGCGTGGTTCGCACCGTAGGTGACGAAGCTCTCGCTGACCTGGGCGGCGAGCTCCCGGGTCGGGGTGAGCACCAGCGCGCGTGGGGCACGCGGCTTGTCCTCCGCGCGCCGTGGTCGGTCGGTCAGCAGTTGCAGCATGGGCAGGGCGAAAGCCGCCGTCTTGCCGGTGCCGGTCTGGGCGCCGGCGAGCACATCGCGGCCGGCGAGTATGACGGGAATTGCCTGCGACTGAATCGAAGTCGGGCAGGTATAAGCCTGCGCATCAATCGCGCGCAGGAGGTCGGCCTTCAGGCCGAGTTGTGCAAAAGGCATAAGGACTCCACGTCCAGCCTCCCCGTCAGTATGCGGGGCCGGTCCAGGCGGAGCGAAAGGTGTTCAGACGATCGGGGAGAGTCTTTCAAAGGAGGGAGACAGCCGCGAGACCTCGGCGCCGACCGGATGGCACCTCAAGTTCGCCGGAGTATAGACCCGGGATCCGGCAAAAGATAGGCCTGGCGGGGCTGCTGGCGGCGTCAGCGTATCATCCGGGGCGTTCGATTGAGGACAAGGGCCCGCCCTGCGATCGCTATACTCCGGGCGTGCGTTGTTTTGACCGTCTCCACCCCTTAGGGTCCGTGCCAAAATAACTCAGCTATCTGGAACGCCGATCCATCTCGTCTGGCAGCGTTGCTCGTCAGTTGAATAGAACCACTATTCGCCTTCCTCGCGCCTTGCCAGTCGAGCGCCTCCACGCCCCAAACAGCCAAGTTATTGTGGCACGGACCCTTATGAGCTCATCTCCCGGCGCAGCGCCAGCCATGCCTCTTTTGCGCATCATCTGGCGCGCCTATGCGAGGGCGGCGTTGTTGCCGCTGCTGTTCGTCGAAGTGCTGCTGGTGCTCACCTATCTGTGGACGAATACCTCGATCCGTGAGGCCAATGTCGCAGATGGGGGTATCCATCGGTGTCGATGATGCGCCCGGCGGCGGCGCCCTGTTCTGGTTGGAGATCCCGCTGGTGCCGGCAAGCGCTGACGATTGAGTTGCTGCGGTAACGATCAGACGCCGCGGCGCCCGCCGGCGACGCCTTCAGGGTGCAGGCTGCCGTGAGCGCTGTCGCGGGTCATCATGCGTGCGAACCAGGCATTGATATTGAGCAGGCCGGGATCGATGGCCTGATCGACGCCGGCCCCGAAATCGAGGGCGCAGAACAGAATGATGTCGCACAGCGTGAAGCGCTCGCCGCAGATATGCGGTGAGCGACCCATCAGGGCGTCCAGCCAGGCCAGCTTCTCCTGCACGATGGCGGCCAGTCCCGGGGCGGCCTCGGGCAGGCAATGCATGCGATCCTGGAACAGATCGAGGCCGACCGAATAGCGGAAGGCATTGTAGAGATTCTCAGTAATATTGAGTTCGATACGCCGCTGCCACATGCGATGTTCCGCTTTTTCCAGCGGTGTGGCCCCGATCAGGGCAGGCTGCGGATGGAAGTCTTCGAGGTATTCGCAGATAGCCACGGTCTCGGCGATGCAGGTGCCGTCGTCGAGGACGAGGCTGGGCAGCTGGCCGCCGGGATTGCGATTGGTGTACGGCGGCCGCCGGTTCTCGGCGCCGAGGATGTCGACTTCCTCGCGCGGTATGTCGAGACCCTTCTCGAGCACGAACATGCGCACGACGCGCGGATTGGGGCCTAAGGAGTCGAGTAGTTTCATGTACGGTACCGCTGCTGGATGAGGGCTTGATTCTACCTGCTCACAAGGGCCTGGGCGCGCGCGAACATGGGCATCACACTGCGCGCGTTGTGTTCCCAGATCGGGTCGTGGCGTTGGCCCGTGCGATGCAGCTTGACGTTCAGGCAGGAGATGCAGGCGAGACGATAATTGGCGAGCGCCTGGTACCAGTCGAGGTTGCCTTCGTCACGGCCGCTCTCGGTTCGGTAGATGGCCTGGATTTCCGCCTGGGGCAGCGGGTGCAGCGGCATCCAGCCGGAAGTCCACACACTGTCGTCGGCGATCATGGCGAGCCAGCCGACATCGAGCAGTTGGGCACCGATGCCCGACAGCTCCCAATCGATCACGCCGCTGAGCGCGCCTTCGTGATACAGGCAGTTGCCGGGCTGGTAGTCGCCGTGGAAGAGACCGATCGGCCGGCCATCGGGCTGACTGTCGAGCAGTACGCGCTGGGTGACGGCGGCGGCGGCGCGCCACGCAGGGTCGGGCGCTTGCGCATAAATCCGTTCCCAACGCGTGATTTCACCGCTCAGATCCTGCGCGGCTTCCCAGTTGGCGAGGTGCCGCTGCCAATCGAAGGTATGCAGGCGCGCCAGGGTTGCGACCGCGAGGCGCCAGTAGCGCGTAGCCGTCGGGCGGTCGCGGGGTACGCCGGGCGCGGGATCCCAGACGAAAAAGGTGTGACCGGGCAGACGTTCCATGATGATGAAGGGCAGGCCGAACCAGGGGTTGTCGTCACCGGCCTCGGCCCACGGCACGGCGGGAACCGGCAGGCCCGCAGCATGCAGGGCGCGGAGCAGCGGTGCCTGGCGGTAGACATCGGTGTTGCCGCGGCGTTTGACGCCAGCGGGTGGCAGTTTGATGACATAGCCGGCACGCGCGCCGCCCGCCTCGACGATATCGAACAGGAAGGTGAGGCCGGCATGGCCGTCCGATTCGCGCAGGTCGGCGAGGGCGGCGGCGCTGCCGCAGCTGTCGTGTATGAATCGACGCAGGCCGTCGGCAAGCAGGGCAATATCCAACTGGGCTGAACTCCGGGGTTCGCGGAACTTCATTGTAAAGTAGGGCAGCACCACGGGTGCGTGCGCCGGGGACGCGTCACGATGCCCGCGTGCCGGATCCGATGATCGATATTCGCGAGCAGGCAGCGCCTTGGCGTGGCATGCTGCGGCGGGCCCTTACAGTGAGGGGAAAGGATGACGACAGGCACCGATCGCCGGACGTTCCTGCAGCGAGTACGCGACGCGCTGGGCGGCTTCGCCGTGGCGGGCTTGCTGCCGGCGGCGGCGCGGGCGGACACGACCAGGATGCAGGGCGCGGCGGCGCGCGCTTATGGCACACGCTCACCCCACGAATCGAGCGTGCGCTGGCTGACCCCGTCGCGTTACCCGACGAGCACGGCATCGTGGACGCCGCTGGGTGATCTGGCGGGGTCCATTACCCCTTCCGCGCTGCATTTCGAACGCCATCACGGCGGCGTGCCGGGCATCGATCCCGCTCTGCATCGTCTGCTGGTTCATGGTCTGGTGACCCGGCCGCTGACATTTTCCCTGGCCGATCTGCGGCGCTTTGCAGTGGTCCAGCGCCAGTGCTTTCTGGAATGTTCGGGCAACAGCTACCGCGAATGGCAGGGGCCGGGCGGCGCCGATGTCCAGCAGACCCATGGCCTGACCTCCTCGAGCGAATGGACGGGCGTGCCTTTGCGTGCGGTGCTGGAGGAATGCGGCGTCTCGGCACAGGCCGGCTGGGTGATTGCCGAGGGTGCGGACGGCGCGGCGATGACCCGCAGTGTCCCGCTCGCCAAGTGCCTCGATGACGTCATGCTCGCCTATGCCCAGAATGGTGAGCCGCTGCGCCCTGAGCAGGGCTATCCCTTGCGCCTCCTGGTACCGGGTTTCGAGGGCAGTATCAGCGTGAAATGGCTGCGTCGGTTGAAGCTCAGTGACCGCCCCGTGTACTCGCGCGAAGAGACCGCCAAGTACACCGATCTGATGCCCGATGGGCGCGCGCGCGAGTTCACTTTCGTGATGGAGGCAAAATCGGTCATCACGACGCCGTCGCCCGGGCAGCGGCTGGCCCTGGGAACGGGCGAGATTCGTGGCCTGGCGTGGTCGGGCCGCGGCTGCATCACCCGCGTCGAGGTAACGACGGACGACGGTGCGAGCTGGCGCGAGGCGCGGCTGCATGGGCCGGTGCTGCCGATGTGTCATACCCGCTTCAGTGTGCCCTGGCGCTGGGACGGGGCGGCGACGGTCATTGCCAGCCGCTGTATCGACGAGACGGATTATGTGCAGCCCACGCGAGAAGCCTTGCGAGCCGTGCGCGGCGATCACTCCTTCTACCACTACAACGGCATTCAGCGCTGGCGGGTGGATGACGACGGCGGATTGCGCAATGTCTGAACGCCGGCAACTGCAATGGGCACCGGGCATTGCCCTGGTCTGGATGCTCGGGCTCAGCTGTCCGGATGCCGGCGCCGCGGACGACATCCGGCCGACAGGGCTGGGCAAGGCGGCCGCTGCCGCGACCATCGCAGCGCAGGACATCGCCATCGGTCCACGCGGGACCGCCCTGCCGCCCGGCCGCGGTACGGTGAGCGAAGGCGCGGCGCTGTATGCGTCGAAATGCGCCATGTGCCACGGCGAACAGGGCCATGAGGGGCCGGATCCGGCGCTGGTCGGCGGGCAGGGTTCGCTGGCCAGCGATTCGCCCTTGCTGACCATCGGCAGTTACTGGCCGTATGCCACGACGGTCTACGACTACATCTATCGTGCCATGCCGTTCTTTCAGCCGGGGTCACTGAGCCCGGATGACGTTTACGCTTTGACGGCTCATCTGCTTCACACCAATGGTATCGTCGCGGCCGACGCGGTCATCGATCGCACCAGCCTGCCGGCCGTGTCGATGCCCAATCGCGACGGTTTCATCGCCGACCCGCGGCCTGATTTGCCCTGAAAATGACAGCCGCCCGAAGGTGGCTTGGGAGGAGAGTTATGAGCAACAGACCTTGGACACAGAGCCTGCTGCTGATGCTGGGACTGGCGGGGGCCGGGGCGGCCGCCAGCCATGGTATTCATGGCGGCAGTTCGCAGCTCGAAACCTACAACAATGATCGCACCATCGCGGCACAGGTCTACGGCGGGCTGCATGCCGATGCCGGCGCGGTGAAAATCAGTTTCTACGGCAATATCGCCTTCGAGATCGAATCGCCGCGCGGCGTCAAGATCTTCATCGATCCCTGGCGCAATGACATTACCGGCATGTATCCACCCTGGTATGTGCGGGACATGCCCAAAGTGCGTACCGATATCGGACTCGTTACCCATGCGCATTTCGATCACGATGCGGTCGACCGCCTCGAGGCGGACATGATCATGGAGCGTATGGCCGGCACGTTTCGTCTCGCCGACGTCAAGATCATCGGCATTGCGGAAAAGCATGTGTGCGAGACGCAGGGCGATGTGCCGTATCGGGACCTGGTGAAGTTCTTCATCGATCAGGATCCCTGCCCGCCGAACGAAACCCTGCAGTGGAACAACAGCCTCTATGTCATCGAGACCGGGGGCTTGCGTATCCTGCACTGGGGCGACAACCGGCAGAATCCGCCCGATCACGTCTGGGACATGATTGGCGACATCGACATAGCCATTCTGGCCGTCAGCGACGACGGCCATATCCTGAGCCCGAAATGGGCCGATGTGGTGATGGAGAAATGCAAGGCCAACATCGTTCTGCCAGGCCATTATTTCGTCAAAGGCGTCAACGTGCCGGAAGCCTTCGGCCTGGTTTCGGCCGAGCAGTGGGTCGCCTCCCACGAACACACGCTGCTCGATTCGGCAACGATTACCCTGACCCCGGAACAGGTCCGGGCCTATGATCAGCATGTGATGTATTTCGGCGATCACGTCGCTTTCGACAGCGGCGGCGGATTGCCGGCCAATGACGGCACGCTGCCCGCGGTACCGCCGCCGGCGCGTGCCTGGGAGCGCTTCGCACCGGACAGGCCCTGAGCGGCGCAGCTCACCACCTGTGGTCACTGCTGCCTCCGCCATGCCCGCGCCGCTGGGGCGGCGCGAACTGTGGGGTCTGCTGGCCTTCGTCTGCTTCGTGACGCTGTTCGAGGGTTACGATCTGCTGATCATCAACCTCGCTCTGCCGTATCTGGGCGCGGATTTTGGCGCCGATTCGCAGACCCTCGGCAGCGCCGTCGGCCTCATCAATGTCGGTACCATCCTCGCCTTCATTCCCGTCAGGCTCGCCGATCGCTACGGTCGGCGTCGGGTGTTTCTGCTGGCCATCGCCGGCTACACAGTGTTTACGGTGCTGTCCGCATTTTCTGTCGGGCTCTATGATTTCGTCGCCTGGCAGTTTCTCGCACGGATGTTCATGGTCACCGAGATCGGCGTTGGCGCCATCATCCTCACCGAGGAGATGCCGGCGCGCTGGCGCGGCGCGGCGGTGACACTGATGTTCGCGTTGAGCCTCGCCGGGGGCATCGTCGGGGCGGCCCTGTTTCCCTATCTGGTCGATACCGAACTCAGCTGGCGATTGCTCTATCTCGTCGGCGGCGCCGTGCTGCCGGTGCTCTTGTGGTACTGGCCGCGTCTACGCGAGACCAGGCGTTTTGCGGCGAGCACCCCGAGCGACACCGAGGTATCGCTGGTGCAGAGTTTCCGCGCCCTCGGGGTCGTGCTCGCAGCGCCCTACCGCAAGCGCGTGCTGGCCGGGGCAACCATCTGGTTCACGGTCAATGCCTGGAGTTCGAGCTGCCTGTTTTTCTTTTCCTACTACGTCACCAATGAGCGCGGCTGGGACTCGGCAGCGGTCAGTTACGCGTTGACGCTGGGCTATTCGCTGGCCATCGTCGGTTACGCGACTGCCGGTCCGATGCTCGATCTGGCGGGGCGGCGCCTCACCGCGAGCCTCTATTTCTCGCTCGGTGCCGTCAGCGCGTTGATCTGTTTCACCGCCCAGGATGCTGCTGTCATCACGGCTGCTTATGTACTGGTGTTGGCCATGCACGCGTTGTGGCCGATCGCGGCCACCATCACGAGCGAGATTTTCCCGACCGCTATCCGCGGTACCGCCAATGCCGTCGTCAACAATCTGCTCGGGCGTACCGGGATGGCGCTGGCTCCGGCCATCGTCGGTGCGCTGTCGGCGCTGCTGGGTTCGGTTGGCGCGGCGGTCGCGGTGGTGAGCCTGATTCCTATCGTTTCTTTGCCTATCATTCTGTTACTGGTCGGTGAGACGCGCGGCCGGGAACTCGAGGAGATCGCATCCTGACCACGGGTCGGGACCAGCTGGGGAATCCATCATCATGAAATACCAACACATTGCCGTCGCACCCTGCACGGTGGCGATCGGCGCCGAAGTGTCAGGCATCGATCTCGCCCGCATCGACGACGCCGCCTTCGCCGAGGTTCGACGGGCCCTGGCCGAGCATCAGGTGCTGTTTTTCCGTGACCAGCACCTCGACCCCGCAGCGCACATGGCCTTCGCCGGGCGTTTCGGCGCAATGGAGGTCCATGAGGTGTTCAAGCCGCTCGAGGACTTTCCGCAGATCTCGGTGCTCGAGCACGATGCCGAACGCCCGCCCATCAGCGACTCCTGGCACTCCGACGTGAGCTACCGCTCCGAACCATCGATGGCATCGATACTGTATGCGCGGCACATTCCTCCGAACGGTGGCGATACCTTGTGGTTGAGCGCCTGCGCGGCCTACGATGCGCTGTCCGCGCCGCTGCAGGAGTTTCTCTGCGGGCTGCATGCCGAGCACGATTTCCTCGGCGCCTATGGCAGCTACTTCCAGCAGCAGGAGGATGGCGCCGAGCGCATTGCCCGGGCTCGACGCGAAACACCGCCAGTCCACCACCCCTTGATCGTGGTCCATCCGCTGACCGGCCGCCGCGTACTCTACGTCAACCCGACCTTCACCACGCGCGTCCTCGAACTCTCACCCGCCGAATCGACGGGACTGTTGAACCTGCTCTTTCAGCACCTGCTCAAACCGGAATTCCAGGTTCGCCACAAATGGCGTCGCGACGATGTCGCCGTATGGGACAATCGGGCGACCCAGCATTACGCGACCGGCGATTACTATCCCGACTACCGGCGCATGCATCGCATCACTGTCGGCGGCGAGCGCCCGGTGGGCGTCGCGGACGTCACCAGCGTAGCGCCGCCGGTTCGCGCCATCGGTTGAAGCGTCGACCAGCAGCTTGCGTCGGCGTCGATGTGCGCTTAGCGTGATCCCGTTAAGGGTCCGTGCCAGAATAACTCAGCTGTTTGGGGCGTCGAGGCGCCCGGCTGGCCAGGCGCGAGGAGGGCGAATAGTGGTTCTATTCAATTGACGAGCAACGCCGCCAGACGGGATGGATCGGCATTCCAAATGGTTGAGTTATTCTGGCACGGACCCTAACTCGCGACGGGAAGCAAAAATGATGCAACAACGAACTCTTCTCGCTTTGACCATCGCCGTTCTTCTGAGCCTCGCGTCCATGGCAACACTGGCAGCGGGCGTCGGTGAAGTCCTCCTGCTCAAGGGCAGCGCCACGCGCGAGGCCGGCGACGGCACGCGCACCCGGCTGGCGCGCGGCGATCGGGTCTTCGAACAGGATTTGCTGGAAACGGCGGATAGAAGCCTGCTGGCCCTGCGTTTCGATGACGAGACCCGCTTCAACCTCGGCCCACGCACCCAGTTTCGCGTCGACCAGGTCAGCGACGGTGACGACGGACTGTTCAGCGCCGAAGTCCTCAAGGGCGCCTTCCGCTTCGTCACCGGCCTCATTGCCAAGCGCCGGGCGGGCGCGATGCGGGTCAAGACCGGCGTGGTAGCGACCATCGGTATCCGCGGAACCACGGTCGGTGGCGAAGTGGTCGGGGAGTCGGCAACCATCGTCCTGCTCGAGAGCGAAGATGCCGACACGCCGTCCGCCATCGAAGTCGGCAACGCCTACGGCAGCGTGCTGATCGAACAACCCGGTTACGGCACCCGGGTGCCCGATGCCCACAGTCCACCGTCGCCCCCGGCCCGCATGACGCTGCGGACCATCGAGAATTTGGTGCGCAATATCAATAACATCCAGCGCATTGCGGTGCCACGGCCGAGAATGCCCTGAGAGCACCGCCCGCCAGGCTTGGCAGAACCGCTGGACATTTCCTATACTTCACCTTAGGAACCCCCATTAATTATCGGATAATCAAGATGAAATATTTGAGCGCTTCCCTTGCGGCGGGAACTATCGCCGCACTTCTGTGTGGTGCCATGCCCGCTATGGCCACCGAGAATGAGCTTCTCGAAGAACTCGTCTGCGATCGCGAGCGCTTCGCCGGCTGTCTCAATGGCGTGTCGAGTTCGGTGACGAACGGACCGGGACTGCGCGTGTCATCGCAGCGGCTCGGCAAGGTGACTCGCGAGCGCAGCGGTAGCGAACTGCAGACCGCGCAGATTGGGCGACAGGGCAGCGCTACCGGGCTTGCTGCCGGCGACAGTACGGGCAGCGTGTTCGGTATGTGGGGTAGCTACTCCTACAATGATTTCGAATCGGATTTCACCTTTGCCGGAACGCCGCTCGGCTACGATGCCGATGCGCACAACGCGCTCGGCGGCATCGATCGCCTGTTCCAGGGGCGCTACCTGCTCGGCGTGGCCTTCGGCTATAACAACATGGACACCGATACCCCCTTCAACGGCGGCGGGCAGGAGACCGATGGCTATACCGTGGCGCCCTACGCGGCGATCCTGCTGAACGATATCTTCAGCATCGATCTGTCGGGGGGCTACAGCTGGCTGGATTACGATCAGAACCGCATCTCCCCGGTTGACGGAACCAACATCGCGGCGAGTTTCGATGCCAATCGCTGGTTCATCGCCACCAATCTGAATGCTGTGATGGTCGTCGACAAGTTTGTGTTCGGCGCCAAGGTCGGTTATCTCCATACCGACGAGGAACAGGACGCTTATGCCGAAGCCGGCAGCGCCGCGAGCGTCGGCGGGGGCGTGGTGCGTACTCTCGGGCAACGCGAAATCGACCTTTCGCAAGTCGTCGTGGGTGGCGATATCGCTTATATGGCCGGCGCCTACGAACCGTTTTTCCGCGCCGAGTACCGTAACGACGTCAGCCGTGACGACGGCATCAGAGCCGGTGGTCTGCCGGGAGGCTTCACTTCCGTGCAACCGGGCGACGACGACGAAGTCCAACTCGGGATTGGTGTGCGTTACTACACCAGCTGGGGTGTGACGAGCACCTTCGAATACCAGCGCATCGAAGGGCGCTCGCAGTTCGACAGCGATCTGTTCATGTTCACCCTGCGCGCAGCTCTCTGAGCGCCCATGCCTGGGCGGCGGACGCCGCCCAGGCACATCCGGTCACGCGCGCGTTCATGCACGCAGTTTCGCCAGCCACCGCTCGACACTGCGTTTGTGGGTATGGAGGTAGCTGCCGGCGCTGAAGTACTTGTCGTAGAAACCCGTCTCCAGGCGATGCGCCTGGATGTAATAGCGGATAAAAATGCTCGGCACCGTGCCCGGAAACTTGCCGAAGGTCCGGTAGACGTAATCGGCCGTGGCGACCACGCAATCGATGAGTTCATCGCTGGGCCGGCTCGCCGTCGCCTTCATTGCGGCGTTGTCGCGAAACGGACCGCCCGTGGCTGGATCGTAGGCGCCCCCGGGGCCGAATTTGAGTTCGAGGAAGGCTTCCACCGCGGCTCGCATATCGGCATAGAAAGGTGGCGAGTAGGCCTGGTACAGGCCCTCGATACCGAGCGGGTTGGGCACACCCCAATCCGCCTTGCGCTCAAAGGTGAAGCCGAGGCCGGGCACGCCGGCTTTGGCTGCCACACCCATGATGCTGAACGGGCTCACCCCGGAGTAGAACCAACCGCCGAGACCGAGCGGCTGCAGGGCCAATGCCATGTTGTGCCCCATCACACCCATCTCCACCGCGCAGGTGGTGAGCAGGTATTGCTCCATGTAAGACAGCGGGTATTTGAGTTCGGGCTTGATCAGACCGCTTTTGACAAAGGGATCGAGATGGCCGGCGGGGCGGCCGTTGAGATCGTCGAACACCGTGTAACCGGAGCCGGCAGCGATGAACAGGAAATCGATGAGCTGTTCGGAGACATTGCCGACCGGGATGAACAAGGTCGAACCCGGCGTATTGCCGTTCCACAGGTTGTGCGCGCTGTAGTGCGGTGCGGCGCGCGGCGGGTCGATGCGTTGATCGGAGAGTTTGCGCGTATGGCCGGCGACGGTCGCAATCAGGCGTTCGGCGTCCGCCAGGGGTTGCGCGGCCCAGGTACCGTCGGCCCCGGCATCGCGGGTGCTGACGTAGTAAGTACCGTCGTCCTGGGTGTAGAAGAGATCGGTATTGCCGATGCCGGCCGCAACCGGAAAGGTACGCCCGGTATAGCGCGCGGCGTAGTCGCACAGTCCGCTCTGACTGGTCGTATGAGGAATACCATGGTGCCAACCCGAAATGCCGAGACCGGCGGCGATGACCATGGCGCGTTCGAAATCGTCCAGCGGTACCGGCGGCAACTCGGACTTGTAGGCCAGCGGACCGTGCGGAATTTCCATGCCCCAGCCGAAGCGTCGTGAGCGCCGACCGAACAGGGCATCGAAAAGAGGGAAGCGCCGGCTCTCGGCGAGCAGGGCGTTCCATTCATCGGCCTTGGCGGCAGGCACCGTGGGCGGCGTCTGGGCAGTACCCGCGCGCCCCAGCGCGAGCGCCGCGAGGCCGGAGAGGTAGATGAAGGTGCGTCGGCTCAGGCCGGTTCGTCGAGCGTCGTGCATGGATTAGATCCTCTGCGTGAGTGGTGATTCACGAGTTTTGTCCGAACGCCGCGAATCGATGAGAATCCGCGGCGACCTCGAGGACGTTTTGCTGAACATGAGGAAGCTGCCATTGGACTCGCTACGCCACAATACTTTCAAGGACATGATGAACGACGTCGTCGATTTCGGCAGTTGCTGTGAATGCGGGGCCTGCGTCGTCGCCTGTCCGCACAATGTCATCGAGTACGTCGACGGCAAACCCAAACAGACGGCCAAAGCCGACGCCGCATTCGATTATTGCGGTGTCAGCGAGGGGGCCGGCTGTGACGTGTGTGCGACGGTCTGCCCGAGATTATGGCCGCGCGAGCCCCATCTGCGTGATGTGACGTTCGCCGACGAACGCAGTTACGAAGACATATTCGGCGTTTTCCGGCACATCTTCGTCGCCCGTACCAAACGCCCCGATCTGGCCGCGGCCGGGCAGGACGGGGGCGTCGTTACCGCACTGCTGGCTTTCGCGCGCGAAGCGGGGCACATCGACGGCGCTATCGTCTCGGCGGTCGGCGACACCGACCGCCCCTGTTTCCCGTCGCCCAAAGTCGTCACCAACTACGAAGAAATCAAGGCCAGCGCCGGCAGCTGGTACACCTATTGCCCGAACAACCTGGCCCTGACCGAGGTCGCCGAGCGCAAGCTCGAAAAGGTGGCCTTCGTCGGTGTGCCGTGTCAGGTCACACCGTTGCGCAAGATGCAGCACATGGACCCGGCGTTTCTGGTCAGCGAGAAGAAAAAGCCGAAGATCGTCGGTCGCCAGCGCGAATTCCTGCGCGGTCCGAGTGACCGCGTTGCATTCAGTGTCGGCCTGTTCTGTACCGAGGTCTTTCGCCCCGAATTGATGACCGAACGCATCGAACAGCAGATGGGGATCCCGTTGACGGAAGTCCGCCAGTTCAACGTCAAAGGCGAGGTTTTGATCTATAAGAGGGATGGTGACATTGCCCGAATTCCGCTCGACGAAGCCATGGCCGAGTATCAGCGGCCGGAATGCCGACACTGCGGCGACTTCTCGGCGGAACTCGCCGACATCGCGTGCGGCGGGGTAGGTACCGACCGGGCGACTATCGTCGTCATCCGTAGCGCCAGGGGCGAAGCGATCTGGCGCGAGTTTCAGGCGGCCGGTGAAGTCGAAGTCGAACCTATTCGAGACAACAAGCGCGCCTGGAACATTCTGCTGCGTCTCTCGCGACGCCAGCGCGAGCGGGTGCCGCCGGGACCGCTGCGGGGCGGTAGCGCAAGCGGTCTGCCTCCCTACGAACCACGGGCGGATGCGGCCGCGATCGGCCAACGGCTCGCGGCGGGCAAGAAACCGGCGGAAGAGACCGTGGCCTGTCTCGACGCCTGCTATGCCGATGAGGCACGTCCCAGCGAGACCATCGCCTACATGGCGGGACAGCCCATTCCGGGCGATCCGGGCGCGCCTGCAGCCGGTGAGAAGCGCCGTCTGCCGCCGCCATTACCGCCGGAGGCGGGCGGCGCGCCGCCGGGCTGGGAAGGTGTCTGAGTTCGGACGAGATCCGTCGAGCCTGGTCTCGGTTGGCCCTGGTGCGGCGACGAGGGCCGGTAATGGCCCTTAATGCTAATTGGTTATATAGATATGCAAGATTGATATATAGCGCTTCGAGCGCTATTTTTAGCGAGCTGCGGCTTGCCGTCCGGCGCCGCGAGCAGGGGAGAAGCAGGTGTTCGAGATCCGGTGCGTCGCTCGTTTCGCGTCCGTGGCGCTGGTCTGTACCGTGTTTACGGTCTGGGCCGAGCCGACCTATGTCGTCGACAACTACGCCATCGAGGCGCCGTTGACCGCGACACCCGGTGACGTGGCGCGCGGGCGCGCCATCGCCCTCGACCGCGCCAGCGGTAACTGCCTCAGTTGTCATGCCCTGCCCGAAGAAGCGGAATTCTTCGGCACGACCGGCCCCTCCCTGGTCGGTGTTGCCCGGCGCCTCAGCCCGGCTCAGCTGCGCTTGCGGCTGGTCGATTCGAAAGTCCTGAACCCGAACAGCATGATGCCGTCTTATTACAAGACTCGGGGGCTCAACCGTGTTGCGCCAGCCTATGCGGGGCGTCCCATTCTCGATGCCCAGCAGATCGAGGACGTGGTCGCCTACCTGGCGACACTCGATTGAGTCTCTTCAATACCCTACCGACCCATTCCTGACGAGGCCACAGCCCCATGATCCACACGCCATTACCAAAGGCCTGTTTTACGCGCCGCCGCCTCCTGCAGCAGACCGTCGCCGTCTGGGCGATGACACTGCCGGCGCTCCCGCTGGCAGCCGATTCTCCGGCGGTACAGGCTGCGATCGACGCCATCATCGGTGACCGCGACGCTGAGTCTGGTGAGCTGAGCCTGACCACGCCGGCGATCGCGGAGAACGGCAATACGGTACCGATCGCGGTCGCCGCCGGCGGTCGATTCACTGCCGACGACTATGTCGAGGCCATCCATATCCTGGCGCCCGGCAACCCGGTACCTGAAGTGGTGAGCTTCCATTTCACGCCGCGCAGTGGCTACGCGCGTGCGGCGACGCGGATCCGTTTGGCCGAGACCCAGGATGTCATCGCCATTGCCGAACTGTCCGACGGACGGGTGTGGCGCACGGCCAATGAGGTCAAGGTGACGATCGGCGGCTGCGGCGGTTGAAGGGGAGAATTGAACATGGATAAACCACGTGTCAAAGTGCCGCAGAAGGTCAAAGCCGGCGAACCGTTCGAGGTCAAGGTCCTGATCTCGCACACCATGGAATCGGGACAACGTACCGATGAGGCCACCGGGCAGAAAATCCCCCGCATGATCATCAACAGCTTCACCTGCAAGCTCGATGGCGAAGTGGTCTTCAGCGCGACGCTCCACCCGGCGGTTTCCGCCAACCCCTATCTCGCCTTTTACGTCGTCGCCGACAAGAGCGGTGAGCTCGAGTTCGTCTGGGTCGACGATAGCGGCGACACCGCGACGGCTACTCGCACCATCGAGGTCACTTGATGCGCGGGACCGTGATCATCGTCGGGGCGCTGGGTCTGGCAATGGCCGCCGCGATCGCACCTGTCGCGGAGGATTTCGGTGTCCATGCAGTGGACGGAAGACGCAGTGGCTACACCTATGCCGCCGCCGAGACCCGCGCCATGCAGGACGACGAATTCGCGAATCCAGGTTACATCTGGGTCGAGAAGGGCGCCGAGCTGTGGCAGAGGACCGGCGGCGAGTCAGGGCAGGCCTGCGCCAGCTGCCATCAAGCGGCGGCGGATTCGATGCGCGGCGTCGGTGCGCGCTACCCGGTGTTCGCACCCGAACTCGGCAAGCTCATCAACCTCGAACAACGCATCAATCAATGCCGTAGTGAGCGTATGAATGCCGCGCCGTGGCCATGGGAATCCGAGTCCTTGCTGGCCATGACCACCTATGTGCGCCACCAGTCCCGGGGCATGCCGGTCAGCCCGGTCGTCGATGGACCCGCCGCACCGTTTTTCGCAGCGGGCAAGACGCTCTACCACACGCGCCGCGGCCAGCTGGACATGGCCTGCATCCATTGCCACGAGATGAACAGCGGCAACATGCTGCGCGCGCAGCGCCTCTCCCAGGGCATGTCGAACGGTTTTCCGACCTATCGCCTGAAATGGCAGACGATGGGTTCGCTCCATCGCCGTATCATCGGTTGTGACAAAGACGTTCGCGCCGAGACTTTCGCCGCCGGTGCGGACGCCTATGTCAATCTGGAGCTCTACCTGGCGTGGCGGGCACGCGGCCTGCCGGTCGAGACTCCGGCGGTTCGTAACTGATGTTCGAACGACGCCAGTTCCTGCAATTGGCGCTTGCGCTGGGCGCTGGCGGCCCCTTGTTCGGCAATCCCATGCGTGCCTTCGCGCAACAAGCCTTGCGCGAGGACGATCTGCTCGAATTCGAATCCATCGGCCAGGTCACACTGCTGCATTTCACCGATTTGCATGCGCAGCTCATGCCGGTTTATCACCGCGAACCGTCGCTCAACGTCGGTGTCGGTGACGCCGCCGGCTTACCGCCCCACATCACCGGGCGCGCCATGCTCGACCATTTCGGCATTACACCGGGAAGCGCCCTCGCCTATGCCCTGAGCAGTGCGGATTTCGCCGCCCTGGCCGCCAGTTACGGTCGGGTAGGCGGCATCGATCGCCTGGCCAGCCTGGTAGGCGCGCTTAGCCCCGCCCCTCCCGCCAAGACCCTGCTCCTCGACGGCGGCGACACCTGGCAGGGATCCTATACCGCGCTCGAAACGCGCGGTGCGGACATGGTCGAGGTGATGAATGCGCTGGGCGTCGATGCCATGACCGCGCATTGGGAGTTCACCTACGGCGAGGCGCGCGTCGACGAACTGCGAGCACGGCTGCATTGCCCGTTTCTGGCGGCCAACGTGTTCGACACCGCATGGGACGAACCGGTATTCGAATCGACCGCCATGTTCGAGCGCGGCGGCGTTCGCATCGCCGTCATCGGCCAGGCATTCCCTTACACGCCCGTCGCCAATCCGCGCCATCTGATCCCGAACTGGTCGTTCGGCATCCGTGAAGAAGCCGTCGCCGCCGCCGTGGCTGCCGCGCGCGAGGCCGGCGCGGGGCTGGTGGTGCTGCTCAGTCACAACGGTTTCGACGTCGATCGCAAGCTCGCTGGCCGTATACCCGGTATCGACGTCATTCTCACCGGTCATACCCACGATGCCTTGCCCGCCGTCGTCACCGTCGGGCGCACCCTGCTGGTCGCATCGGGTTCGCACGGCAAGTTTCTCTCGCGTCTCGATGTCGATGTCGGTCCGCAGGGCGTGAAGGATTTCCGCTACCGCCTGATCCCGGTTTTTGCCGATGCCATCGCGCCCGATCCCGCGCTCGCGGCCCTGGTCGAACGCCTCCGTGCCCCCCATGCCGACATCCTCGCTCGCGAGCTCGCGCACACTGAAACCCTGCTCTACCGGCGCGGTAACCTGAACGGCACCTTCGACGATTTGATCTGCCAGGCCCTGCTCGAGCAGCGCGACGCGGAGATCGCGCTGTCGCCCGGATTCCGCTGGGGCGCGGCCTTGCTCCCGGGCCAGGCCATCACCGTCGAAGATGTCTACAACCAGACCGCCATCACCTACCCGGAAACCTACCGCACGCCGATGAGCGGGGCGCAGATACGCGCCATCCTCGAGGACGTTGCCGACAACCTGTTCAATCCCGATCCGTATTACCAGCAGGGCGGTGACATGGTGCGCGTGGCCGGTATCGGTTTTCGTCTGCGCGCGGCGGCGGCGCACGGTTCGCGTATCGAGGGTCTGATCAGCACGGCCGATGGCGCGCCGCTCGAAGCCGAGCGCGACTATGTCGTTGCCGGTTGGGCCTCGGTCAACGAAGATGTCGCAGGGCCGCCAATCCACGATGTCGTTTGCAAGCATCTGGACGCACAGGACACGGTACATGTCGCACCCAATGACAAGGTCACACTCGTCTGATCCGGAGACTGTCGAAATGAATCTGCTGCCCAGATGGCTGCTCAAAATCGCGGTTGCTTTGACCGCTCTCCCGCTCAGCGCCGCAGAGCCTGCGGTGCATGCCACGCACACGCTCACGCCCGCCGTCGCCCTCGAGCTCGCGCAGGCCAGCCAGGCCGCCTGCCGGGCGCGCGATTTCCAGGTCACGGTCGTGGTGGTCGAGCGCGGCGGCCTGCCGCAGGTCGCCTTGCGCGATCGGTTGGCGGGCAATTTCACCTGGGACATTGCGCTCGCCAAAGCGCGCACCGCGGCCGGTTTCCGTCAGCCGACCCGAAATCTCGTTCAAGCCGTGCCAGGGCGTCCCGAGCTCGACTCGCTGCATCAGGTGGCGGACGTCATCCTGCTCGGCGGTGGTGTGCCGGTCGAGCACGAGGGGCAGGTCATCGCCGCCGTCGGCGTCTCGGGGGCACCGACCCCGCAGGACGATCACGAGTGCGCGGAGGCCGGCATTGAGGCCATAGCGGAACGGTTGCTGTTTTGATCGGTTTCGCTGCGGCCGCGGCT
>JBBDTC010000237.1:20119-22853 GCA_040904625.1 Gammaproteobacteria bacterium
GCGAGATCGTGTTGGGCGATAGTAGTGACGATGCGCATCGGCGTCTCCTGTTGATACGGCATCCATAGCCGCGCGGATGTGGCACCATACCCGAACAACGACGGACATCGCGAGGAGCGGGACATGCCAGTTGAGAGACTTTTTCGGGGCGTATTGTGCGCGGGGCTTATGCTGTTGGGCGGCGCGGCCGCGGCCCACGACCATGACGGTACGCCGCAGGAGCAGCCGATCTGGACGTGGACGCCGGAGCAAATCGTCAAGCACGTTTCCACCGTCCGCGCGGGGCGTGATCTCACGCCGAAGAGCTGGCCGGGCGGTGCCAAGGTCGCCGTCAGCATCTCTTTCGATTTCGATACCGAGCCGGTCTGGATCGGCTTTCAGGAGCAGTCGAGCCCGTCCTACATGTCGCGTGGGGAATACGGCGCCCGCGCCGGCATGCCGCGGGTGATGAAGCTGCTCGCCAAGCACGATATCCCTGCCACTTTCTTCATCCCGGCCATGTCGATGGAGCTCCACCCGCAGATCATCCGTGACCTGCGCGACAACCCCAAGGTGGAAATCGGGTTCCATTCCTACGTCCACGAAAACCCGCTGCGCCTGAGTGAATCGGAAGAGCGCAAGGTCTACAAGCAGGCTATGGCCATCTTCGAAAAACACGTCGGCCGTCGACCCGTCGGCTTCCGTTCGGCCGCCTGGGATTTGACCGAATCGACCATCAACATCGTCAAGGAAATGGGTTTCCTCTACGAGAGCAGCATGATGGCCGACGATCGCCCCTACATGCTGATGGCCAATGGCCAGGATACCGGTCTGGTCGAACTCCCCGTGGAGTGGATACTCGACGACTGGCCGTTGTTCCAGATCAGCTGGCCGAGCAAGCACGTCGCCATTCGCAACGCCGATGATGTCTATTCGATCTGGAAAGAGGAATTCGACGGTGCCTACGAGGAAGGCACGATGTACATTCTGACCACCCATCCCCAGGTCATCGGTCATCGCTACCGCATGGCCATGATGGATCGCCTGGTGACCTACATGAAGAGCAAACCCGGGGTGTGGTTCGCCACGCACGAGGAAATCGCGCGCTACGTCAAGGAGCAGGCTGGTTTGTGACGCGCGGCCGCGCTGTCTCGCTGTGTGCCGGACGGCCCTGATGCGGCGTTGCCCGGCGACGGATTCACCGTATACGGTCTGTACTGATCCATGCAGAAAATCGTCCGTCATTATTTCGACTACAAGAGTCCGTATGCCTATCTCGCCCAGGCCGCGAACCAGGCCCTCGCGGCCGTACCTGGCGTCACGGTGGAATGCCTGCCCTACACGCTGCAGATTGGCAAATATCTCGGTGAGGCCAGCCTGGACGACGCTGGCAACGATATCCTGGGTACGCGCAACGATCATCAATGGCGTCGGGTTCGCTACGCGTATAGGGATTGCCGTCGTGAAGCCAACCGTCGCGGCCTCGTGATCCGTGGGCCGCGCAAGATATTCGATTCTTCGCTCGCCCATATCGCGTTTCTCTTCGTCCGTGAACAGGGCGACCCACGGCCTTTCCACGACGCCTGCTTCGAACGCTTCTGGCGCCGCGAACTCGATCTCGAAGCGATTGCTGCGTTGACCGCGCTCATGGTCGAGACCGGGTTCGATGCCGCTGCGTTCGAAGCCTATGCCAATGGTGCGGGGCGTGTCGTTCACGATCGCATCCAGCACGAGGCGGAAGCACAGGGTGTCTTCGGCGTGCCTTCGTGGCTGGTGGACGGCGATCTCTACTGGGGGCTGGAACGGCTCGAGCGGGTCTACGAGAAGCTCTCGACAGGGTAGAGTGGTACGCACAGCATCCATCGAGTGAACTTGATGTTGATTCGAGATTTCTATTAAAAAAACGTTGAAACAGTAAGTTATCGAAGTTTTATCGATTATGAATGAGATTAACGAGCCCTGCGGTCCGGACCCGCAATCCTGTCTGGAAGCCAGCGTTATCGTCGACGCGTACCATCCCGCCGTGGCCGCGTACGCGGATCGCCACGCCCTGGGATCTGATTCGACGGCCCGCGCGGTCGCGCTCTACTATGCCGTGCGCGACGATATTCGCTACGACGGCTACGGCATCGAACTGACGACGGCAGGTTTGTCGGCGAGCCGGGCGCTGGCGACCGGTCGTGGCTGGTGTGTGAGCAAAGCGGTGCTGCTCGCGGCCTGTTGTCGTGCGATCGGCATCCCCGCCGCCCTCGGCTACGCGGACGTGCGCAATCATCTGTCGACCGAACGTATGCGACGGACCATGCAGACCGATATCTTTTATTGGCATGGCTATACGGCGATCTGGCTCGGTGGGCGATGGGTCAAGGCGACGCCGGCGTTCAATCGCGAGTTGTGCGAGAAGTTTCGCATCCACACCCTGGAATTCGATGGACGCGAAGATTCTATCTACCACCCCTACGATCTCGACGGCCGCCAGCACATGGAGTATCTCGCCTACCGCGGAGAGTTCGTCGACGTTCCGCTGGCAGCGATGCAGGCCGATTTCAGTCGTTACTACCCCCACCTGAGTGACGGGCTGGTCGAGGGCGACTTCGATCGTGAAGTGGATGCCGAGGTGGCGCGCAACATCTGAGGCCAGCCCGCATTTCTCACCCCCATCCTGCTGCGGCCGCCGATCTGCGCGCAAACTCGGGCCGTGCTAGCAGCCTGTCGGACTTAGGGCATCGTGACGAGGCGAGTGGGAGAGCGAGGC
>JBBDTC010000238.1:0-22839 GCA_040904625.1 Gammaproteobacteria bacterium
AGCGGACCGAAGGGAGCCATTCCGCCAAAGGATCCCCCGCAGGAGAGGCCTATCTGCGCTAAGTTAAGTTAAGTTAAGTTAAGTGCCATTGGGGGGCTGAACCGGCGTCCGTGCAGGCTCACAGGAGCGCGTCAGTCGGCGTCGAGCACCACCTTCGCCCGCCCCGGTGCCGTCACTTCGCCTTGCGCGTTGCGGATCCACAGCTCGATGTCGATCTCCGCGCCGTCGATGGCGGTGATGTGGCCACCGGAAGTCAGGGTCTCGCCGAGATAGGCAGCGCGTCGATTGGTGTACTCGAATTCGAGCAGGCGCCCGTCCGCGCCCAACCAGTTCAACACGACCTGCGTCAGCCAGTCGCCTTGCAGGGGGCCATCGATGACGACCGCGGGATGGTGTTCGACCGTCGTTGTGTAGGTTTCGTCGTAATGGATGCGGTGGGCATTCCAGACTGCGGCATTGTAGAGAAACAGCGACACATTGGTGGCGACGTGGCTGCGCTCGGGCAGCTTGTCGCCGACGGTGAGCGTGGCGAGTGTGGGCATGAAACTTACCGGTTGATGCGGGTCTGCGTCTCGTCCAGCACAGGCTCGCCCGCGATGGTGGTGACGCTGATGGCGTAGACGACGAAAATCAGCGGCCCGGATGAGCCCTGTTTGGCATAGATGTCGGTAATCGATTTGCTGATCCGCAAGCGATCACCTGGCCGGATCGGGCGATGGTAGCGCTGCCGGATGCCTCCAGCCATGACCCGTTTCAGTGACAACTCGGGCAGCAGCGCGTCGCGACGCAAGCCGTCGGGGCCGAGCTCATCCAGCGCCGCGAGCGGGCGGTCGGCGCCGAACAGGAACATCGGCGGCGCCTCGTCGCCGCGCAGATAGCGTGGTTGGCGTTGTTCAGTCGCGATGGCGTACTTGACGATATCGCGGCGGGTCACCTCGAATTCGATCGGTGGATCGGCGCGTCCGATCCAGGCGCGGATGTCGTCGGTGATCAAATCGCTCAAGCGCGTTCTCCCGATCCGGGGTATAAAACGATGCGTACGCAGGGCAGCGTGAGTTCGGCGTCGATATCGTCGAATTCGACGACGACCGGCAGGCCCGGTCGAAGCCGTGCGGGATCGCCATCACGAAGCGCTGCCTGCAGCCGTACGCCTTCTTCGAGATCGACCGTCACCGTAGTGTAGGGCAGGGCCGATTTGAAGGCCGGGTCGAAGGCATGATGGCTGACCGTCCAGCTGTGCACCGTGCCACGTCGGCTCGCCTCGAGCCAGTCGTAGTCGAACGAATAGCAGCCGTCGCACAACGGGCGCGGATAATGGCGTGGTTTGCCGCATCGCGTGCAGCGCTGCAGCAGCAGGCGATGCTCGCGCAGGCCTGCCCAATAGGGCGCGCTCTCGGTCGAGGCCTGCGGTCGCGGGCGCGCCGGCAGTTGGTCGAAAGCACTCGTCATCGGTGCATGATCGCCAGTGCGCCGTCGCCGAGATCACCAAAACCGGTGACTAGGCCGACCTCGGCGTCGGTCACCTGGCGCGGGCCGCATTCGCCGCGCAACTGGCGCACCAGTTCGACGATGTGATTCATGCCCGCGATGTGCGCCTCGGACAACAACCCGCCGTGCGTATTGAGAGGCAGTTCCCCGCCGAGTCCGATGCGCCCGCCCTCGACGAAACGACCGCCGTCGCCCTTGGCACAAAAACCGAGATCCTCGAGCTGGCAGATCACGACCCAGGTGAAACAGTCGTAGATTTCGGCGACGTCGATGTCGGTGGGTGTCACGCCGGCCATGCGAAAGGCGACAGGGGCGGCGCGGGCGATGCCGAAGCGGGTCATGTCGGGACGTTGGGTGATCGCGCTCGGCGAATCCGGATGCCCCTCGGCGACGCCGCCGATCCAAACCGGCCGATGGCGCAGATCGGGCGCTCGTGCGGCCGCGGAGACGACCACCGCCGCCGCTCCCGCACTCTCCAAGGAACAGTCGAACAGACGGAAGGGATCGGCGATCGGCCTCGAATTCAGATAGTCGTCCAGGGTCATGGGCTTGCGCATCATGGCGCGCTCGTTGTCCTGGGCGTGGCGGCGGCAGGTCAGCGCGACCTCGGCAAACTGCTCCACCGTGGTGCCATAGAGAGCCATGTGACGCCGCGCCATGTGGGCGTAGAACTGGGCTGGGGCATTGGTGCCGATGGGCATCTCGAATTCGCCGACGGTGCGCATCTGCGGCATCTCGGCGAGGCGTTTGGTGATGCGTCCGCCCGCGATACTGCCGCGGCCGAGTGCGATCAGGACATGATTCGCGACGCCGGTCGCGACTGCCATGGCGGCGCTCTGCAGCGCCGCTACCGGGCTCGCACCGCCCATCGGCGTCAGCGCCGAGTAGCGCAGGTCGGGCAGGCCGAAGTTGGTGATGAAATCCTCGGCGACCACACCTCCCGCACCGTAGGGAATGACACCATCGATGTCTTTCGGATCGAGACCCGCATCGGCGATCGCGGCGAGTGAGGCCTCCAGGGTCAGCGCGAGCTGGCTGCGCTCGGTCTCCCGGGTATAGGCGGTTTCACCGACACCGGTGACCGCGGCCCGATCCGTGAGTGTCGTCAACGGGTTGGCTCAGGCCAGGCCGGTGACCGGGACCAGCGCACCGTGCACAGCGTGTGCCCGCGGCGAAGCCAGAAAGCAGATGACTTCGGCGAGATCGGTCGGATCGACCCATTCCGAGTGGTCGGCATCCGGCATGGCCGTGCGATTGGCCGGCGTATCGATAATGCTCGGCAGCACCGCGTTGACGTTGATACCTTGGTGGCGAAGCTCCTTGGCCATGCTCTCGGTCAAACGCATGACGCTGCTCTTGGCTGCAATGTACGCGCCCATCTCGGCCTGACCGTTATGGGCGGCCAGTGCACCGACGTTGACGATCGCGCCCTGCCTACGTTCGATCATGCCGGGCACGACGGCGGCGACCATGTTGCGCACCGTGAGAACGTTCATGCGGTACATGTTGTCCCACAGTGCATCATCGGTCTCATGCACGGTCTTGCCCATGTCGAAGCCGCCGGCGATATTGAACAGCGCATCGACCGGACCGATGTCACTGAGGCAGCCGGCAATGATTTCGCGATTGGTGAGATCGACCACATAACGATCGGCGGCATCGGCATCGAAGCCCAGATCGAACTCGATGACTCGGGCGCCATGGCCGGTTGCCGCGACCACGGCTGCACGGCCCAGCGCGCCGTTGGCGCCGGTCACCACGATGGTCATGTTTTCGAGCAACATAGTTTTACTGCGGCCTCCCCGTTCGCGTGCCCGTGAGTTGTGCCGGCTCTGCTTGCGCGTTCAGACGACATGAGGTCAAGCAGGGGCAGCGGCAGATGAGTCTAGCATACGGTGATGTCCGGCCAGCATGAGACTGGCGGCCTGCGCCGCCGGTCGCGCAAGCGGCCGATACCCACTCCTGTACGCAGATCACCGGCGCCATCGGTCTTGCGGCAGAAGGCATCCATGGAACCGCCATCATCCGCCGTATGCGCTTTCATTGGCGCGTCCGACACGGTAATTTTGCGCCGTTGTGCGCGTCGCGGCCTGCCCGAGGGTGAGGTCGAATGGTCCACGTTTCCGGGGCGCGGTGATCGCGCCGTGCCGAGGGGGGTACGTCTATGCACGTCGGATACACCACACTATTCCAGAACCCGGACAACGCCATGCCCGATGGCGAGGTCTATCGCGAGGAGGTGCGTCTGGCCGAACTCACAGAGCCTCTGGGCTTCGACTCGATCTGGGGTGTCGAGCATCATTTCACCGATTACACGATGTGTCCTGATGTGCTGCAGTTCCTGACCTACATGGCCGGACGCACGTCTCGAATCAAGCTCGGCAGCAGCGTGATCGTACTGCCGTGGCATGATCCGATGCGGGTGGCGGAGCAGATCTCAATGCTCGACCATCTCTCCGGCGGACGCATGATCCTGGGTTTCGGCCGTGGGCTGGGCAATGTCGAGCTCAGTGGTTTCCGCATCAATCAGGGGGAGAGCCGTGCACGCTTCGTCGAGTATGCCGAAATGCTCATCGAAGGCCTCGAGCGCGGTTGGCTGGAGGGTGGCGATCTGACCCAGCAGCCACGGCGCGATATCCGACCGTTTCCGCTGCGCTCGTTTCGTGGTCGCACCTATGCCGCAGCCGTATCTCCGGAGTCGATGCCGCATCAAGTGCTGGAGAAGCTGGCCCACATACGCGACGTCATCGGCCCCAATGCCTTCATGGCGACGCTGAGCTATGCGGGCATGCCCTACGACGAAGCGGAGCGTAATCTTCGTTGCTTCGCCTCACACATTCTGCCGGAACTGCGGGCATGGTCGGCTGCCCCGCTTGCCGAGCCACGGTCACTGGATATCCGTGCCGGGTGACGGTCGAACGCCGTCATTCCTCCAGCGAGCGGTAGATGGACTTCGGCGGTTTGGCAAACACCCGGTGGACCATCGGTGCGAACAGATCGAGTTCGAGCCTGGGCTGATCGGCATCGAACGCCGGGTCGTCGTACTTCGCGATGAACTCCGCCGTGTAGTCGAACCACGGTGAGTCGCGGTAAGCATCGCGCATGTTGCGATCCATGCCGATGTGATGGAAGAAGTTGTAGCCTTGAAAAATACCGTGGTGCTTGATCATCCAGTGGTTGGCTTCGGAGACGAAGGGCTCGAGGATGGCGGCCGACACATCCGGATGGTTTGCTGCGCCGAGTGTATCGCCGATGTCGTGGAGCAGTGCGCAGACGACGTATTCTTCGTCACGACCATCCTCGGCGGCGAGCAAGGCCGATTGCAGGCTGTGCTGCAGCCGGTCGACCGGGAAGCCGCCGTAGTCACTGTCGAGCAACTGCAGATGCGCCAGGATGCGGTCGGGCAGGCCGGCCACCAGCCGGCGGTGTTCGGCGCAGATGCACGTCCAGTCCTCGGCGGTGCTCGTCGACAATGACTTGAAGCGCGGCCGGGCCGCTTGTCGGTCTTGCAGATTGGCGCTCATGGTGGCCTCCTTCAGGCGATGTTCGCGGTCAGCGTGATATTGGGTTTGCTCTGGATGGTTTGCAGCACCACGCAATAGCGCTCGGTCAGCTGCACGATTTTCTGCAGCGTCTCGGCCGGGGCGTCGGCCGCGACGTCGAATACCAGGCGAATGTCACGAAAGCCGACCGGCGCATCCTTGGCGACGCCGAGCGTGCCGCGGAAATCGAGGTCGCCCTCGGCGCGAACGGTGGAGCGGGTCAATTCGACGCCGAATGCGGTGGCTACCGCCTGCAGGGTGACCCCGGCGCAGGCGGCGAGTGCCTCGAGCAGCATGTCGCCGGAACAGGCCTGCGTGCCGCTGCCGCCGGTGGCCGGGTGCAGGCCGGCTTCGACCAGGCCCTTGCTGGTGTCGAGGCGGCAGGCGACACCGTCGACGCCATTCGATTCAGCGTGCAGCGTGATCAGCGCGGCGTGCGGTGCGTCGCGGAATTTGTCCTTGATCGGCGCTTGCAGCGCCTTCAGTGCTTCGGCGTCCATCGTTTTCCCTCTGTTCAGCGCGATTCGTTGCCAGCTTCGGCTTTTTGGCAGGCTGCTAGCCTACACCAAGCGAGCCGACCAGGCCTTAGGGCATGCTCGCGCACTTTTGCAGAAATCCCTGGTTACCTGTCACCAATATTTGCGCCAGCCGCTACACTAGCGTCTTTGCCAACGCAGGAGCGCCTCCATGAGCGAGCCGGCTATCAGCCGTTACCCCATCCCCGACATCGACAATCTGCCCGCGGATATCAAAGAGAAGGTTCTTGGCGTGCAGGAGAAGGCCGGTTTCATCCCCAACGTATTCCTCGCCCTGGCCCATCGGCCGGACGAGTTCCGCGCTTTCTTCGCTTTCCACGACGCGCTGATGGAGAAAGACAGCGGTTTGAGCAAGGCCGAGCGCGAGATGATCGTGGTGGCCACCTCGGGCGAGAACAGCTGTCTGTATTGCGTGGTCGCGCACGGGGCGATTCTGCGCATCCGCGCCAAGAATGCACTCATTGCCGATCAGCTTGCGACCAACTGGCGCAAGGCCGATCTGACGCCGCGCCAGCGTGCCATGATCAGTTTCGCCATCAAGGTCTGCAACGACGCTCAGAGCGTCACTGACGAGGATTTCACGAGCCTCGGCGAGCATGGTTTCTCCGCTGAGGACATCTGGGATATCGCCGGCATCACCGCCTTCTTCGCGCTCAGCAATCGCATGGCCAACTTTCTCTCGATGCGGCCCAACGACGAGTTCTACGTCATGGGGCGTGGTTGAGCGATGCCGGACCGTTAGGGAAGCTCTGCAAAAGTGCGCGAGCTTGCCCGCAGTCAATGAGCACCGCAGGAGACCGCGCAACACAGCCAGCGGGCGGCGCAGCCACTTTTGCAAAGCTCCTTAGGCTGCTGGTTGACCGCGAGGTGATTGCAGCGCTTGAATAGCGTGTCCACAGACGCCAGGAACCGCCCATGCAGCTACCGGAAGGACTCGTCGCCGTCGTCAAGCAGGACTGTCCGACCTGTGTACTGGTCGACCCGGTGTTGCGTGAGATCGAAACGCGCGGTGTCCCGCTGACTGTCTATGTCCAGGACGATCCCGCTTTCCCGTCGGTTTCCCGCATCGTCGACGATCGCGAGCTCGAACATTCCTATCGCCTCGATATCGAGACCGTGCCGACGCTGATCCAGGTCGCGGACGGGCGTGAAACGCGCCGCGTGGTGGGCTGGGAGCGCGCCGAATGGGAGGCGCTCAGCGGCTTGCCCGCGCTGGGTGCGGGGCTGCCCGGATACCGCCCCGGCTGTGGCTCGAAGTCGGTCGAGCCAGGTATCGCCGAACGCCTTACGCTGCGTTATGGCGGCGTGAAATTCGCCGCACGGGAGGTGGTGCTCGGCGCACTCGAGGACGACATCGAATACTGTTTCGAGCGCGGCTGGAGTGACGGGCTGCCGGTCGTTCCCCCTACGCCGGAACGCGTATTGCGCATGCTGGCCGGCACGCGCCGCGCGGCGGACGAGGTGCTCGGAGCGGTACCGCCACAGCATGCGCCGGTTACGGTCACCAAAGTCGCGATCAATGCCGTCATGGCCGGCTGCAAGCCGGAGTATCTGCCGGTCGTCATCGCAGCCGTCGAGGCGGCGCTCGACCCGGCATTCTGTCTGCACGGTTTGTTGGCGACGACCTGGTTCTCCGGCCCCATGGCGGTGGTCAACGGCCCAGTGCGCGAGGCCATCGGCATGAACTGGCGCGGCAACGTGCTCGGTCAGGGCAACCGCGCCAACGCGACCATCGGCCGCGCGCTGCAGCTGGTGGTGCGCAATGTCGGTGGCGGCCGCCCGCAGGAAGCTGATCAGGCGGCGTTCGGTACGCCGGGCAAGCTCGGTTTCTGTTTCGCCGAGGACGAAGCGACGCCGTGGCGCACGCTCGGCGAAGATCGGGGCGTCGCGCGCGAACGCTCTGCCGTTACCCTGTTCAGTGCCGACGGGCCGATCGGCGTCGCCGATCAGAAATCGCGCGCTCCGGAGCCGCTCATCGAGTCGATCGCCGGCACGCTGCGCGCCATCGATCATTACAAAATGGTCAACGCCGCCGATGTGGTCATCGTGGTTGGCCCGGAACACGGCCGGGTCTTCGACCAGGCCGGCTGGAGCAAGGCCGAGACCGCCGCCGCGCTGCACGTCGCCACCCATATAGAAGGCCGCGACCTGGCCATGGGCACGGACCCCGCGGCGGTCGCGTCCGCGGCGGCCGATCTCCGTCCGAAGTTTCGCGAAGGTGGTATCCACCTCGTCCGCGCCGGCGGAGACGCCGGCATGTTCTCCGCGATCATTCCCGGCTGGCTGGTCAAAGGCACGCTGGGGACCGATCCCGTAACCAGGGAGGTCACACCATGACCACGACATTGCTCGACCCGACCGGCGAGCTCGACCCCGTCCACCGCCAGCCATTGGCGAAGCCCGGCTCGCTCGACGGCCTTACCGTCGGCCTGCTCGACATCTCCAAGGCGCGCGGCGATGTCTTTCTCGATCGACTCGAGACACTGCTCGACGACCGCGGGATCACGGTGAAACGCTACAAGAAACCGACGTTCACCCGCCCCGCTCCGCTCACGCTCATCCAGCAGATGGCCAGCGAGGTCGACGTCGTCGTCGAAGGTCTGGCCGACTGAGGTTCGTGTACGTCGTGCAGTTTGCAGGACATACGCGAGCTCGACGGGCGCGGTATCCCGGGCGGCTATATCGCCTCGGACGTGTTCAAGACTGCGGCGTTGACCCAGGGCGAGGCGGCCGGCTTCCATCCCGACAGCCTGTTCGTGCCGCACCCGATCCAGGACCGCACGGATGAAGAGATGGCGGCGCTGGCCGAAGCCGCGTTCGAGAACGTGCTGGCGCTGATCCGCGCCGCGCCCTGAACGGGGTTGTCAAGCCGCGGTCCCCGGCGGCCGCTATGACACGGGCCGGCGTGGGTTGAAGCGCGCCGGCCTGAAGTGTTTCGACTGGAGACTCTGAGCGATGACCCCCACGGCATCCACGAATTCTTTCTGCGCCGTATTGCTGATGGCGCTACTCGCGCATTCGGTTCACGCTGAGCAGAGTGACGTGCCGCATTGGACCTACGCGGACGAGGGCGGGCCGGGCGTGTGGGCGACGCTCAGCCCGGAGTACGCCGAGTGCATGCGCGGCAAGCGCCAGTCGCCCATTGACCTGCCCGTGGTGGCGGGGCCGGAACTGCCGGTGGATGCACCTGCCGCGCTGGCAGCGTTTCACCACGAGCACGTCCTCGAAGTTCGCAACGACGGCCACACGATCGAGGTCGAGTACGATGATGGCGACGATCTCGTACTCGACGACAAGACCTATCGGCTCGTGCAATACCACTTCCATGCACCGAGCGAACATACCGTGGCCGGGCAGCATTTTCCACTCGAGCTGCATCTGGTGCACCGTGCGGCCGATGGGGAACTCGCTGTTATCGGTGTGCTGCTCGAGCAGGGTCAGCACAATCCCGTCTACGATCCGGTGCTCGGCCACATCCCCGCAGCAGCCGGTGTCAGCGTGCGGGTCGAGCACGTCTCGATCGATGTCGACGAGCTCCTGCCGGCTTCGCGCAATGCGTTCGGCTATCTCGGTTCCTTGACGACGCCGCCTTGTTCAGAAGGTGTGCACTGGCTGGTGCTGCGGGCGCCGGTGGCGCTCGATGCCGCTCAAATCGGCTCTCTCGCCGGCGTACTGCACGGCAACAGCCGCCCCGTCCAACCACTGCACGGACGCCTCATCGAAGCGACCACGGTGGAGGATGCGCCGACCGTCGCCGCGCATTGAATTGAGCCGCGGACGCTGCTGACAGATAGCCCGTGCTCGGGTTTATGTCACGGCCGGGTCCGTTACCTCTTCGACCATGATCCTCTGTTCGATTTCGGCCGCTCGACTCGGACTGCGCAGCAGGCGATCGGCCTTGACCAATTGCTCGACCAACCGACGTGTGTCACGCAACTGGTCGAGCAGGGTTTCGGTCAGGTCGACCGTAATATGACGCGCGACGGCGGCCTGGAGCAGGGCGGTCTTGGCCGTCTCATAGCAGCGCTCGAAGTGTTCGAATGCGGCGCTGCGTTCGGCGTCGTGACCGGCAGCGTCGACGGCGCGGGCAGCCAGGGCGAGGGAAGCAGCGGCCGCCTCGAATAGATCCTGGAGAGCTTCCCGGGTCGGTCGATCGGTGATGCCCTCCATGGCGAGATGTAATTCTCTCGCGTAAGGCGACAGGCGTACACATTCCTCGAGATAGCGCGTCGTGCGCAGGCCCTGCGCCAGTTCGGCCGCGATCTCCGCAGACATCAGATCGGTGCGGACCGAAGCGATGAAAGCGGCGATGGCATCCCCCAATGCGGCGACCGCTGCGGTCTGCCGTTGCAGCGCGTTCACCGGCCCCCGCGCGCCTGCCAGGACTGCGCCGACGATGTGTGTGGCGATGACGCGCAAACGCAGGAGTTCCTCACGCAAGGCAGCGGCGGCAAGGCTGGGGGTCGCGACAGTCGTCGGGTCGAGGTGTTGAGGACGACCGAGGTCCTCCTCGGCGCTGCGGAACAGGCGCTCGAGACCGTTGGCCAGGTAACCGCTCAACGGCAATATCAGTAACACGCCGAGAATGTTGAACACGGAGTGAAACAGGGCGAGGACAGCAGCAGGACTGCGCTCGATATCGAGCCAGTCGGCGAGTGCCGCCACCAGCCACAGCATGCCGGGCAGGATGATGAGTGCTACTGCACCCGTCGCCAGGTTGAAAACGATATGACCGAGTGCGAGGCGCTTGGCCGCTGACGTCGCTCGCAGCACGGCAATAGCCGCTGTCGAGGTGGTGCCCACATTGGCGCCGATGACCGCCACCGCAGCGGCCTCGGTGGTCAGCACTCCACCACTGGCGGCTGTCAGGAGAATGGCGATCGCAGCGCTCGAGGATTGCATGAGTACTGTGGCAAGGAAGCCCATCCCGAGCAGCGTCAACCAACCGCCGGCAATGTCGTCGCTGAGACCCGCACCGAGATTGCCGGCAAAGCCGACAAAAGCGCCTTTCAGTAGGGCCAGGCCGAGGAAGAACAAGCCGAATCCGGCGAGAGCGTCACCGAGGCCCCGCCAGCGCTTGGTCGTGCATAACAGGCGCAGTGCGACACCGATAGTCAGAATGGGCAGGGCGAAGGTTTCGATGTCGAAATCGAAGCCGACCAGGCTGACCAGCCAGGCAGTCATCGTGGTTCCGACGTTGGTACCGTAGATCACGCCCAGCGCCTGGCGCAGGGTGATGACGCCGGCATTGACGAAGCCGATGGTGGCGACCGTGACCGCGGCGGATGCCTGCACCAGCCCGGTCACCAACATTCCTGCGAACACGCCGCGCAACGGTGTCGATGTCCAGCGCTCCAGGAGTGTCTTGAGACCGCGGCCGGCAAAGATCTTGAGCCCTTCCGTCATCATCAGCATGGCGAGAAGGAACAGTGCTAGACCGCCTGCTGCGTTGACGACGATGGGGAGGTTCATGCCATTGTCGCCACCGCAAGCTCGTATTCTGCGGCTGCCGGCCGGCTCTTCGAGGGCATCAGCTGAAGACAGGGAAAGATTCGAAGCGCCCGCCGAGTACCGTTTCGGCCACACCGGCCTGCAGCCAGCCGTCTATGGCCGTGGCATACACACGGCGGAAATCTGCGGTATGGCGCAAATTGTCCGTTTCATCGAGATCGGTCAGGTCCGGGGCACTGCCGTAATGGCCGCCGCGAACACCGTGTCCGGCCAGGAACATGACGTTGGCGGTGCCGTGGTCGGTGCCTTGATTGGTGTTCTCGCCGGCGCGACGGCCGAATTCGGAGAACATCATCACAGCCACCCGGTGGGCCTGGCCCATGCGCTCGAGATCGCGGATAAAACCATGCACCGCGTCGGACACGTAGGTCAGCAGGCGTTGATGCAAGTCGGCCTGCTGGACATGGGTGTCGAAGGCATTGTTGCGAAAAGCGAGGTAGTAGAGTCGCGTTGGCAGCCCGGCATCGATGCAGGCGGCGACCTTGTCGAGCTGAGCGGGGACGAGACCGTAATCGATTGGTGATTGGTAATCGCGCCAGGCTTCCCGCACGCGCGTCGAGGCTTCGTTGGCGCTGCGCGCGACGCGGTTCAGGTAATCGCGGGTGGCATTGCCGGTCGGCTGCGCCGGCACCTGCTGGAGAACCTCGCGTGCGCCCGGCAGGGCGAGGCGCTGGAAGCGTTCCGGCTCGTCGAAGACCACCGGCGTATGGACCCGGCTGTTGACCGCGAGCGACTGCCCGGTAGCGATATTGACCAGGAAATGGGGCTGCGGCGTGGGTGCCAGGGCATCGGCAAGGCGACCGTACCAGCCGTATTCATGGCCGCTGTTCGGCGCCGCCGTATGCCAATAGGCCATCGAGGTGAAATGCGAATAGGACGGGTGGGCATAACCGCAGCCGTGAATGACGGCGAGATGCCCGTTGGCCCACAGGCGCTGCATGCCGCCCATGCCTGGATTCATGCCCCAGTGCTCGTCCATGTCGAGCAGTTCGCCGCGGCGCAGGCCCAGCTGCGGACGCAGGCGGTAATAGGTATCGTCGCCGTGGGGCACGATGGTATTGAGCCCGTCATTGCCTCCGGAGAGTTCGAACACCACCAGGATGCGCTCAGCACTGTCGTCGGCCAGCGCGCGTGAGGCGGCGCCACCGCCGAGCATCCAGGCGCCGACCGCGGCCGTGCCGCGCAGCAGTTCACGTCGTGTGGTCATGGAGGTTACCCCAGTTGGTATTCAGGCCGGCTCAGCAGCAGATGCAGCAGCTTGCGCAAGGGCTCTTCCAGCGTCGTCGCATGGGCGAGCACATCGGTGCTGCCGAGTTCGTTCTCGAAGGCGTCTGCGAGTGTGCGGCGCGTGCTCTCATCGAGCGGCACGGCGAAGAAACGCGCGGTGAGATAGTCGACGACGGCGAGCGGACTGGCCAGCTCGGCTTGTACCACCAGGGCCGTGAGATCGAGGCGCGGCAGGTCGCGTTCGATGGGGCGGACCCGTTCGATGGCCATCTGCCAGCCCCGATAGCTGCCATAGCGGGTGTTGAAGGCTTCGTCGCGATCGACCTGGTTGGACATCGCCATCATGTCATCGCTCATACCGCTTTCGGCATCCACGGGGCGCGTCGCGCTGGTCACATCCTCGCCTGCCCGCAGCCGGCGATGCACGGCTCGGATCTCCTCCCCCGAGGGGTAGACCGGGTAGCGATCGGCGGGCACGAATTCGATATCCGGGAAGACCAGATCGAGCGCGAAATTGCCCCGTTCGATGAGCAGGCTCGGTGTGATCCAGCTGCGCCCGTAGCTCCAGCCGGCGACGGTTGGCGGATGCATGAGGCGCTGGCCGAGCGCGCCCGCGACCTGGTTGAAATCCGGCGCGCCCGGCAGATCGGTCAGGCCGAGCTTGCGGTAGGTCGAGATGACGAATTCCACCGGGCTCTTGATGCGGGTGCCACGGCTGGCTTCGGCATGGAAGTCACGCGATAGAAACAGCATCTCCAGAAAAGGCGCGAGTTCGTAGTCGAAGTCGCGGAGTTTATCGCCGAGCGCCGCGGCCATCCCAGGCTCGACCTCGTCGCGCACGAAATGGCGATAGAGCTTGGTCGCGACGAAGCGTGCAGTGACCGGCTGGGCGAGGATGCGGTCGATGATGTCGATACCGTCGAAGCGCCCGCGTTCACCCAGAAACGCCTTGTCGCCGTCGTCGTGCTTGTCCGGATCGATGTGAAAATTCGTGCCGACGAAATTCCAACCAGTGAAGGCCCGCGCTGCTTCGCGGATATCGTGCTCATCGTAATGGCCGACGCCCATGGTGAACAATTCCATGATTTCGCGCGCAAAATTCTCGTTCGGCGAGCCTTTTACATTCACTCCGGCATCGAGATAGGCGAGCATGGCCGGATCCTGGGCGACGCCTACCAGCAGCGTGCGAAAGTTCCCCATGCCTTGATGCTGGAACAGCTCGAGCTGCTGCAGCATCTTGCGATAATCGCGCACCTTCTCTTCGCTGGTCGCGAAGTGGCCGTGCCAGAACAAGGCCATTCTCTCCTCGAGCGGACGGGGCGTAATCAACATGCGCTCGGCCCACCACTGGGCTACACGATCGGTTTCGAGCATGCTCGCACGCAACCAATAGAAGAATCGGTTGACGATGGGCTGCAGCGGGCGGTTGCCGCCACTGCGCACTTCGATGCCGAGTGCGGCCCCGCTCTCGGCAGCGAGCTTGGTCGTAGCGGGGCGACTGGGGGGAAAGGGATCGATGCCGGGTTCGAAGATCCCGGAATGCTCGAATGGCGGCAGCGCGGTCGGCGCCGCACCCTCGAAATACACCAGATGGCGCACCGCGCCGCGCGCGCCGAGTGCGGTGAGGCGGTCGATGTCCTGAGGCGTGCCGCCGAAGCCGGCGCGTTCGAGCAGGTGGACGGCGGCGGCGCGATTCCACGCGCCACTGTCAATGGGCTCGAGCGCATCGAAGGCCGGCGCTGCGGTGCCGATGCCGAGTTGCATCAGGCATGCCGCCGATAACTGAATCCACGGTCTCACGTTCGCTACTCCCCGGCGAGGCAGCAGCATTATAAGGCGTTGCCAGCGTCATCGCCGCGTTCGGCAAGACCCTTCAGGCAGGAGTCGCCTCGCGGACGATATCGTAGGCCTTGCGGATCTCCTGGGTGCGCGCAGTGGCGACCTCGACCATCTCCTCGGGCATGCCGCGTGCGATGAGCTTGTCCGGATGATGCTGGTTCATCAGCCGGCGATAGGCGTTCTTGACCTCCTGAGGGGTGGCGCGCGGTCCGACACCGAGAATGGCGCGGGCGGCGTCGATGCTGAGGGTCTGGCTGTCGGGCTGGGCCCGTTGGCGTCGTTGCCCGCGCGCAGCGCGCACCAGGGCCTCGAGTTGGGCGAAGCGGGCTGGAGAGAATCCCAGGCGGCCGGCGATATGGCGCAGCACCGTTTCTTCCTGGCGGTGCAGCGCGCCGTCTGCATAGGCGGCATGCAGCTGGATTTCGACGAACATCTGCAGCAGGGTCTGACGGCGATGGCATTCGCGGACCAACTGGTCGAGTACGCCGTCGAGATCGAAGCCGTGGCTCTTGCCCTCACGGAACAGGGCCTGGGCGACCTCGCGTTGGGCTGAATCGAGGGCCATTTCGCGCATCACTGCCTGAGCGTGCTTGATTTCCTCCGGCGTCACCCGCCCGTCGGCCTTGGCCAGATAGCCCATGACGGCGAACGTTGCGGTAAAGAAAGCGGCCTGTATCCGCTCGCGGTCGTCGTCACCGGAGAAATCGGCTTGACCGAGCGCACTGCGCTCGAGCCCGCGATCGAAATGATGGCCGACGGCAGCGCCGAAGACGCCGCCCAAGGGGCCGCCGAGCATGAACCCGAACGCACCGCCGACGACTTTACCCCACCAACTCATGCGGACACATTCCTCTGTCGAGCCGGGGTGTGTCGCCGGCCGGGCAGACCCTTAGGGCCCGTGCCAGAATAACTCAGCTATTTGGAATGCCGATCCATCCCGTCTGGCGGCGTTGCTCGTCCGTTGAATAGAACCACTATTCGCCTTCCTCGCGCCTTGCCAGTCGGGCGCCTCGACGCCCACAACAGCCAAGTTATTCTGGCACGGACCCTTAGCCGGCCGGCACGCCCGGCAAATTCACTTGTGCGTAGAAGATCTTCTGATTGTGGATCTTGCCGAGCACAGCATTCAATGCCCGCGTACGGGCGCGCTGCTCCAGGCTGGCGCAGGCTCGATCGCCGCGCACGGAGTGGCGGGCGATTTCGTTGCGCAGAGCGCTTTCGATTAAATCGATGTCGTCGACGTCAAAGCGGAACTGGTCTTGATAGCGGGGCATCACCTGGCACCTCGTGATGTGGCCGGCGCATTCTAGCTCCGCCATACGCTTACGTATAGTGTTGTGCTGGGGGGCGCGCGCAGATTTCCGTGGCGGTTTCGCCGTGGCGACGGCTCGTCGTCTCGACACCTGTTACTCGCGAGGTTTCTGCCAGCGCACGGAGCGTGTCATCGTGCCCCAACTGGGGCGCTGGCGGGTCAACCATTGCCAGGTGCCGACCAGGCGATACCAGGTATGCAACGGGTGGTAGATCAGCGGTTCGACGAGAATGATGCCGAGCAGGACGAAGGTTGCCCGCAGGTCGACGCGGTTGCCTGGCGTCAACGAATCGAGCAACAGTGAAGTGGTCGACAACAAGGTGCCCATGGCGACCGCGAAGAGGCCGAGTGCCGCCAGGTGCATGCCATCCATCTGAGCGGTGAGGGTCAGCCAGATCACGATGATCAGCCCAGCGAGTTCGACCAGCGGACTCAAAAATTCTCCGACGAGGAAGAAGGGCATCGCCAGCCAGCCGACGCCCGGTGCGCGGACGGAGAAGAACAGTTCGCGATGGACCCACAGGCACTGGATCAGACCGCGTTGCCAGCGCGCGCGCTGGTTGCGCAGGACCGCTCGCGTTTCGGGCACTTCGGTCCAGCACGTCGTCTCCGGCACGAAGGCGAGCGTATAGGGTGTGCGGCTGTCCAGCATGGTGCGATGGAGGCGCAGCACCAGATCCATGTCCTCGCCGATCATGCGGTGATCGAAGCCGCCGGCGGTAATCGCGACATCGGTACGAAAGACGCCGTAGCCGCCGGAGATGATCAGCAGGGCATTGAGCTGCGCCCAGCCGATACGTCCGCACAGGAAGCTGCGCATGTATTCGACCGTCTGGTTGAGGGCGAGATAGTTACGCGGGATCCCGTCCTCGACCAGATTGCCGTCGTCGACCCGGCAGCCGTTGATCGGACGCAGTGTGCCGCCGCAGGCGATGACGCGTTTGTCGTCGAGAAAGAACTGTACGGTGCGCAACAGCGCATACCGCTCGAGTACGGAATCCGCATCCATGACACAGAACAGCGGCCGCGTGGCGATATTGAGCCCGGCATTGGTGGCATCCGCCTTGCTGCCGCCGTTGTCCTTGTCGACGACGCGCAAACGATGTTCATTGCGTGAACGATAGACCCCGCGGATCGGCCGGGTTTCGAAGCGGCGGCAGTAGGCGTGGGGAAACGCGTAGAGATCGAAGGCCTCGCGCAGCTCTGCCAGGGTTCCGTCGGTCGAACCGTCATTGACGACGATGACCTCGAAGTCGCCATAGGCCTGTTGCAGCAGCGAACGCACCGAACTCGCGATGCCCGTTGCTTCGTTGTAAGCGGGTACGATGATCGACACGCCAGGCTCCTGACCGGTCAAACGGGTTTCATACAAGAGATGGCGGCGCAGTTCCCCGTGGCGCCGCAGCCACACCAGCGCGAGCAGGTTGAGCAGGGTATAGACCCCGAAGACCATCAGCATATAGAGAAGAAAGAACTGCATTGCGGCGGCGTACATCGGGCACCTCAGTGGATTGCCGGCGCTGCCGCTTCGGCGAGTACGTGGCGGGCCATGTCGCGCGCGTAGCGATCGGGCGAACGCGCCGCGAGTTCATGCAGATGGGATCTACCCAGATCGTCGAGACGCAGAATGGCGCGCGCGGCGTGATAGCGCGTGTACCAATTGGGGTCTTGCAGGAGGCTGTGCAGGGTTGCTCCGTCGGCTCGGCTGCCGCAGTGGCCGAGAGCCTCGGCTGCACGCATACGGACCACCCAACTGTCGTGGGCAATGAAGGCGCCTACCAGGCGCACGTCCGAACGGTCGCCGAGGGCGCCGAGCGAATTGAGCAAGGCCGCTATGGCATCCGCGCTCTGGGTACCCGGATCGCTCAGACGCGTCCGTATGGCACCCACCGCACGACGATCCGCACAGCGATCGATGAGCAAGGCCAAGCCGGGAATGACGTCCTCCGCCACCTCTTCGAGCAGTGCCGCATACGCATCGAGGGCATCGGTCACGCCGGCCTCGAAGAGGTCCTCGACAAGATGGCGCGCCCAGCGGCCCTGGCGCACCAATGCCGGAATGACGGCTCTGCTGGCGCGCTCGGGATCGATGGCGACCAGGGCACGCGCGGCGGCGCGATCCAGGGGTGCCGGTCCCCGCGCAACCAAACGTTCGAGACGTCGCCAGGCAGTCTCCACATGCATGCGCTCGGCAGCCTGAATGGCCAGCAGCGTCTCGACCGACGAGGGCATGTTGAGCACGAGCGAGGGCGGCTGCAGGATGCGCTGTGCCAGACGGTCCAGAGTGAGTCGTCGGCCCAGCGCCGCCAGGCGGTCGCATGCCTCGCCGTCGACCTGGCTACCCGTGTGACACCATAGCTTCAGCAGTCGCACTCGGTCGCGGCGGCGCAGCCGTGGTAGGGGCGGCAGTTCGTCGTCCAAGGCGGCGGCAAACAAGATAGGCTCCCAGGCTTGCTTTACGGCCATTTCGCGTCGGCCTGAGGCAGCGGCATCGATGCGGATGATGACGATCTCGAGCACCATCCATGCTGTCAGCAGAAACAGGAAAACCGTCGCCCAGGCAACCAGCGGAGCTTCGGCTGCTATGGCCGCCAGGGGGCTGAAATCAAAAACGGAAGACGACGCCGGCATAATAGGTCGTGCGATCCAGGTGATTGCCGCGATCCGTTTCGAGGCCGTTATAGACCGCGACATAGTCGAGCCCGAAGCCGGGAGTCAACCAGTGACGACCATGAAAGCCCGCGCCCCAGGTATCTAGTCGCAACAGGGGTGCGCCGAGCACGCTCTCGTCGGTTTCCTCGCCGAAGCCCCCGATCAGATTGAGGCGGCTGTCTTCCCCGTAGTACCAGCTCGCGCTCCAGCGGTGCGCCGGGCTCCACGGCCCCCCCTGGGGCTCTACCACCGTAGCGGTATAGGCCAGGCGAAAGGCGCTGAAGTAGTACTCCAGGGTCGTCGTCAGCAGATCGGAGGGGCCGTTTTCGAACTGCAAACGACCACCGCCGAGGTTGAGCACGAAACCCCCGCCGAGAACCACGGCCGCCTGTAAGATCCCGCCGTAGTGCAGGCGCACCCGTTGGGTCGGGCTGTAGTAGCCGCGCCCGGCGATGACCACGCGCTCCGACAAGGCCAGGCTGCCGTAGACTTCGTACAGCGAGTCCTTGCGGTCGAACCGCTCCGAGCGGGCCGCGCGTGCGCCCAGGCGGGTACGCCGCGTCCAGGCATACTCGGCGCCGGCGACGACTTCGCGCCAGGTGTCGTCGCGTTCGGTGAGCGTCGATTCGACGCCATAGCTCAGTGTGACGGGGCCTGCGCCGGGCGGCTCCTGGTGGGTGGGATCGAGGCCACCGCGAAGCTCGGCGTCGGCCGCCGCGCGCTCCGCCGCCAGGGCGCGGCGCGCGTTTGCCAGCACCAAAGACACGTCCGCATAGTCGGGCGCGAGTTCGAGCGCGCGTTGCAGGACCTTTATGGAGCGGCGCAGACGGCCTGTGGCCAGGAGAGCCTGGCCGTGGCCGAGGAGATAGTCGGCGTTGTCCGGATAACGCGCGGCAAGATCGGCAAAGCCGCTGGCAGCGGTCTCGATGTCGCCGGCGACGAAGGCAGCGCGGGAACGTCGATAGGCGGCTTCGGGATCGTCGCTGGCAGCGCTGGCCGTGAACGCCAGCAACGAGCACCAGGCGATCGCCCATGCCGCGCGCCGGCGCAACGATTCAGGTGGCGTCATCCCGCTCTGCGGCTGTCAGGCGGCCCACCAGGGCGACGAGTTCCTCGGGTCGAAACGGTTTGGTCAGGAAACCGTCCGAATGCAGACGCAGGCCCTGGATCATGGTGTCATCATGAGTCGTACCGGTGATGCAAATGATGGGTACGACCGCCCACCGTGCGTGGTCGCGCAGCGTGCGCGTGACCTTGAGGCCGTCGGCGTAGGGCATCAGGTAGTCGATGATGATGAGGGCGGGCAGCGTGTCGCGCTCGACGAGTTCCAGAGCGGCGCGGCCATCGGTGATGATCTCGACGTTGAACCCGACTCGGCTCAGGCAATGCTGCATGAGCCGAGCGGTGGAGTCGTCATCTTCCACGATAATGATCGCGTTGCTGTCTGCGTTTGCGTTCATCGGGCGCGTCGCGCTGTTTGATCAGGCCGCGGACCGGGGGATCGCTTCCATGGGTGATCTCCATACGGGCCCCATGTCGGACCAGAAATAATTAACCTCCTGCCTAAGCTTTGCATTTTATCCGCATGATCACAATAAGTATTTACTGGCCAGCCCAGAATCTACTCGAAGGTCGCGCGAGGCCGTAGCAGGGCGGCTGCCCGCACCCGCTCAGGGGCGCGGCCCCCATGGCGCAGATTGCAGGAGCTGGACGTCCTGCGCCTGGATCAGCGGGCGTATCTGGCCAGCGAAATGCATGAAGGACTCATCGGCGTAGAGTCGTTTCCAGAAGTCCCGCCGGGCAGCGTCATCGTCGAAGCGCCACAGGTGCACGAGTTGATGCAGTGGTCCGGTGTCGCTGACGAAATAGCCCACCAGATGGGAGGAAAAGCCGCCGGCTTCGAGCGCCGGCCAACCGGCATCGGTGTAGAGGCGCAGGACATCCTGCATGCGGCCTACCGTGACTGAATAGGTTCGTTTTTCATAGAGGTTCATGTCTGTTCACTCGGTGGTGCGTCGTGCAGAATCATTACAAACCATGCGCGAAACGCAAAGCCTTGCGATGCGCTTCCAGGATCTCCTCGAAGCGCCAGGCGAGATCCGAATCACTCTCGATGCGATCGACATAGAATCGAGTCAGGCCGCGCATGGCACTGTTGCAGTCCCTGGCCGAGCCGTGCGCGTGAGCGCGCCTGGCGACGCGCTGGACGTAGCGCAGGAAGAACCAGGTGGTTGATTGCCGTTCGGGATAGTGGGCCGCGAGATCCTTGCAATGGCGATCGAGGACGGCGCGGAACTCGACGTAGGCGGTCGGCAGGAATGCGCTGGAATCCATGCTGCGCACACCCCGACTAAGATCGCTGCGGTCCGCAATGCGGGGTGCAATACCGACGCTGCATAGTGGCGTTGGTGCGTTGCACGGGCATCGCGCAGGTGAGCCCGTCGGCGCCACTGTTGCTGTTCGGAACCATCGGATTCCTGGCCTGTTGCTGCATGATTCACCTTAAACCGGGGCGCGGTTTAATGCTAATCTCGGCGCACATCGGGCAGCGAGGGGAAAGCGGCATGGTCTATGACCTGATCCTGAAAAACGGTTTCGTGGTCGACGGTTCGGGCAGTCCGCGCTTTCCGGCCGATGTTGCGGTGCACGGCGGACGTATCGTCAAAATCGGCAGAGTCAACGAACGGGCCACACGGGTCATCGACGCCGGCGGGCTGGTCGTCGCGCCCGGCTTCGTCGACGGCCACACCCACATGGACGCACAGATCTTCTGGGATCCGATGGGCTCGTGCTCGTGCTACCACGGCGTCACGACCGTCATCATGGGCAACTGCGGCTTCACGCTCGCGCCATGTGCCGAGAAGGATGCCGATCTGGTCTTCCGCAACCTCGAGCGTGCCGAGGACCTGTCGCGCGATGCCATGCGCGCGGGTATCACGTGGCGCTGGGAAACCTTCCGCGAATACCTCGCGGCCATCGAGGCACTGCCCAAGGGCATCAATTACGGCGGCTACATCGGGCATTCAGCGCTGCGCACCTATGTGATGGGCGAACGTGCGTTCAGCGAACAGGCGACCGCGGACGAACTCCAGCGTATGCGCGCCGAGGTCCAGGACGCGATCCGCGCCGGCGCCATCGGTTTCTCGACCTCGCGTACACACAATCATTTGACGGCCGACGATCGACCGGTTGCGAGCCGTATCGCCGATTGGGAGGAGGTCCGCAGCATCGTCAACGCCATGGGCGAACTCGGTGCCGGCATTTTCGAGCTGGCCAGCGAAGCGCCGGGCCGCAGCCCGCGACGACAGAAGGAATATTTCGACCGCTTGAAGGATCTCGCCGTCGAATCCGGTTGTCCTGTCACTTATGGCATGCCGAGCATCCGCATCGCGCCCGAATTGTGGCCGGCCTATTATGATCTCGGCGATGAGGTGGCCGCGGCCGGCGGGCGGCTGTTCGTGCAGGCACACAGCCGCTCCATTTCGACCTTGCTCTCGTTCAAGTCGCATACACCCTTCGATGCCTGGGACGTGTGGCGGGATGTGCGGGCCAAACCACTGGAGGAACAAGCCGCACTGCTGCGCGATCCCGATATCAAGCGCCGCCTGGTCGAGGTCGCCTCGCGGCCTTATGAAGGCCCGGAGATAGTCGGCGCCGAGGCGCGGCCACCGGAGTGGGACTGGGTCTACCACATGAACGGCATCGGCGATGAACGCCTGATGAGCGAGATCGCGGCCGAGCGCGGCGTCCACCCGGTCGAGGCGATGATCGATCTGGCGCTCGAGCGTGATTTCGACTGCTTTTTCCGCCAGCCGCTGGCGAACGAGGATCAGGACGCGGTGTTGGCGATGATGAAGCACTCGCGCAGCGTCGTGACCTTTTCCGATTCGGGCGCCCACGTCGCACAGATCATGGATTCGTCGCTGCAGACGCATCTGTTGAGCCATTGGGTACGAGACAAGCAGGCTTTCACTCTGGAACAAGCCGTGCGCCTGATCACCCACGATACAGCGGTCGCCTGGGGACTTTACGATCGCGGCATGGTGCGCGAGGGACTGAATGCCGACCTGGTGGTCTTCGATCCGGCGACGATCGATCAGAACATGCCCGAGCTGGTCAATGATTTGCCGGCCGGTGCGCAGCGCTTGAAGCAGACCTCACGCGGCATTCACTACACCATCGTCAACGGTCAGGTCCTGCTCGAAGGGAGCCGCGCAACAGGCGCTACCCCCGGACGGCTGGTGCGCGGTCCGCTGGCCCGCTGAGCCGGGTAGCGGGCGCGTCCTCCCGCCCGAATGAGCGCGGCTGCGGAGTGGGGCGCATCAGGATCCGGCTGATTAGGGGTTCGAGCAGGATGCCGAGCAGCAGAAAGTAGGCCAGGCCGATACGCAGCACCTGAGTATCGCGCAGCCCCAGCCATGCCCCCAAGGGCATCAGTATGCCGGCCAGCAGCATCGCTAGCGCCAGCAGTGTTGCCAGTCCCGCGCTCAGGCGAATCGCCTTGTCCCAGGCATTGTCGTCGTTCACGTTCGGAACTCCTGACCATCCTCCAATTAGGGCCCGCCGCAGAATAACTGAACGATTTGGAACGCCGATCCATCCCGTTTGGCGGCGTTGCTCGTCCGTTGAATAGAACCACTATTCGCCCTCCTCGCGCCTTGCCAGCCGGGCGCCTCGACGCCCCCAATCGCCCAGTTATTCTGCGGCGGGCCCTAAGGGTAGTCGACCTCAC
>JBBDTC010000239.1:0-22714 GCA_040904625.1 Gammaproteobacteria bacterium
GGGGGAGCGACGGTGGACATGCTCATTAAAACAAGGCATCGCCGCAAAGGGCCCGCGGCAAAATAAGTGCGCTACCTGGAGCGCCGATCCGTCCCGTCTGACGGCCTTGCTCGTCCGTTGAATAGAACCCCTATTCACCCTCCTCGCGCCAAACAGCTTTTTGAACTCCGCCCCTCTGCCGCGAGTCTTGATATGCTGCATTGCAATGTATCCGCGCCAACAGGAGGAACCAAGGCATGGCAGGTAAGACCATAGAGCTCGCCCTGCAGGGCGGCGGTGCCCACGGCGCGCTGACCTGGGGGGTGTTGGAGTGTCTGCTCGACGAACCCCGCCTGCGTATCGAAGGCATCAGCGGAACCAGTGCGGGTGCGATGAACGCGGTGGTGCTCGCCGACGGGCTCGAAGCGAACGGTCCGGCCGGCGCGCGCGACGCACTCGAACACTTCTGGCGCCGCGTCAGTGAGGCCGCACGGACCAGCCCCATCCAGCGCGATCTCTGGGCTCGCCTGCAGGGCGACTGGAGCCTCGAGACCTCACCGAGCTATCTGTTTTTCGATCATCTCTCGCGCCTGTTCTCGCCGTACGAACTCAACCCACTCAATCTCAACCCGCTGCGCGATCTCGTCATCGAGCTGGTCGATTTCGATCGCGTCAACCACTGCTCGGCAATCAAGCTGTTCGTGACCGCGACCAATATCCGCAGCGGCCGCCCGAAGGTATTCCGCCAGCCCGACCTGTCGGCGGATGCAGTCATGGCGTCCGCCGCCCTGCCGTTCATGTTCCAGGCCGTCGAGATCGACGGCGAAGCCTATTGGGACGGCGGCTATGCCGGTAACCCGGCCTTGTTCCCGCTGGTCGACGATTGCGACGCGCGCGATCTCGTCCTGGTCCAGATCAACCCCTTCGAGCGGCCCGAGATCCCGAAAACGGCGCGCGACATCATCAACCGGCTGAATGAGATCACTTTCAATACCAGCCTGCTCAAGGAACTGCGCGCGATCATGCTGCTGCGCGACCTGATCGACGCCGAAGGCCTCGAACGCGAGCGCTATCGCGACATGCGCCTGCACCGGATCCACTGCGACGAGGATCTCCAGAGCCTCAAAGCTTCGAGCAAGCTCAACGCCGAATGGACCTACCTCAGCCACCTGCGGGCACTCGGCCAACGACGCGCCGAAAGCTGGCTGCGCGAGCATTGGGAAGACCTCGGGCGGCGCTCGACCTTCGATCTCGACTGGATGCTCGAAGACAGTATCAAACCGACGCTTGCGAGCCGGGAAACGAAGCCGTGATCGGCCTCGCCGGCGTACTGGTCGCGCTGGGCCTGCTGATCTGGCTTGCTTATCGCGGCGTGAGCGTGCTCCTGCTGGGGCCGGCGATGGCACTGCTGGCCGCTCTGTTCGCCGCCGATACTCCCCTGTTGGCGACCTACACCCAGCTCTTCATGACTGCTGCGGGCGCCTTCATCGTGCAGTACTTCCCGCTGTTCCTGCTCGGCGCGGTATTCGGCAAACTGATGGACGACAGCGGCGCCGCCGAGTCCATCGCCCACGGCATCGTCGGCCGACTCGGCACCGCACGCGCAATCCTCGCGGTCGTACTGGCCTGCGCGGTACTGACCTACGGCGGCGTCTCTCTGTTCGTCGTCGCCTTCGCCGTGTACCCCATTGCCGCCGCACTGTTCCGCGAGGCCGACATCCCTAAACGCCTGGTGCCGGCCACCATCGCGCTCGGCGCCTTCACCTTTACCATGACGGCCTTGCCGGGCACGCCCGCGATCCAGAACGCGATCCCCATGCCCTATTTCGGCACCACCCCGTTTGCCGCGCCCGGCTTGGGCGTACTCGCCGCGCTGATCATGTTCAGCTTGGGTCAATGGTGGTTGTCGCGTCAGGCCGCACACGCACGGGCGGCCACGGAAGGCTACGGCAAACATGACGACGCGGCGCCCACACTCGACAAGGATCAGCGCGAACGCGGCGCCGGCGAAGGCTTCGATCTCGCGCTGATCGCGCCGGACGAGCAGGCGCGCGGCCGCCCGGCCTTCGCCACGGCACTGGCACCGATCGTCGTCGTGGTCGTGCTCAACTACGTGTTCAGCAACCAGATCATTCCGCGGCTCGACACGAGCTACCTGGCCGATGCGCGCTACGGCGCCACATCGATAGACACAGTCCGCGGCGTGTGGGCCATCATCTGTTCTTTGACCCTGGCCTGCCTGTTGTTGCTAGCCCTGTGCTGGAAGCGTCTCGCCAATTTACGCCGCACGCTCGACGATGGCGCCAACGCCTCGGTGCTGCCGATCTTCAACACCGCGAGCCTGGTCGGCTTCGGTGCCGTGATTGCGGCCCTGCCCGCATTCGATTTGATCAAGTCCCTGGTCGACGAACTCGGCGCCGGCAACCCGTTGGTGGCGCTCGCGCTCGCCGTCAATGTGCTGGCCGGAGTCACCGGTTCGGCATCCGGCGGTATGAGCATCGCGCTACAGACCTTGGGCGCCGAATACCTCGCGCTCGCTGACGCCGCCGGCATCGCACCATCCTTGCTGCACCGCGTGACCACCGTCGCCACAGGCGGCCTCGATAGCCTGCCGCACAACGGCGCGGTCGTGACCCTGCTCGGGATTTGCGGCTTGACCCACCGCGAGGCCTACAAGGATATCTTCGTCGTTGCCGTCCTGATCCCGATCCTCGCGTTGATCGTGCTGGTGATCCTGGGTACGGCCTTCGGCACATTCTGACCCCATGACGACAATGACCGATTCAACGTTCCAACGGCCGCATCAGCGCTGCCCGCATTCCGACATCGAATTCATTCTAGATACTCATCAAGCAACCCCGTTGCCCGCCCCAACGCCTGCGGCGGCGCCGATCCCCGCAGCGGCAGCACGGCGCGTTACTTTAGCTGTCCTCACGAGGCGCCGATAGCCGACCACTTCACCCAGTGCGGCATCGGTCCAGTGTTAGGCGAGGTCATCTTGCGGAAGTTCGGGCTCTGCGGGTTGTTGCAGAACCCCAGACTCTTGACGTGGACCTCTGTGCCCTCGCGCGACATCCGCCGCATACCGCCCCAATAGGTGCAGGTGGCGCATTGTCCCTCGGTGCTCGCGGCGACGGCGAAGCTGCCCATGCCATGTTGCCCCGCCTCGACGGCGGGTACGGTCATTGCCACAGCCGCGGCCGCGAGTGAACGATTGAGGAAGCGGCGACGGTCGGTTGTGGTGCTCATCGGAGGTTCTCCTCTACTAGCAGCCTTTCGGGATGACGAAGGTGGCGCCCGGGCCGAAGCTGCGCGTGGTGCCGTCGTCGTCGATGGTATCGAGCTCACCCTCGATGACATAGACGAATTCATCGACGGGGTAGCCGTTGCTGCGCAGCGTGCCAGCCTGCGCCGCCCAGAATGCCACGCGCCCGGCGGGGAAGCTCGTCGACGGGAAGGCAACGGCCTCGCGGTAGCTGCCATCGAACGCACCGACGCGCATGTTTTCCGGGTACTGGAAGGTTTCGGTCGCGGCGGTGTCGAGCGGTATCGGTGTGATCCCGGGCGAAGTTTCAGCGGCGTACACACCCATCGCAGTCAAAATCAGAGCCAGACTCGCAACACGCGCCAGCACTGGTACGATGGTTCGGGGGGCGTGCCGTGTACGTGGGCAGCCCGGTGCAGTAATCCGTTGGCGACCGGTGTGCATTGTCAGATCACTCCTTTCAGCGAGAATGCGGGATTGGCTACCAGCGCGAATCGCCGCGATTGCGTCAGGGGAGAGGTCATCGATACTTCCATGAGTTTCGTGGATGGCAGGTATTCATCAGCCTCGCCGAGCCAGGTCGTGCAGGCAATTACCTCGCAAGTCATGCGCACCTCAGACGCCCCGCCTGTATCTGGCCCTGCACCGAATGGAGCCCGGCAAGGGTGCATAGAAGTTCGTGCGGATCGACCGTACTGCCTTCACGACGGCTTATATCGGAAAATATCTCAACGGCTACGGCATGTATGCGCCACCCGGCGGCGTTACGCGCCGCTCGGCGATGGGCATTTATCAGGTATGAACTGCGCGTCTCGAGCGACGCGCCTTGCCCCGGGCATGCTCGCTCGCTTCTTCAAAGCGTCCTCAGCCGCCTTAACCCGCCGGGGGCGCCCCGCACGCGCGTCTGGCTGCGTGCTGGGGGCAAGCGTCAGACGGTTTGCGGGGGGGCATCCCCGCGATTCCGAGTCAGAAATCCTACCCCTCCATGTTCCGCTCCGGGAAATCCGTACCGCGACTCATCATTGTCCCCCGGCGCGCTTCTCCTTAGACTTCATTCGATTTCGCATTCATCTGTAGCGCCGACAGGGGGGTATTGGCGTCATGGTCGACAACGCATCGCGATTGAACAACTCAACGGCGCTCGATGCCGTTGTCATCGGCGCCGGCTTCGGCGGCATGTACGCGCTTCATACGCTGCGTGAGCAGGGCTTGAAGGTTCGCGCCTACGACGAGGCTGCGGGTGTCGGCGGCACCTGGTTCTGGAACCGCTACCCGGGCGCCCGCGTCGACTACCCCGGCGGACCTTTCTACTGCTATACCTTCTCCGAGGAACTGTTGCGCGAATTCGATTGGCCGGAAAAGCAGCCGGATCAACCGACCGTATTGCGTTACCTCAATTTCGTCGCCGACCGACTCGACCTGCGCCGGGACATCCAACTGGAGACCCGCGTCACCGGCGCGGCGTTCGACGAGTCCGCCCAGCGCTGGGACATCGAGACCAGTGGCGGCGAGCGTGTGCGCGCGCAGTTCCTGGTCTGCGCAGTCGGTGCGCTGTCCGCCGCCCACGTGCCGGCCATCCCTGGACTCGAATCCTTCAAGGGCGAGCGTTATCACACCGGCCGCTGGCCGAACGACAAACAGGTAATGTTCGCGGGCAAGCGGGTCGGCATCATCGGCACTGGCTCGTCCGGTATTCAGTCGACACCGATAGTCGCGCGCGAGGCCGCGCATCTGACCGTGTTCCAACGCACACCGCAGTACTCCGTGCCGGCCGGCAACTGCCCCACCGATCCGGCGCTGGTTACCGAGGCACGCGCCAACTGGTCCAGGATCCGCAACATCATGCTGAGCACGCCGATAGGCGCGCCGGAACTACCGAGCACGATCCGCGCCTGCGAACACACTCCCGAGCAGCGCCGCGCGACCTACGAGGCCGCCTGGCAGAAGGGCGGCTTAGGTCCGATCCTGGTCTCGACCTATTGCGACATCCTGACCGACCGCCAGTCGAACGAATGGCTGGCGGAGTTCGTGCGCGAGAAGATTCGCGAGACCGTAAAAGACCCGGACACCGCACGCAAGCTCATGCCGAGCTACCTCATTGCAACCAAGCGTCAGGTCATGGACGAGGGATACTACGAAACCTTCAACCGCGACAACGTCCGCCTGGTCGATCTGCGCGAAGATCCGATCATCGAAATCACCGCCGACGGCGTGCGTACTGAGAGCGGCCATCACCCGCTCGACATGCTGATCCTAGCTACCGGCTTCGATGCCATCACCGGTGCGTTGCAGAAGCTCAACCCGCGCGGCCGCGGCGGCGTGCCACTCACCGAACGCTGGTCACGGCGCTTCAATTCCTGGCTCGGGCTGACCATTCCGGGTATGCCCAACCTGTTCATGATCCACGGCCCGGAATCGCCTTGCGTGCTGTACAACATGCCGCTCGGCGCGGAACGGCAGACCGATTGGATCCGCGAGTGCATCCTGCACATGCGTAAACACGGCATTGGCGCCATTGAACCGGCGCCGGGCGTCGATCTGATCTGGAGCAAGGAGGTAGAGGAGATCGGCAACCAGTCGCTCTATCCACAGACCGAATCCTGGTACACGGGCAGCAACATCCCGGGCAAGCACCGCCAATTCGCGGTGCACTTGGGTGGTCCGGCCTACTACGCGCGTATCCGCGAAGCGGCCGAGCGCAACTACGAAGGCTTCATCACCGAGCCGGAGCGAAGTGCGCTGTTAGGGTCCGCCGCGAAATAACTGGGCGATCTGGGGCGTCGAGGCGCCCGGCTGGCAAGGCGCGAGGAGGGCGAATAGTGGTTCTATTCAACTGACGAGCAACGCCGCCAGACGGGATGGATCGGCGCTCCAGATAGTTCAGTTATTTTGCGGCGGGCCCTTAGCCTGATAACTCGAGGGACGCGATAGACGATCTCTCAACTCGCAGCCACGATCAGCCTGGCCAATCCCGGACGACCCCCGAGCATCCCATCCCGGCGATTCCGAGTTGGTTTTTGCGCCACCCTGGTTTGCGGGTCAGGTATCGTGCCCCGCTGATCTTTCGCTCAGATACCGCGGCGGAGCATGATCAGAACGCAGCCCTTGAGCACCAGCGGCAGCATCAGATAGCCCACCAGCACCCGGGCCGGATCGACCTGGCCACTGTCGCCGCCACCGCCAACGCCGGCGAAGGCCACGCCGACCGCGACGGCGAGCGCGAGCTTGGTTGCCATCGTCCACAAGGCGAAGGCCGTCGCCGTGCGGTTGCGCCCGCTGGCCGCGCGATCGGCGCCCATCACATCGGCCTGCAGCGAAGGCGGCAGTGTGAGATCGGCACCGAGCGTCGCGCCGGACAAAGCCGAAATGACGAAGAACCACTCGGCGTTGCCCGCATCGAGCCAGATCACCTGGATGAAAACGCCCATGTTGAACGTAATGGCCATCGACCACGCCGCTGCTTTGCCATGGCGGCGCGCCAGTTTCAGCCACAGGGGCGCGGCGGCGACCGCGGCGCCGAAATATACCGCGAGCAGCACGAACAGCGCCGTTTCACTCAGGCCAAGTACGTCCTGGACGAACAGCGGAAAGAGCACCGCCGGCAGGCCGTTGGCGATGCCGTTGACGAACCAGCATATGAGCGTCCGGCGGCAGGCCGGCAGGGCCAGAAGATCGAGCAGGTCGCGCCGCCTGATCGGCGTCTGGTCGCCCGTCGCGTGCGCTTCGGGGACGCGGACGAGGAGCCAGGTGATGGCCGGCAGGCCGAGCACGAGCGCGGTGACGGCGAGCACCGCCAGCGGTGCCGGCGCCGCGCTGCCGAGCGTCGCCAGCAGCACGGCCGGTATGGCGAGCGCGATCAGCATGCCGACCAGCCCGGCCACTTCACGCATCGCGGCAATCCGCGAGCGTTCGTGAATGTCGTCGGAGAGTTCGGCCCCCCATGCGGTGTAGGGGATCATGAACAGGCTCCAGCCGACGAACAATGTCACCGCGCCGCAGGCGAGCCAGAGCGGGCCGACCGCGGCCGGTGGGAAGGCGAGCAGCGCGAAGCCGCTGCCGGCCAGAAGCGCCCCACCCAGCACCCAGGGTTTGTAGCGCCGGCCGGGCCGGGCACGGGCATCGGTGAGCAATCCGATGAAAGGGTCCAGGGCGAAGTCGAGAATCCGGGCGAGTGCGAGTACGACGCCGGTGACGACGAAGCCGAGCCCGAGTTCGCGCGCGTACCAGGTCGGCATCAGCACCGCGACCGGGATCACCGGCAGCGCCGCGACCAGTCCGGGCAGGCCGTAGGCGACGAGCGTGCCCGTCGCGAGCCTGCCGTCCCTGTTCACGCGTGCTCAAGCCGGACTTGCACGACGTCGACGGCGCCGCTCAGGAAACCTGCCTCACAGTAGGCGAGATAGAAATGCCACAGCCGCCGAAAGCGCTCGTCGAAGCCGTGCGCCGTGATCTGCGGCCAGGCGCGATCGAAGCGTTCGCGCCAGCGCGCCAGCGTGCGCGCATAATCGAGGCCAAACGCATGCGCATCCGTAATCGCGAGCCCAGCCTTGGCAAAGGTCTCGTTCAAGGCCGTCTTACTCGGCAGCATGCCGCCGGGAAAGACGTGACGCTGGATGAAATCGGGTGTCCGGCGGTACTGCTCGAAGCGATCTTCGGCGATGGTGATGACCTGCAGGCCGGCGGCGCCGCCTCGCGCCAGGAGCTGCTTGATCTTGTTGGCGTAAGTCATCCAGTAGGCTTCGCCGACGGCTTCGAACATCTCGATGGAGACGATGCGCTCGAAACGACCGTCGATAGCGCGGTAGTCACACAATTCGACCCGGGCGCGATCGTCGAGACCACATTGCGCCATACGCTGCCTGGAATAGTCGACCTGTGCGCGGGAAATGGACACGCCGCAGACCTCGGCTCCAATGTTGCCCGCGGCATGCGCCATGAAACCGCCCCAACCGCAGCCGATCTCGAGCACTCGCTCGCCCGCCGTCAGCCCGACGAGATCGGCCAGCCGCGCGTACTTGCGCGTTTGCGCGACTTCCAGTGGTTCATCTGGATGGTCGAACAGTGCGGCCGAGTAGGTCATGGTCTCGTCCAGCCACTGCGCATAAAAGGCGTTGCCGAGATCGTAATGATAGGCAATGTTGCGCCGCGCCTGCCGCGGCGAATTCGAGCGCCAGCGGTGGCGCAAGCGATCGCTCCACAGCAGTAGTGACGAACCCGATGCGCATGCACCGAGATGACGCTCGTTGACGGCTGCCACTTCGAGCAGCGTGGTCAAATCCGGGCTGTCCCAGCGGCCGTCGAGATAACTCTCGGCCAGCCCCGTCGCACCGCGAGTGAACAGATTCCACAGTGCCGACCAGCGCTTCAGCTGCCACACGGCACAGGGCTCGTGCGGCTTTCCGCTGCCGAACTCCCAGGTCTCGCCGCTCGGCGTGGAAACGACCAGACTGCCATAGGTAATGCGCTCCCCGATGCGCCGAAGCAAACCGGCGAACGGGTCGGCGGAGCGGCGCGCCGGTGTCGTGCGGTTGAATAGAGCCGTGTCTTTCATGAGTCGGATCCCTGAAAAAATTCCCGGTGCCGCGGCGCGACCACGTGGCGGATCAACGGCACGCCCTTCAACCACAGACGCAATGCCTCGAAGTGGATGCCCGCTATGACTCCCAGCGTTGCCAGAGGCTGGCGCCACGCCAGGCTGGTCAAGGACGCCGTGCTGAAGGGTCGTCGCTCGGCGCTGACCGCGGCGCGCAGCTGATGAGCGCCGTTGTCGTGATAATCGATGAGGATATCGAGACGCGGGCCGGGCTGGCGCAGGCGAAATTCGTAGTGTCCGGAGACCGGAAAGAAGGGCGAAACGAACAACGCCTTGTCACAACGCTGGTGCAGTACTTCGCGCTCAGCGTCGACCGGTATGACATAGGCCAAGCGCTCGCCGAACGTATTGTTGACTTCGTAGACCATCGCGGCGAGCGAACCATCGGCCGCATAACACCAGACCAGCGTGATCGGATTGAAGACATAGCCGAGCACCCGTGGCATGCACAGCACATGGAAGCGCCAGGGCCCCGCGCCGAGCGCGGCCTGCGCCAGCGCGCGGGCCAGCCAGTCGCGAAACGGCGTGCCATCACCGGCGCCGTGGTCGGCATCGCGGAACGAGAACCAGGCGCGGCGGTTGTAGCCGAACCAGCGCGAAGCGGCATCGAGTTCCGACAAGGCATCGAGGTCGAGCAGGAAATAGAACACGCGGTAGCGCAAACGATGCGGCCGCGGGGCCCAGCGTTGGTGGAACACCGTACCGGTGTAGACGGCTGCAGCCGACTCAGGCGGCACGCGCAGTCTCCGCGAGATAGCTTGCCGGCAGCCGATCGAAGGGGCAGGCCGCGGCCCAGGGTGCCGGTGCACCGAGTTCTCCGGCCACCCACAGACCGGACTGCAAGCCATCCTCGTGAAAGCCGTGACCCAACCAGGCCCCGCAGAACCACGTGCGCCGGCGCCCCTGGATACGCTGGGAGTCGTGCTGCGCCTGAGTTGTCGCGGTGGTGAAAATCGGGTGTTCGTAGTCGAAGCGGCCGTGCACGCGCGCGGCATCCGGTGGCGTGAACGGGTTCAAGGTGACGAACAGTTCACGCCGCGTCGCGAGCGGCTGCAGGCGATTCATCCAGTAGCTCACGCACAGCGGCGTCGCTTCCGCCTTGCGTGCGTCATGCAGGTAGTTCCAACTCGACCAGGCCGCCCGCCGCTGCGGCATCAGCGCCGTATCCTCGTGCAGCCAGGCGACATTGCGGCTGTAACCGAAGGCGCCGAGCACCGCCCGTTCGCCGGCATCGGCATCGCCGAGCAGGGCCAGCGCCTGGTCGGCGTGGGCCGCAATGACCACGTCGTCATAGGTCGCTCGGTGGCCATCCGCTTCGACCACGGTGACGTCTCCGTCTCCGCGGATCACTTGCTGCACGGCACACGCCGGCGCCAGCGCACCGTCGGTCGCGGCGAGCAGGCGCGTGACATATTCGCGGCTGCCGCCTGTGACCGTTCGCCATTGCGGGCGGTCGCTCACCGACAGCAGCCCGTGATTATCGAAGAAGCGGATGAAGGCCGCGGCCGGATAATCACGGATGTCGGCCCGAGACGCCGACCAGATGGCCGCCGCCATCGGCACCAGATGATCGTCGATGAAGGCATCGGTGTAACCTTCCCGGGCCAACAATGCTCCGATGCTGATCCCTTGCGTCCCCGCGAGCTGGTAACGCGGCGCGTCACGGTAGAAGCGATGGATGTCGCGCAGCATACGCCAGAAGCGCGGGCGCAGCGTGTTGCGCCGCTGCGCGAACAGGCCGTTGAGACTGCCGCCGGAATATTCAACGCGCCCGCCGTCGAGCGAGACCGCGAAAGACATGTCACTGGCTGCGGTCGGCACGCCGAGCACGCCGAACAGTCGCACCAGGTGGGCGTAGTTGCGTTCGTTGTAGACAATGAATCCGGTATCGACCGCGACGGGACCGTGCTCGTCGTCGACGTCAACCGTACATGCGTGCCCGCCGAAGCGCGACGCGCTGTCGTAGAGCGTCACACGGTGCCGTGCGGCGAGTGCCCACGCGGCGCCAAGCCCGGCGATACCACCGCCGATGACGGCGATGCGGCGCGGCCCCTGGTTTGACATCATCAGCGGGTTCTCTGCTCGGAGGTACGGCGGGGAATACGCAGTAACGCTCATAATGGATCACCCGTGCAGCGGGTTGTGATCCCGCCCCGCTCACCCGGCGTAGAACAGGTATGCTGAGCAACACCTCCTCCCGGACTGCGTCCGCCATGAGCAATGTCGTCAAACTCCCCGGCGAACCGCTCGACGCCACAGCGGCCGAGCGGGCCGCCGAGACCAGCCTGCTCGAGCAGGTCCGGGATAGCGGCGACCGCGCCGCATTCGAGAAGCTGTTCGCTATCTTCACGCCGCGCCTGCTCGCCTGGATGCGTGCCCAGGGCACGGATGTCGCGGCTGCCGAAAGCGTGGTCCAGGAAGTCATGATCACGGCATGGACACGTGCCGCACTGTTCGATGCCGGCAAAGCGTCGGCACGCACCTGGATGTATACCCTGGCGCGCAACCGGCTCATCGATCACCATCGTGGGGGCGCGCGCCGCGCCCGCGCTCACGACGACTTCACCACGCTGGCACCCGGCCCGGAGGACACCGGCGAAGCACCCGAGCGCGAGTGGAACAGTTCGCGGATGGCCGACCTCCTCGGCGAATTGCCCGTCGAGCAGCGCGAGATCCTCCTGCTGGTCTATGTCGAAGGTCACTCGCACCGCGCCATCGCCGAGCGTCTCGGTCTGCCGATCGGCACGGTCAAATCGCGCACCCGGCTGGCTTTCAATCGCCTGCGCAAACGTCTGGAGGAGATCGAATGACTCCGACACATCATCCCGGCGAAGCGTGGTTGCTCGATTATGCGCTCGGCCATCTGAGCGAACTCCACGAGGCCGTGCTCCGGGCGCACGTCAGCGTCTGCAGCGCGTGCCGTGAACGCATCGCCTTTGCAGAGCGCCTCGGTGGCGAGTTCCTGCGCGCATTGCCTGCCGAGCCGATGCACTTCACGGCAGCTGACGTCTGCGATCACCACGAACAGGCGATAGGCGGAAACGCGATACTGTCGCGTGCGCACACACCCGCCAGCGGCGACATCGAAGAGGTCGTCGCGACCTGGCTCGATTCGAGCCTCGAAGCGCTGCCGTGGCGGCGGCTCGGCCGCGGTCTCGCCTTGTGTCGCCTGGGCGAGACGGACGACGCGCGCATGTGGCTGCTGCGCGGCGCGCCCGGCACCGTCCTGCCCACGCACACCCATGCCGGCAGCGAACTGACGCTGGTACTCAAAGGTGCCTACTTCTGCGGCAACACCATCTACGGCGCAGGCGATCTCGAAGATGCCGACGAGAGTACCGAGCACCAGCCGGTCATCACCCGCGACGGCGAGTGCATCTGCCTGGCCGTCACCGAGGGCCGCCTGCGTTTCCGCGATTGGGCGCCGCGCCTGCTGCAGCCGTTCGTGGGCATTTGATCTATGCAGTGACCCCGTAAGCCCCCCACTATCCAGGTTGACGGCCGCGGTGCGGCATGGGGATACTGTTCGTACAGGGCGCGTTGAAATTCGCGCGCCGCTTTCCGTGACACCGCATCGCCCCGGCGCGTTCGCCCCATGCGGATGTGCCGCGCTCACCGGCCGCAATCCTACGCTGCCGCACACCCGCGTCACGCCGGCCTCGCCGAACAGGCACCGTTCGCGGGTTGACGGAGCGACGCTTCTTTCTCGCAGGAGGTGAGAACCATGCCCGTAATCAATGTCAACGGCACCCCGATGGAAGTCGACGCCGACGGCTCGACCCCGCTGCTGTGGGTGCTGCGCGAACAGCTCGAGCTCACCGGCACCAAGTACGGCTGCGGCATCGCCCAATGCGGCGCCTGCACGGTGCACATAAACGGCAGCGCACGGCGTTCCTGTGTAGTACCGCTCTCGGCTGTGACCGCAGACGATGAGGTGGTCACTATCGAAGGCTTGTCGAGCGATGGCTCACATCCCGTGCAGCGAGCCTGGGTGGAGCTCGACGTCCCGCAATGCGGCTACTGCCAGACCGGCATGATCATGGCCGCTGCTGCGCTGCTGGCGGAGAAGCCCCAGCCCACCGATGCCGACATCGACGCCGGCATCACCAACATCTGCCGCTGCGGCACCTACCGGCGCGTGCGCGCAGGTATTCACCGCGCCGCCGGCGGCAAAGTTTGAGGAGGGCTCCATCATGACCGGGACACTAGCCATCACGCGCCGCCATTTCGTCGTCGGTGGTGCCGCCGCCGGGCTTACCCTCGGCCTGCACCTGCCTCTCGGTATCGCAGACGCCGCCGCCCAGCCAGCCTATCCGGACGAGGTTAACGCCTGGGTCGTCGTACAGCCGGACGAGCAGGTCATCATCCGCATCGCGCGCTCTGAAATGGGCCAGGGCACCTTGACCGGGCTCGCCCAACTGGTCGCCGAGGAACTCGAGTGCGACTGGGCCAACGTCACCACCGAGTACCCGACGCCCGGCGAGAGCCTGGCACGCGGCCGCGTCTGGCAGAGTTTTTCCACCGGCGGCAGCCGCGGCATCCGTGAATCGCACGACTACGTCCGCCAGGGCGGCGCCGCTGCGCGCGAGATGCTGCGCAGCGCCGCGGCCGCTGCCTGGAACGTGCCGGCCAGCGAATGCCGCATCGACAAAGGTGTCATCACGCATGAGGCGTCGGGCCGCAAGACCACCTACGGCAAGGTCGCCGAGGCGGCCGCGAAACTGGACGTTCCGACCGGGATACCGCTCAAGGATCCGAAAGACTGGCACATTGCCGGGCAACCCCTCAAACGCCTCGACACTGCCGAGAAGGTCACCGGCAAACAGGTCTACGGCACGGACGTCATCCTGCCCGGCATGCTGAACGCGGCCATCCGGCAGTGCCCCGTGTTCGGTGGCACACTCGCCTCGTTCGATGCCGCGGCGGTCGAGTCGAGGCCCGGCGTGAAACGCGTGGTACAGGTCGACGACAGCACCGTCGCGGTCGTCGCCGAGCGCTGGTGGCAGGCCAAGACCGCCCTCGACGCGTTGCCGATTACCTGGGACGAGGGCGAACATGCCGCGGCCTCGAGCGCATCCATCGCCGAGTTCGTCAAGAGCGGCCTGGATGCGGACCAGGCCTTCGTCGGCAACGAGAATGGTGACGTCGAGGCCGCGCTCGAACAGGCCGCGCAGACGATCGAAGCAATCTATTCCTACCCTTACCAGAACCACGCCACCATGGAGCCGATGAACGCGACGGCGAAGTGGACCGAGGACCGCTGCGAAGTCTGGTGCCCGACACAGAATGGCGAAGCAGCGCTCGCCGCCGCGGCCGAAGCCGCCGGGCTGCCGCCGCAACAATGCGAGGTCTACAAACTGCACCTCGGCGGCGGCTTCGGCCGGCGCGGCGCCTTTCACGACTATGTGCGCCAGGCCGTCCTCATCGCCCGGCACTTCCCCGATACGCCGGTGAAGCTGCTATGGAGCCGGGAAGAAGACATGGTGCAAGGGGCCTATCATCCGCTCACCCAGTGCAAGCTGACCGCCGGGCTCGATACGAACGGCGACGTCACGGCCTTCCGGGTCCGCATCGCTGGCCAGTCGATCCTCGCCGGCGTCATGCCGCAGCGCCTGTCGAACGGCATGGATCCGGTCACCTTCCAGTGTTTCCAGGCGCAGGGCGACCACACCATCGCCTACAGCTTTCCCAATCTGCTGGTCGATCATGCCATGCGCAATCCGCATGTGCCGCCGGGCTTCTGGCGCGGCGTCAATGCCAACCAGAACGCCCTCTATACCGAGTGTTTCATCGACGAACTCGCCCACGCCGCCGGCCGCGACCCGCTCGAGTTCCGTCTCGCACTGATGAGCGAGCATCCGAAAAATACCGCCGTGTTGAACGCCGCTGCGGAAGGCGCCGGCTGGGGCACACCGGCACCGGACGGCGTGTTCCGCGGCCTCGCCCAGTGCACGGCTTTCGCCAGCCATATCGCAGCCTGCGCGGAAGTGTCGGTAAAGGATGACAAACTGACCATCCACCGCATCGTGGCGGCGACCGACTGCGGCTATGCCGTCAATCCCCAGCAGATCGAAGCGCAGGTCGAAGGCTCTTTCGTCTACGGCCTGTCGGCGATGCTCTACGGTGAATGTACGGTCAAGGACGGCCGCATCGAGCAGCGGAACTTCGATACCTACCCGGTGATGCGCCTCGCCGCGATGCCGGAAGTGGAGACCATCGTGATGCCGTCGGGGGGCTTCTGGGGCGGGGTGGGTGAGCCCACCATCGCCGTCGCCGCACCGGCGGTATTGAACGCGATTTTCGCCGCGACCGGGCGGCGTATCCGTGACTTGCCGCTGCGCCACCAGGGACTGACGACGGCGTGAGGGGTGCGGCCTTGGCCACCCTGGCGGGCTGCCTCGCTGCCGCGCAGGGGCCGGCGGCGGAGCTCGAACCCTATTCAGTTCGAGGCGATGCCGTGCCCGAGGCGCTCGGCGCGCTGCGCGGCGATGCGGCGCGCGGGCGCGCCATCGTGCTCGACCGGCGCCGCGGCAACTGCCTCATCTGCCACCGGGTGCCGGTCGACGACGAAGCCTTCCAGGGCGAAATCGGTCCACCGCTCGCCGGGGTCGGTTCGCGTCTCGATGCCGGGCAAATTCGGCTGCGCCTGATCGATCAGAGCCGACTCAATCCGGCCACCATCATGCCGCCTTACTACTGCATCAGCGGGCTGACCGACGTCGCCCCAGAGTATCGTGGCCGGCCCGCGCTGCCAGCACAGGCGATCGAAGACGTGGTGGCCTGGTTGGCGACGCTGCAGGACTGAACATGCCGACGCGCCGCCAGATCATCGCAGCCGCCGGCGTCGCCGGTAGCATGCTGGCATTGCCGCGCCTGGCCACCGCCACCCCGCAGATGCACGACGACGCGTTGAGCGCATTGAGCGGCGGTGCGCCGATCAACGACGGCCGCGTCGAACTCATCATTCCCGGGGTGGCGGAGAATGGCTTGTCGGTGTTCACCACCGTTGCCGTCGAGAGCCCCATGACCGAGGCCGATCACGTCCGCGCCATCCACATTCTCTCAGAGCAGAATCCCATCGCCCACCTGCTGACCTGGCACTTGAGCCCGCGCGCGGGCATCGCCCGGGTGTCCACCAACATCCGCCTGGCGGCATCGCAGGAAGTCACCGCACTGGCCGAGATGAGCGACGGCACGTTCTGGCGCGACCGCCGCCATGTCGTCGTCACCATCGCCGCCTGCATCGACGGCGGCTAGGAGAAAGAAGATGGCACTGGCAGCAGCCCGCGTCTCCATGCCGGCCGAAGCACGCGCCGGCGAGGTGGTCGAGATCAAAGCGCTGATGCGCCATCCCATGGAAACCGGCTATCAAGTCGACGCCATGGGTGAGTCGATACCGCGCCACATCATCGAGCGTTTCACCGTCAGCTACGACGGCGAGCGGATTTTCGGCATGGATCTTACCCAGGGCGTGGCGGCCAATCCGTTCATCGCCTTCACCACCCGCGCGACCCGCAGCGGTGAGCTGGTGTTCACCTGGGAAGACGACCGGGGTGAGCTGAGCGAGGTCCGCAAGACGCTCACGGTGGTGCCATGACGGCCCGGCGGCGGCGTTTGTCGTCTTGCATGCTCTCATTCCTGATTGCGCTGGCCGGCAGCGTCGAGGCCGAACCGCTGGCCAGTGGTTCCACCTTCCTGAGCGAGGCCGTGCGGGCACAACAGGCGGACGAGGCGGCCAACCCCGGTATGCTGTGGGTCGATGAGGGCGCCGAACTGTGGGCGCAAACGGTGGCAGAACCGGGCCAGTCCTGTGCCGCTTGTCACGGCGAGGCCAGCGACACCATGCGCGGCGTGGCGACACGGTATCCGGCGGTCGATGCAGTAAGTGGCGCTCTATTGAACCTCGAAGGCCGCATCAATACCTGCCGGCGGGAACATCAGGCGCTGCCGCCGCTCGCTTACGAATCCGATGAACTGCTGAGTTTGACGGCGTTCGTTGCCTACCAGTCGCGCGGCTTGGCGATGCAAGTCGAAACCACCGGCGCAGCAGCACCCTTCCATGCTGCGGGCCGGGCTTTCTTCCATCGCCGTCAGGGCCAGTTGAACCTGTCCTGCGCGCACTGCCATGTGCGCCATGCCGGCCGCCGCATGCGCGGCGACATCATCAGTCACGGCCTGGGTAACGGCTATCCCATCTACCGCCTGGAGTGGCAGACGCTGGGTTCGCTGCACCGGCGCCTGCGCCTGTGCTCAGCCAGCGTGCGCGCCGTCCAGTTCGCGTCCGGTGGGCCGGAGTACCTGGCGCTGGAGCTCTATCTCGCCGGGCGCGCCCGCGACGTCGCCATCGAAACCCCGGCCATCCGTCGCTGACCGTCCATGCCGGAACCGCCACGCCTGCTGCAACGCCCTGCCCGATCGACGCGACGACGTTTCCTGGCCGGCGCGACGGCGCTGCTCGGCGCGGCCGGCGGGTGGCCGGCCCTGGCGCTGACCCGCCCGCAGGTCGTCGTCGTCGGCGGCGGTGCCGGTGGCGCCGCGGTCGTCCGCCAGCTGGTCGCGCTGGGCCGTGATGCGCTGGACATCACACTGGTCGAAGCGGAGCGAACCTACACCACCTGTTATTACTCGAATCTGCATCTCGCCGGCTACCGCAGCCTCGAGTCCCTCCAGTTCGGTTTCGAAGGCCTCGCCGCGCTGCCGCGCGTCCGCGTCGTCCACGAGCAGGCGACGGCCGTCGAGCGCGAGGCGCGGCAGGTGCGGCTGGCCGACGGTACGAAGTTGCCGTACGAGTGCCTGGTACTTGCACCTGGGATCGCTCTCGATTATGACTCCGTACCGGGCTGGTCCGAGGCCGCGGCACAGCAGATGCCGCATGCCTGGCAGGCGGGCTCGCAGACGGCGCTACTCGAGCGCCAGCTTCGTGCCGTTCCCGATGGTGGCCTCATCGTCGTCATTGCGCCACCCGATCCCTACCGCTGCCCCCCGGGGCCTTACGAAAGGGTGTCGATGATGGCGCATGCGCTCAAATCATCGGGCCGCAATCAGGCACATATCGTCATCATCGACCCCAAGCAGAGTTTCTCCAAACAGCCGCTGTTCCAGCAAGGCTGGGAGAAGTACTACCCCGGCATGATCGAATGGATGCCGCCGACCATCCATGCCGGACTGCTGGGCGTCGAGCCGGCGACGCTGACGGTGGAAACGGGCTTCGAAACTTACCGCCACGCGGCGCTGGTCAATGTCGTCCCGCGCCAGACCGCCGCGCGCATCGCAATCGACACGGGCTTGAGCGCTGCCGATGGTTACTGCCCCATCGATCCCTACACCATGAAGTCCCGAGCGGACCCGGCAATATTCATCCTCGGCGATGCGGCGCAGGCCGGTGACATGCCGAAGTCCGCGTTCGCCGCACATGATCAAAGCCGCGTGGTCGCCGACACCATCGCTCACGATCTGCTCGGTATCGCGGCAGCCGAAGCCCGCTACCACAACCGCTGCTGGAGTCTCGTGGCTACTGACGACAGCGTTGTGGTGGGCGGGCGCTATGAGCCTACGAGCGACAACATCCGCCAGGTAGACAGTGACCTCTCTGCCCTGGACGACGCGCCCGAACGGCGCCGGACAAACGCCGCCGCCGCGGCTGCGTGGTATCGCAATCTGACCACCGCGCTGTACCGCTGATAACGCTCCCACCTTGATACCACTTGAGGCTTATCCTGAACGCTATTCCCGAATGGGACAATAATGAACCAATTTGCCCCAGGGCACGGTCTCCAGATTGTCAGTTTAATACCGTATGGGCGTAATCTTAAATTTAATTCAGGTCCAAAGACTGCCTCACAGCCCGTGGAGGCGTCAATGATGTCGTTCTTCTTCGTCGTCGAGTCATGCATCAGGCGTGTACGGCCCGCCCCTTTTCGATGATGCTTGCTCGAGCTACTACGATTGCCGGACGCTCACCGCCCCGCTCGAGGCCCCTCCCCTTCGAGACGGTCGAGATAGCGCAACCCGCCGAGACGTTCCATCTGCTCCAGGATCCAGGCCTGTCGCCGGCGCATGCCCGGGTCCGGTGCGGAGAGGCGATGACGTAGCGGGTTGGGCAGCACCGTTGCCAGCAGTGCAGCCTGCCGTCGATCGAGCGCCGCGGCACTGCGGCCAAAATAGCGCTGCGCGGCTGCTTCCACGCCGTACACACCGGGGCCGTACTCAGCGATATTGAGATGCAGCTCCAGAATGCGAGATTTCGGCAACAACAACTCGAGAACCACCGTGTACCAGGCCTCGAGGCCTTTGCGCAACCAACTGCGGCCCGGCCACAGGAAAAGGTTCTTCGCCACCTGCTGGCTCAGCGTGCTCGCCCCGCGCAAGCGTCCACCCTCACGATGCGCCTCGAGCGCCTGCTGGATGGCATCGACATCGAAGCCACGGTGCTTGGGGAACTTCTGGTCCTCGGCCGTGATCACGGCGAGCCCGACCCAGGGCGAAATCTCAGCCAGCGCGACAGGACGATAATCGGTCGTGTAAGAACTCTCGCCGCGCTCACGGGCGGCGTACGCCGCCTCCAACATGAACGCCGTGCGCGGCGGATCGATCAGATGCAGCAGTGCAACCGGCACTATGCCGGAGGCGATCAACAAGATGCCGACAGCGAGCGCCATCCAGCGCCGCGAGCAGCCTCGCCGCACTGGCTTACGCGCCCGCCGGCGCCGACCTTCGGGATCGGGATGCACGGCCGTCTCTCTACGCGTGGGCTATCAGCGGCTCAGGCCTTCGTTCCGCGCATGATGCTGTAACCGCCGGCCAACGGCAGCCGCTCGTTGCCCTTCAGGCCTGCCGCTTCGAACCAGGTGCGATAGTCGGATTCGGTGTAGGCCTGACCATCGTCGTAGACGTTCAGGAACATGACATTGACCGCCACCGCCTCGATCGGCGTCAGCCGCGAGTCGTCGAGCATGCGGCCGACAACGAAGCATTCGCCGCCGGCGCGCAGGGCCCGAGTCGCATGCGCCAAGGCGGCCGCGGCATCGGCAGCCGACAGTACCTGCAGAACCGAACGCAACACCACTGCATCATAAGTTCCCGCCGGCACCGTGGTGACGAGATCTGCCTCGATCACCTCGATCCGCTCACCCAGTCCACTCTCCGCTATGCATTCGCGCGTGACCGGGGCGACATTGGCCAGTTCTGCGACCGTGGCACGCAGCTCCGGGCAGCGCTGACACAGCGCGATCGCGAGCCCGCCCGAGCCGCCACCCGCATCGAGCAGGTGGGAGAAGCGGCTCATGTCGAACGCCTTGTCCAGGCGCCGGGCCGTAGCCCCGGCGCCGGCATCGAGGCCGCGCACGAACGCACTCAGCTCGGCGTATGACATGCGTGAAAAATCATGCTTGGCCTGCGGCGCCCCGCTGCGTATGGAGGCGGCCGTATGGAGCGTCGCGGACCACAGGTCGGAATAGGCCTGATGCGCACTGCCGAGATAGCGGGGCTGGCCCTTGACCAGAAACTCGGCCGCTTCGGCCGTATTGCGGAAGCGGCCGGCTTCGAGCTCGAGCAAGCCGGCGCTGACCAGCGCATAGAGCAGCGGCTCGAGCTTGCCGGCCTTGACCTCGAGGCGTTCGGCGGCCTCGGCGGCGCTCAGGGCGTCCATCCCCAATGCCGTGAACACCTCGAGTTGCATGCCCGCCAACATCGCCAACGCCGGATAGACGTTGTTGAGGTGGGCATTGATGCTGTCGGGCTTGAGCGTCTCAGCGTCAGTACTCATCCAGGCACCGCACGCACGGGCAGACTCGAATAGCCGGAGACATGGGTGTTCGCGATGCGCGTGGCGCCTGCGGCCAGTTCCATCCGCGGCAGAACCGGAATCAAGGCCCGCAACATGGAGGCGAGCTCGGCGCGCGCCAGGTTGGTGCCGAGGCAGAAATGCGCACCGTAACCGAACGTCAGATAATCGTTCGGCGAACGGGAGATATCGAACTTGTAGGGATCGGCGAAATGGCTTTCATCGCGATTCGCCGAGGGGTAGAACATGCACACGGTCTCGCCGGCCTTGATCGGCGTGCCGGCCAGATTGAAATCCTCCGTCGCGGTGCGCAGGAAACTGATCACCGGGGACGTCCAGCGCAGAACCTCGTCCACCGCGCCGGGTAGCAGGTCCGGATTGGCGCAGAGCAGGTCGCGCTGCTCGGGATGTTCGAGCAAGGCGGCGAAGCCGCCGGCGGTGGCATTGCGCGTGGTGTCGTTGCCGGCGCCGATCAGCACGAAGAGATAACCGATGAGCTGCTGGTCGTTCATCGGTTCGCCCTGGACGCGAGCCTCGATCAGGCGATTGATGAAGTCCGACGGCCCGCCGCCCGGTTGACGGTGTTCGTGGACGAGCGCCTCCAGGTATTCGCGAAACTCATTCATGTTACGTTCGGCGGCTTCGGTCAGGGTCTCGCCCGGGCGCACCTGTTCCGGCGGCACCTCGCCGATGATGGCCTCCGACCACAGCAGGAGTTTCTTCCAGTCGTCGTCCGGCAGGCCCATGATCTCGCCCACCGCGGCGAGCGGCAGCTTGGCAGCATAGCCGTGCACGAAATCGAGGGTCTCGCCGTTGGCGGTGGCACGCTCGAGCGCGGCCTGGAACTCCTCGGCGAAACCCCGCGCCAGATCGTCGAAATGGGCCGCCATGGCGCGCATGCAGCCCTGGGTGAAAGCCCAGCTCGAGGCCTTGCGGACCTGACGATGGCGCGGATCGTCCATGAAGGTGAGGTCGGGAGGTTCCTGCGGATCCCAGCCCCGCGAACGGCCGAAGGCGTCGATTCCGCCACGCAACAGTTCGGTTTCGTGCTTCAGCGCGAGGCGCAGGCGCGGCCCGCCGTTGATGAAAATCTCCGGTCGGCCGGAAATCGCCATGACCTCATCGTAGCGGGTCACTGCCCAGAACGGTTCGATGTCATCGCGTTCGTACCAGAACACCGGGGCCTCGCGCCGGAGCATGTCCCATTCCCCCCAGGGGAAGCCCTGTTCGGCATAACGTTGCGGGCGATGGATGTCGATCGTGTCCAACTGAAGCGCCATGGCATACCCCTCCCCGAGATGCTGCATCGCTGCCGGCGTGCTATACCGACTGCTCAATTGGAACGCCACTTTGCATTTGAATGCAACAGGCGTCCATCGAACCAGGCCGGCCCCAGCAGCAGCGATGAGCTGGCACACGGCCTGGCTCATGTCATCGCCGACGCCGCAGCCGCCAGGGTTCAGAAGGAGATATCCCATTGGAAGCGCACGCGGTCATCGGACACGTCCCTGGCCAGAAACGCGTCTTCCAGTGACAGATGGGAGTAGTCCAGGGTGAACTTGTTATTGTGCCCGGCAAAGAACCAGTTCGCACCGATGGTGAACTCTTCGCGCAGGTTGTCCAGTGCCAGATCAAAGCGGTTCGGTTCACTCACGAACGCGTAGCGGAAGGCCAGCTCCAGGGGCGCGGGCACCGCGGGGATCCAATGATGAAAAAAGTAACCCGCCTGGGCGTAGGCCCCGACCATATTGGTCTCCATGCCGGATTGCAGATCGTCGATCGTTTTCCAATGGAACTCCTGTTGCACTGAGAAGCCCCGCCATTTGAAGGCGAACTCCTGCACCATCTGGTCGATTGCATATTGCGCATCCATCGCCGCGGCTGGGCTCCGGTAGCCGTCGAGATTGCCGCAACCGCCGGACGACCACCGCGTGCATCGTCCTTCGTTGGTCGCTGCGGCGAAAGCGAGGCTGCCGGTAGGCAGTTCCGTGTATTCGACATCGGTCTGCTTCCAATCGAGGTCGCGGCCGAGGAAGTTCCACTGCAGGCGTCCCATCCACATCATGTTCTGATCGTTGTTGACGACGCCACGCCC
>JBBDTC010000240.1:0-22599 GCA_040904625.1 Gammaproteobacteria bacterium
CTCCCTTCGGTCCGCTTTATTTCCGCCAAAGGACCTCTCCTGCGGGGAGGCCGGACCGGTCCCGAAACCGGTTGTCGCCTACAGTAAGTGACATTGGGGTGAGGTCATTATGGGCAATTGGACGACGGCGACGGGCGACCCGCGAGCCGCAGCAGTGGCGGGCGCAGCCATGCCGTGCGGTCACCCCCTCCGGCGCAGGATTCATCGGCCTGTAACAATCTGCCTTTGTAATAGGCGGCGGGCCATGGGCCCGATTTATTCACGGCAGTTTCAATGAATACCACGGTTCTGATAGTCGACGACGAACCGGCCATCCGCAAGATGCTTGGTTTTGCGCTTGCGGCCGACGGTTACGCGTTCGTCGAGGCAGCGGACGTCGAGGCCGCCTATGACGTAATGAAATCCCACGTACCCGATCTCATTCTCCTCGATTGGATGCTGCCGGGTTTGAGCGGGCTCGACCTCGCGCGCCGTCTCAAACGAGATCCCTCGACCAGTACCGTGCCCATCATCATGCTCACGGCCAAAGGCGAGGAGAACGATAAAATCCGCGGCCTCGACAGCGGCGCGGACGATTTCATCACCAAGCCGTTCTCGACACGTGAGTTGCTGGCCCGCGTGCGGGCAGTGATGCGGCGTACGCAGCAACCGGGCAATCCCGATTTGATCGAAGCCGGTTCGCTGGCTGTCGATCTGCGCAGTAACAGAGTCACCTGCGGCGGGAAGCTGGTCGACCTCAGTCCGACCGAATTCCGCCTCCTGCAATTTTTCGCGTCGAATCCGGAACGGGTATTCTCACGCGGCCAGCTGCTCGACGGGGTCTGGGGCACGGATGCTTATATCGAAGAACGCACCGTCGACGTCCACATCCGGCGCCTGCGGAAACTGTTCGAACCCTGTCACTGTGATGCCTACATCCAGACCGTACGCGGCGTCGGTTACCGCTTCTCGACTCGCGTCGACTGAAACATCCTGCCATGCCATTGTCGCCCCGATTTTCTCGAACGGGCGATAACGCGCATAATTCCAGTCCTGTCTACCGGCTAATCGGGGAGCGGGCCATGCAACATCAGGACGTCTGGCGTCTGCTCGGATTCTTGCTCGGCGGTTTCGTGCTGGGCTTGATCGCGGGTGCGCCGCTATGGGGCCTGCTGCTGGCGAGTTTCGCCTACATCATCCTGCTTCATCGCGATCTGGGCAGCCTGCTGCACTGGCTGCGTAACCGCAAGGAACACGATCCCCCGGAACAACCCGGAGTCTTCGAAGAACTCACGCTGGAGATCGACTACTTGCGCGAACGGCACAAGAAGCGCAAGAAGAAACTGGCGAATTATCTCAAGCAATTCCAACAGGCTACGCGCGCCCTGCCCGATGCGACCGTGGTTCTCGACGCCGACAACGAAGTGCGCTGGGCGAATGGGGCGGCGAATCGCGATCTGGGTATCCGCTGGCCGGACGATGTGGGTCAGCGCATCACCAATCTGGTCCGCACGCCGGCGCTGCGCGCTTACATCGAAGAGCGCCGCGGCGAAGAAGGCGCTACCGTCGAGATCGAATGCCCGCTGGCGCGCGAACGCATATTGAGCGTCCTCGCGGCACCCTATGGTATCGATCAGCGTATCGTGGTCGCCCGCGATGTTACCCAGCTACACCGCGCGAACCAGATTCGCAGCGACTTCGTCGCCAATGTCTCACATGAACTGCGCACACCGATCACGGTGTTTCAGGGTTATCTGGAAATGCTTCGCGATCAGCAACACGAGTGCCCGCCGGCGTGGCATCCGGCTCTGGAGCAGATGGCCCAGCACACCAGCCGCATGCGCAGCCTGGTCGAAGAGCTGCTGCTGTTGTCGTCGCTGGAGGCTGAATCCCAGGTATCACAATCGGCGGCCGTGGATGTCCCGTCCCTGATCGGCGAAGTTCATCACCGCGCACGTGAGCTGAGCGGCAGGCAGGAGCATTTTTTCACGTTGGAAATCGACGGCGCGCTATGGCTGCGCGGTGCACGCAACGAGCTCTATAGTGCGTTTTCCAATCTCTTGTTCAATGCCGTGCAATACACCCCGGCGCGCGGCGTCATCCGCGTGCGTTGGTTCCACGACGAACAAGGCGCGCATTTCTCTGTCGAGGACAATGGCATCGGAATCGCAGAAGAGCATATCCCGCGCTTGACCGAACGATTCTATCGCGTCGATCCATCTCGCGCACGCGGCGATGGTCTCGGCGGCACCGGGCTCGGGCTCGCCATTGTCAAACACGTCCTGGCCCGTCACAACGGCACGCTGCACATTACGAGCGAGGTCGGTAAGGGCAGCATATTTCGTGCTGATTTTCCGCCCGGCCAAATGCAGATGAGTGAGTCACTGCCAGCGTCTTCGGCCCGCGGTACCGGCTGAACGCATTCGGTTCCTACTCAGCGTCGCGTCGCCGCAGATCGAGTTCGGCTTCGACTTGCTCGAGCGCGATGTGGCGGACATCCTTGCCCTCGACCAGATAAATCACGTTTTCGCAGATATTGCGTGAATGGTCCCCGATGCGTTCGAGCGCACGCAATGACAGTACGGCATCAAGCACGGGTGTGATCGAGCGCGCATCTTCCATCATGTAAGTGATGAGATGGCGCATGATGACGTCGGTCTCCGCATCGACCTCCCGGTCTTCGCGCGCCACCCGGAATGCGGACTCCGAGTCCATGCGTGCGAAGGCGTCGAGCGAGGCACGTAGCATGCGCCGGACGTGATGGCCCATTGCCAGCATGCCGACGTAGTAGGTGTTGAGCGCATTGGTATTGCGCAGATTGAGCACGAGGCGCGCAATCTTCTCGGCCTCGTCGCCAACGCGTTCGAGATCGGTAATGGTCTTGCTCACCGCCACAACGAGACGCAGGTCGCCGGCCGCAGGCTGGCGGCGCAGCAGGATTTCGGTGCAATCGCTGTCGATTTCGACTTCCAGGGCATTGACCTTGAAATCATTGACGGCGACATACTCGGCAGCTTCGAAATTCCCCTTGCCAAGGGTATCGAGCACGCGCTGGAGATGGTCTTCGACCAGACCGCCCATCGCGAGCACCTTGGAGCGAATATCTTCGAGTTCCTTGTCGAACTGCTGCGAAATATGGTGAGGAAGATTCGAGACGGCCATCAATGCTTGCTCCTGGCGCTTGCGTTTCCAGCGCCGATCCGGTCCGCCAGCATATGCCGGATAGTGTGATCATGCGACCATGGCTTTTGCTGTTCGGTTCCCGGCCGGGCCGCGAATGATGTACTCCTCATGGCGTTTTTCTCTCACCCATAGCGGCCGGTGATGTAGTCTTCGGTCTGCTTGCGTCGTGGTGTCGTAAACAGCGTCCGGGTCTCACCGACTTCGATCAGGTCACCCATGTACATGAAAGCCGTGTAGTCTGAAACACGGGCCGCCTGCTGCATGTTGTGGGTGACAATGACGATGGTGTAATCCTTCTTGAGTTCGTAGATCAATTCCTCGATCTTGAGCGTCGAAATGGGATCGAGCGCGGACGCCGGTTCGTCCAGCAGCAGGACTTCCGGTTCGATGGCGATGGCACGGGCGATGACGAGGCGCTGTTGCTGGCCGCCGGAGAGGCCGAGCGCATTCTCGTGCACGCGATCCTTGACTTCGTCCCAGAGCGCCGCGCCGCGCAGAGCCCGCTCCACGGATTTGTCGAGTATGCGCCGGGTTTTCACCCCCTGGATGCGCAGGCCGTAGGCGACGTTCTCGTAAATCGATTTGGGGAAGGGATTGGGTTTCTGAAAGACCATCCCGACCTTGCGCCGCAGTTGCGAGACGTTCACCGCACGATCGTAGATATTCTGGCCGCGCAGCAACACCTCCCCCTCGATGCGCACACCGTCGATGAGGTCGTTCATCCGATTGAAGCAGCGCAGGAGAGTCGATTTGCCGCAACCGCTGGGACCGATGAAAGCAGTAACGACCTTGGCAGGGATGGAAAGATTGATCTTGTTCAGGGCCCGCGTGGCGCCGTAATAAAGGTCGAGATCGCGCACTTCGATGCAGGTGTCAGACGCGATCGCAGGCCGGTCGTCCGCGTCGCGCAGGGTGTGCAGGCTGACACCACGGGCGGCGCCAGTGGCGTCCGGCTGATCGGCGTCTGCTTGTGTCATGGGTGGCGATCCCGTGTCAGGTTTCGGCTGCATTGTACTTTTCCTGCAGACGGCTGCGAATGGTGATGGCCGCCAGGTTCAGGGTGACGATGATGATCACGAGCAGCAGTGCGGTCGCATAGACCAGCGGGCGCGCCGCTTCGACATTCGGACTCTGGAAACCGACGTCATAGATATGGAAGCCGAGATGCATGAACTTCCGATCGAGGTGCAGATACGGGAAATCGCCGTCCAGCGGCAGGGTTGGTGCGAGCTTGACCACGCCGACCATCATCAGCGGCGCAACCTCGCCCGCGGCGCGCGCAACGGCCAGGATGAGGCCGGTCATCATGGCTGGCGTCGCCATCGGCAGAACCGTGCGCCACAGCGTTTCGGCCTTGGTCGCGCCGAGCGCGAGACTACCCTCGCGAATACTGCGCGGGATGCGTGACAAACCTTCCTCGGTCGCGACGATCACTACCGGAACGGTGAGCAGGGCGAGGGTCAGCGATGACCACAGCAGGCCAGGTGTTCCGAACGTCGGTGCAGGCAGCGACTCGGGAAAAAACAAGGCGTCGATAGATCCGCCCATGAAGTAGACGAAGAAGCCCAGACCGAAGACGCCATAGACGACCGACGGCACACCGGCGAGATTATTGACGGCGATGCGGATGATGCGGGTCAGCGTTCCCTGGTGGGCATATTCACGCAGGTAAATGGCCGCGATGACGCCGAACGGGGTGACGAACACCGACATCAGCAGCACCATCAGGACGGTGCCGAAGATGGCGGGAAAGACCCCGCCCTCGGTGTTCGCTTCACGGGGCTCGTCGCTGACGAATTCCAGCACTTTCGCACCGTAGTGGATGAGTTTTTCACCCATGTTCATGGCATTCGGGCGGAACAGCCGAACCAGTTTGGCGAACGGCAGCTCGCGCTCGACGCCGTCGACGGTGCTTACCAGCAGGGTATCCCGGCCGATGTCGCGGTACAGGCTCGCGAGTTGGGCGGCGAGCTCTTCGTAACGCGTCTGCAGCTCGGCATCCTGCCGGGCGAGTTCTGCATAGGCCGGATCGTCGGCCGCCGCGCCGCTCAGCTCGAGGCTTTTGCGGGCCAGGCGCAGGCGCTCCAACTCGTAGTTGATCGAGCCCATACGATCTTTCTCGATCACACTGATGCGCTCGGCGAGCTCCTGCTTGCGGGCCATGCGTTGCTCGATCTCCGGCCAGCGCTGTGCGCTCGGCTCGAGGCTTTGCCCACCTTCGCGTAAACCTTCGACGTAGCCGTAGAAATTGCCCCACTCCGTGCGTTCGGCAACGAGCACGTTCTCCGGGTAACGGACGGAGGCGATTTCGGTATCGTTCAGCCAGCGGAAATCGGCACCGCTGATATCGCGGTTACCTGTCTTGATCTGGAATCGATCGACGAATTCACGCTCGGCCGGCACGTCGGTGCCAAGCGCGCGGACCCGCGCGGCCGTGACAGTCTCCTGTTCGACGAACTCGCCGAGCACCAGTTCGCCGTCGGTGAGCGTTATTTCGGCGATGTCCTGCGGCCAGAAATGACCCATTCCGCGTAATGTGATGAGCAGGAGCAGGCCGAAAACCATGATCAAGCTCAAGCTGACCGTCCCGGCTGTGAGCCATATCCACGGTTGCCCTGAGCGCAGCCAGGCCCGCATCGAATGACGATCGGCAACCTGGGTCATGCTCTCGGCGCGGTTGTCCATCGTTACAGACTCGCATACTTGCGTCGTAGCCGCTGGCGGACGATCTCGGCCAGGGTATTGACCGCGAAAGTGACCAGAAACAACACCAGTGCGGCCAGGAACAGGATGCGGTAATGCGTGCTGTGGACCTCTGACTCGGGCATTTCCACCGCGATGTTGGCCGACAGGGCGCGAAAGCCCTCGAAAATATTCAGGTCCATGATGGGCGTGTTGCCGGTTGCCATGAGCACGATCATCGTCTCGCCGACGGCGCGGCCCATGCCGATCATCAAGGCCGAGAAGATGCCGGGGCTCGCGGTCAGCAGGACGACTTTCAGCGCCGTCTGCCACGGCGTCGCGCCGAGCGCCAGCGAACCCATGGTCAAGGAGCGCGGCACGCTGTATACGGCGTCCTCGCTGATCGTGAAAATCGTCGGAATGACCGCGAAGCCGATGGCGATACCGACGACCAGCGAATTGCGCTGATCATAGGAGATGTCATAGGTCGCATGCAGCCAATGGGTGACGTTGCCGCCGAACCAGACGGCCTCGATGCGCTCGCCAAGGACGATGCTCATCCAGACCGACAGGCACAGGACCGGGATCAGCAGCAGCGCCTCCCAACCGTCCGGAATGCTGCGGCGCCAGTGCACGGGCAAGCGGAACCAGACGAAGGCCGCGGCCAAGATCATGGCAGGGAGCATGATGAGAGTGAGAAAAATGCCGATGAGTTCACGCTCGATCAGTGGCGCGAGCCACAGGCCGGCGAGGAATCCCAGGATGACGGTCGGCAGTGCCGCCATCACCTCGATCGACGGTTTGACGATGGCACGCATCGGCGCCGACATGAAGTAAGCGGTATAGATGGCGCCGAATACCGCGATGGGCATGGCAAACAGCATCGAGTAGAAAGAGGCCTTGAACGTGCCGAACGTCAGCGGCGTGAGGCTGAACTTGGGCTCGAATTCGGCGCTGGCCGAAGACGACTGCCAGATGTATTCGGGCTCTTGGCGGTTTTCGTACCAGACTTTGCCCCACAGCGCCCGCCATGAAACCTCGGGGTGGGGATTGCGGACCTCGAACATGCGCAATCGACCGCTGGCATCGGCTGCCAGTACGGCATCGGCCCGCGGTGCAAAGGCCGCGGTGACAATAGTCTCCGATCCTGTCGGTGCTACGGCGAGTTGCCGATCCGAAGTCGCGTAGTAGATGCCGAGGTTGCCCGCGACGTCGAACGCCGCGAATCCCTTGCGGTTGTGTTCAGAGCCGATATGGCTGATGGCTGCCGGCATCGCTTCGAGTTCGCGCACCCGGGCAAGGGTATAGCGGTTGTTTCGATCGCGAACCGGAAACCATTGGGTCAATCTGCCCCGATCGTCGCCGACGATGACGGAGATGCCTCCGCTCAAAAACTCGAAAGCGGTTACGCGGGCGCCGTCGGCGACGAGCGAGGCGCGGTCGACGAGGACCGGATTGCTTTTGTCGCTGATGTCGTAATAGCTCAATACATTCTGAGTCGAGACCGTGTACAACTCACGCTGGTCGATATCCATCGCGATGCGGTCGATGTTCTTGACGTCCGAGGCGATGTCGGCGCGCGTCGTCTCCAATGTGACTTCGTCGTCGAGGAAGGACGTCTGGCGCGCTACATTCAGCAGCACCAGCCGGCCGCCCGTGGTGATTGCCGCGATGCTCGCTTCGTCATCGTTGGCCTGCGCTGTGAACTGCTCGATGGCCGCGCCGTCGACGCTCACATCGAGTGGCGCGGTACCGTAGGGAAAGCTCATCTTCGGCGTGATCGAGCGGCGATCGTCCGGATAACTGACCGTATAGTCGGCCCGGGCGATGACGACCATACCGTCCTGTGTCGCGGCTGCGAGCGTGCGTTGGGCGGGGGCGCCGGCAGCGACCGCCGACACCCTCGCGGCATCGTCGACGAGGCGGCCGGAAAGCAAATTGTCGCCGCTGGCAGTCGAAACGAAGCGATAGCTGCCGTCAGCGCCGACGATGAGGCCGATTTCGGCGTATTCGTCGAGGGCGACCATACGGGGCGGGGCGGAGGTGGGGCTCGAGAAGTCGGCTGCCGCCGTGACCCGTGCAGAGCCGAACAGGGGCAGGACGGTGTACAGGAGGTAGATGAAGATCAGCGCGATGGCGAGGATGACGGCGATGCCGCCGACACCCATCACGGCGCCGAACGACCGGTCCTTGAGCAGGCGCAGACGTTCTCGTGCCGGGTTTTCCTGCAGATCTGCAGAGTTCATCGCAGGGTGATCTCGGGATTCAGGGCGCATTGCTGCATGGGATGGTTCGCCTGGCTTGAACGAGCCCCGACGTGATCCGGCCGGCCGCGCAGGACCCGGTTCGGGCTACGCGGGTTCGGTGCCTGACTCGACAGGTCGCAGTGCTGCTTGGGCGAAGGCGCATTGTCAGATCGCGATATTACAAGATTATGATCGAGGCGGGCCCGTCAGGTACGTTACTCGCTCATTTCTCCGCGACGATGTAGCAAATCCAGCCAGCATCGGGTTCGGCGCTCTCGGTTGGATAAAACTCCCCGCTGCCTTCTTCCTCTTTCTCGTCCCAGCCTTGCCAGTGGACGGTGGTCGTGCTGAAGCCCGCTTCGCCCAGCACTTCACGGATTTCAGGCAGGGTCCACAGGCGCCAATGGTAGGAAAACGCTTCTTTCAGGCGCGAGCCGTCGGCGAAACGGAAATGGATATGGCAGGTCAGATCGCCATTGATCGGGTTATAGGCGGCCTGATCCCAAATGTAGGTGAAGCCTTTGTAATCGGTGCGCTCCTTGAGCACCCGGAAGGCATCATAGCCGCCGTAGCAATCGAGAAAGAACAGCCCGTCTTCGGTGAGAATGTCGTGCACGCGGCGGAAATAGCGGCGCAGCAGACGGCGCTCCTTGAGCAGCCAGTAGCTGAAATTCATGGCCAGGACGATATCCTGCAGCGGCGTCGCGGCGCTGAGGACATCGTCGTTGACCAGCGCAATGCGTGCGCGCTGGTCGGGCGTCAAGCCGTCGACGTGTTGGTTTCGGCCCCATTCGAGGACTTCGTCATCGAGGTCGATACCGGTCGCATAGTTGTCCGGGCGCCGCCGGACCCACTCGCAGGCGGTGTTGGCCGTACCGCAGAAATCTTCCCGCAGATAGCGCGCCGGGCGGCCCCGCAGGCGCTGGAATTCGTTATCGACGAAGTCGATTTCGGCCTCCACGTTCTGCACGGCGGCTTCGTAGAGGGCGTGCCGGTCGGCCGTTTCTGCGCGTGGCCGCCCTTGCTTGCGTTTTCTGGACCGGCTCTTGTCTTTTTTTACCATGGTAGGCGAGCACTCCCGGCGACTTGCTTTTGCCCAGCAAAAGCGCGCAATGTTAAACACAGATACGCGAGAATGCACACCGTGGCTGGGGATTCCCGCCACGCCCCAAATCGAGTGCCCCTGAACCAACCATGGATGCCAAAACCAATCGAATCGGTGATCCGGAACTCTATATCAATCGCGAGCTGTCCCTGCTCGAATTCAACCGGCGGGTGCTCGAGCAGGCGCGAGACGAGAGTACGCCGCTGCTCGAACGCCTGCGCTTCCTGTGTATCGCGAGCAGCAATCTGGATGAGTTTTTCGAAATCCGGGTCGCCGGACTGAAGCAGCAGGTCGTTTTCGCGGCCGCACAGACCACGCCGGATCAAATGTCGCCGGTGGAGCAATTGCGGGCGATCAGCCAATCAGCGCACGCCCTGGTTGCCGAGCAGTACCGGGTACTGAACGAAGAACTCTTGCCGTTACTCGCCGACCACGATATCCGCTTTCTCAAGCGGGCCGAGTGGAATACCCGTCAGGCGGCCTGGGTGCGGCGCTTCTTCAACCGGGAGTTGCTGCCGGTATTGAGTCCGATCGGACTCGATCCGTCACACCCTTTCCCGCGCATCCTCAACAAGAGCCTGAATTTCCTCGTCTCGCTGGAAGGTACCGACGCCTTTGGCCGCAACAGCGTCATCGCCATCGTTCAGGCGCCGCGCTCGCTCGCGCGCATCATCAATATCCCGGAATCGCATGCCAACGGGCCGCACGAGTTCGTCTTCCTGTCATCGATTATCCACGCGCACGTCGACGACATCTTCCCCGGCATGAAGGTTACCGGCTGTTACCAGTTCCGGGTGACTCGAAACAGCGATCTCTTCGTCGACGACGAAGAAGTGGAGGATTTGTTGCAGGCACTCGAGGGCGAACTGCACCAACGACGCTTCGGCGATGCGGTGCGGCTCGAGGTCGCGAGCGACTGTCCACAGGAAATGGTCGATTTGCTCAAGACCGAATTCAATCTGCTCGACCCGGACATCTACAGCTGCAATGGTCCGGTCAATCTGGGCCGGTTGATGGCGGTTCCGGATATGGTCGAGCAGGCGGATCTGAAATTTGCCCCTTTCACTCCCAGCCGCCCACTCAGGCTGACCCGTAACGCCAACCTGTTCGAGGTGATACGGCGTGGAGACATGCTGTTGCACCACCCGTTCCAGTCGTTCGCGCCGTTGACGGAGTTTCTGTTCCAGGCCGCCCGCGATCCGGACGTGCTGGTGATCAAGCAGACGCTGTATCGCACGGGACCCGATTCAGCCATCGTCCAGGCGCTGGTCGAAGCTGCCCGGGAAGGCAAGGAGGTGACAGTCGTCATCGAACTCAAGGCCCGTTTCGACGAGGAAGCCAACATCGAACTCGCCACCCGCTTGCAGGAGGCAGGCGCTCATGTGGTCTATGGCATCGTCGGCCACAAGACCCATGCAAAGATGATTCTCGTCGTGCGCCGGGAAGGCAAGCAGCTGCGACGCTATGTGCATCTCGGCACGGGAAATTATCATGCACGCACGGCGCGTCAATACACGGACTATGGACTTTTCACCTGCGACAACACCATCGGGGTCGATGTCCAGAAGATTTTTCATCAGCTCACCGCACCGGGGCGCGCCGGCAAGCTGAAAAAGCTGCTGCAATCGCCGTTCTCCATGCACAAGACCGTCATCGACCTGATCGGGCGTGAGGCCCGCCACGCCCGGGCCGGCAAGAGTGCGCGCATCATCGTCAAGATGAACGCCTTGTCCGAGCGCCAGACCATCGACGCGCTTTACGAAGCGTCGATGGCGGGAGTGAAGATCGATCTGATCGTGCGCGGCGTGTGTGCGCTCAGACCCGGCATCGAGGGCATTTCGGACAACATCCGTGTGCGCTCGATCATCGGCCGCTTTCTCGAGCATTCACGCGTCATTTTCTTCCAGAACGATGGCAGCCCGGAGATCTACCTGTCGAGCGCTGACTGGATGGGGCGCAATTTCTTCAAACGCGTCGAAACCGCCTTCCTGATCGAAGACAAGCGTTTGCATCAACGCATCATGAAGGAGTGTCTGAACAACTACCTGGCCGATAATACCCGCGCCTGGCAGTTGCGCAGCGACGGTACCTACACGCGCGTGCGGCCGGGCGCGGCGCGGCCGCGCGACAGCCAGCAATACCTGCTCGACCTGCTGGCAGGCTGACAGCGCCGCGCGCGGATGCTCATGCGCCTGATGCCGATGGTCGGCGTGCAGCAAGCCTTTTGAAAATGGCCTCTCTTATTTGGCTTTGAGCTTGAACCCCGCCGTTTTGAGAAACCCCGCCTCGGTTTCCAGATCGGCACGGGTCAGCGGATGCCCTGCCAACCACCGCTCGGGAAAGGACAACCGCAAGGTCGAACCCTCGATGGTCAACCGGAGCCTGGGTAGCGACTCGTCCGAGCGTCGCCGATGCACAACGCAGGCCAGGCGCAGCAAGACACACAGACGCCGTACCGATTCGAATTGTTCCAGCGGCAGGGCTTTCAATTCGGCCAAGGGGAACTTTCGTCGATGTCCCCGAACCAGTATCGCCAGGCGGCGCTGCTCACCACGGGCGAAGCCGGGCATTTCGAGATTGGAAAGCAGGTACTCACCGTGCTTGTGGTACTGACTGTGGGCGACGCTGAGACCTATCTCGTGCAGGGCTGCTGCCCAATTCAGCAGGCGCCGATGTTCGTCGCCGTCGAGCTCCCACGCACTCGCGATCTGATCGAACAGGCCGAGCGCACTGTGGCAGACGCGGGCGCTGTGCGCGGTGTCGATGTGATAGCGGCGGACCAATTCAGCGACGGTGCGTTCGCGCACGTCTTCCTGGTGGATACGGCCGAGCAGGTCGTACAGCAGACCTTCACGCAGCGCACTCTGCGAGACCCGCATCCGCTCTATACCGAGGGCTTCGAACGTCGCTGAGAGTATGGCAATCCCCCCCGGAAGTACCGGCCGGCGGTCGTCGGAGAGGCCGGCGAGTGAAACCTTGGCGACATGGCCTGCGTCGAGCAGCGCCTGTTTGAGCCGGGCCAGGCTCTGGGGCGTGATGCCTTCCTGGCTCCAGCCCTGTTGGAGGACGATTTCGCGTACCGCGAGAATGGTGCCGGAGGCGCCGACGACCGACTGCCAGCCGAACCGTCGATAGGCGATCTCTATCGCTTCGAGTTCCTGTCGCGCGGCGATCTCGGCGCTGCGGAAGGCCTGGGCATCGATCCGTCCACTCGGAAAAAAGCTACTCGAATGGCTGACACAGCCCATGTGCAGGCTTTCCATGTGCAGGGGATCGAATCGCTTGCCGAGGATGAATTCGGTGCTGCCACCCCCGATGTCGATCACCAAACGCTGCTCGGCTGCATCCTCGAGCCCATGCGATACACCGAGATAGATCAGGCGTGCTTCCTCGTAACCCGAAATGATGTCGATCGGATGGCCGAGCGCGGCTGCCGCGCGAGTCGTGAAAGCAGCTGCATTACGCGCTTTGCGCAGGGTGTTGGTGCCGACCACGCGAACCGCGCCATGCGGCAGATCGCGTACCCGTTCGCCGAACCGCTCGAGAGAGGCCACGGCGCGGGCCATGGCTTTGTCGGTGATGACATTGTCGGGTTCGAGATCGGCCGCCAGACGCACGGTGTTGCGCATGCGGTCGACCACCTGGAAACCGTCGGCGGTGGTCCGCGCGACGATCATGTGAAAACTGTTGGAACCGAGGTCGATTGCGGCAAGGGTCGGGAAGGCGTCGGTGGAGAGCTCGGTCATGCAGATGTTCGCGCTGGAGGGCCGCGGAATTATACTGCAGCGCACCCATCCTGAATTCGGAGAGAGGGCCATGAGTGAATCCGGCATCAAACGCGTCACCCCGCCCGAAGCCGCACGTATCCTTGCCGATGACGCGCGCGCGGTGCTGATCGATGTGCGCTCCAAGGTCGAGTTCGATTATGTCGGTCATCCCGCCGGGGCGCACAATGTCATATGGAAGGACTACCCCGCCTGGACCGAAAATCCGCGTTTCGTCGACGAGGTCCGGACGCTGCTCGTGGCCGAGGGCGGCGACACACCCGACCGCCCCGTGCTGGCCATCTGCCGCAGCGGTGCGCGTTCCATGGCTGCCGCCAAGGTTCTCGCCAATGCGGGCTTTTCGAACCTGTTCAACGTGGAAGAGGGATTCGAAGGCGATAAAGACGCTTCCGGTCACCGCCGCAGCGTGAGCGGCTGGTTGGTGCACGGCCTGCCCTGGGAGCAAACCTGAGCAGCCGCGGCAAGTTCAGCTGCGCTCCGCGCCGCACTGCCAGCATGTCCCGAAGACTGCTTCGATGGTTTCACCACAGCCGTTGCAGCGCCAGGCAGGGCCGTCGGCGGCGGGTGCTGAGGTAGCGCCCTCAATCAGCCGCCGTGCAAGGTCTTCGTCGCGGTCATCGAGTATCCACAGTTCCGGCCAGCACTCGTTGAGCGGCAATTCGCCGGCAGCCCCGCCCAGGTAGCCATTACGCACGGTGCAGGGCACACCGGCCGCCTCCAGTATGGATACCAGCCAGCCGGCGAGAACGGGGTCGGGCGAGGTGTGAATGCGTTTCATCGCCATATGGCCCTATAAAACCCCGGCGAGACGCGTATAATGCGCCGCCCTGCCGCCCGCGACCCTGTCCGGCGCTGGCCGAACTCCCGCATCAAGGCGTCCGATTGTCATGTCCACTTCCCATTTGCGCAACATCGCCATCGTCGCGCACGTCGACCATGGTAAGACCACGCTCGTCGACGAGCTGCTCAAGCAATCGGGCACCCTGGATGCGCGGCGCGGCGCGGCGACCGAGCGAGTCATGGATTCGAATGCAATCGAGCGTGAACGCGGCATCACCATCCTGGCCAAGAACACCGCGCTGACCTGGCAGGATTACCGTATCAATGTGGTCGACACCCCCGGCCACGCCGATTTCGGCGGCGAGGTCGAACGTATCCTGTCGATGGTTGATTCGGTGCTGCTGCTGGTCGACGCGGTCGACGGCCCGATGCCGCAGACGCGCTTCGTTACCCAGAAGGCCTTCGCGCGCGGCCTCAATCCGATCGTCGTCATCAATAAATGCGATCGCGAAGGCGCCCGCCCACATTGGGTACTCGATCAGACTTTCGAACTGTTCGATCGCCTCGGCGCCAACGACACCCAGCTCGATTTTCCGGTGGTCTACACCTCGGCTCTGAAAGGTTATGCCCGGCTCGAACCGGACGCGACCGACACCGACATGCAGATACTCTTCGAGACTATCGTCGCCCGTGTTCCTCCGCCCCATATCGAGCCGGGCGAGGCGCTGCAGATGCAGATCAGCGCGCTCGACTATTCGAGCTATGTCGGCGCCATCGGCATCGGCCGCATCAATCGTGGAAGGATCTCCGCCAATCAGTCGCTGGTCATCGTCGACCGCGACGGCGGCACGCGGCGCGGTCGGGTGCTCGAAGTGCTTGGCTTTCAGGGGCTGAAGCGCGAGGTGCGCGAGTCAGCCGAGGCCGGAGACATCGTCTGCGTGACAGGCATAGAGGATCTGCGCATTTCCGACACCTTGTGCGACCCGAGTGCGGTCGCGGCTTTGCCGGCATTGAGCGTCGACGAGCCGACGGTGTCGATGACGTTCGAAGTCTCCGACTCACCGTTTGCCGGCCGCGAAGGCCGTTTCGTCACCAGCCGGCAGATCCTCGAGCGTCTCGACCGAGAACTCGTGCACAACGTGGCGCTGCGCGTCGAACCGACTGCCGACCCCAAGGTGATGCTGGTATCCGGTCGCGGCGAGCTGCACCTGTCGATCCTGATCGAGAACATGCGCCGCGAAGGCTACGCGTTTTGTGTCGGCCGCCCGCAGGTCATCGTAAAGCTCGTCGATGGCGTCAAATGCGAACCTTTCGAGCAACTCGTCGTCGACGTGCCCGAAGAGCATCAGGGTGCGGTAATGGAGAAGCTTGGTCAGCGGCGCGGCCAGCTCAAGGACATGCAGTCAGACGGGCAGGGGCGCGTACGCCTGGACTACGAGATCCCGGCGCGCGGCCTGATCGGCTTTCGTACCGAATTTCTGACCGCGACCTCGGGAACCGGTCTGCTGTTTCACAGTTTCGACAGCTTCCGGCCGTTGGAGGCCGGCGCGATTGCGCCGCGCAAGAACGGTGTGATGATCGCCAACGCACCCGGCAAGGTGCTCGGCTTCGCATTGTTCAATCTCCAGGAACGCGGGCGCATGCTCGTCAAGCCCGGTGACGAGGCGTTCGAGGGCATGATCGTCGGCATTCACGCCCGCGACAACGATCTCGTCGTCAATGCGCTCAAGGCCAAGCAGTTGACCAACATGCGCGCTTCGGGCAACGACGAGAATATTCTGCTTACCCCGCCGGTGCGCTTCGATCTCGAACAGGCACTGGAGTTCATCGAGGATGATGAGCTGGTCGAGGTCACGCCGGAAGCCATACGCCTGCGCAAGCGCCAGCTGAAAGAAGTCGATCGTAAACGGACCTCGCGTGCGGCGGAGCGCGCCGAAGAGGTTTCTTGATCGGCCCTGGTCAACGACGGTCCGGTCACCTTCTGGTTGCAGGTCGGCGCCGCGGCTACGCATTAGCGGCCGGTCGAAAATGCCGTGATGGCCTCGGCCACCGCCGCTGCCCCGTTGCCGAGCGTGATCGAATAATGGTTGGTGTCTGGGATCTCGCACCACTCCAGGTGGTCAATGGCGGCAAGCTTGGCCTTGACCGCCGCCACCGGCATCAGCGGCTCGGGCTGATTGAGCAGCCCGCGAACCGCGGTCAGCACGAGCATGGGCACGGGCACCCGATCGATCATGGTGATCATTTCCGCGCGCATCGGATCGAGGCCGTCGGCACGGACTGCCGCTTCGACCGCTCGGGGCCGGAAAGGCGGCGTATCGCCGGCGAGGTCGTAGTCGAAATTGGCCTCGACATGCGGATTCCAGGCAGCAGGTTCTCGGAAGGCCGGATGCTCACGCCAAAAGGCCCGATAGGCGTCACGGCTCGCAAATTCGAGGCTTAGACGGGCAAGCGCAGGGCCCAGCACCTTCTCGAGCAGCGCTTCGGGCGCCAGCCCATCGGGCAAGGGCAGGGCGATGCCGCCGTCGACGAGGACGATACGGGAGAGGAACTCGGGACGGGTCGCTCCGAATACCGCGCCGATGTAGGCGCCCAAGGAGTGTCCGGCGAACAGCGCCGGGCCGGCGTCGACATATCTCAGCAGCGCGCATAAATCATCGACGTGCCGCGCGAGTCCGTACGGCCCGGGCAAGGCATTGCTGGCGCCGCGCCCGCGCAAATCTGGTGCATAGATATCGAAGGTGCCGGCCGGCAGTGCTTCCGCGACCTGTCCCCAGGCCATGTGCGAGCCGGAAATACCGTGCACCAACAGCAACGTCGGCCCTGCGCCCGGCCAGTGAGCCACCGCGAGCTTGCCGCCTTCGACATCGATTTCGAGCATTTCCTTGGTCGTTGCCATGGGCCGCTTGCACCTCAATGATTGATGGGCAGTCCATGTTACGTTATGAAGAGGCGGCAAGGCTTGCCACGTCCCCGGGGAGAGGCCGGTTTCGCTGATACACCATGACCAAGCAGCTGCTCATCGTCTATCACTCGCGCTCCGGGAGCACCGCGCAGTTGGTGGAGGCGGCCATCGAGGGCGCCCGCGATCCGGCCATCGAAGGCGTCGATGTCGTCGTCCGCTCCCCCTTCGAAGCCGAATCGGCCGAGGTGTGTAAGAGCGGCGCCCTCCTCCTCGCCACCCCGGAAAATTTTGGCTACATGTCAGGCGCGATGAAGCATTTTTTCGACAGCGTCTATTACGACTGTCTGGAGCACACGCCGGGCCTGGCGTATGCCTTGCTGATCAAGGCCGGCAACGACGGGCAGGGTGCGCTCGGTGCCATGCGACGCATCATTACCGGCTTGCGCTGGCGCGAGGTGGCCGAGCCGGTGATCGCCGTCGGAGAACTCACGCCGGCCCACCTCGCGGCCGGTCGCGAACTCGGCATGACACTTGCCGCCGGTCTCGAAGCTGGCTTGTTCTGAGGCGATGGTGCATGCAAAACGCGAATTTGACTCTACAATGCGTCGTTACCTCAGGATTCGATACCGTTCGCCATGACCCCAGACAATACCGTCCGTCTCCCTGATGGTGCGACCCGGGAAGCGTCGCGCGACATCCGCAAGACTGCAATCGACCCCGATTTCTGGTACCCGATCGCCCGTTCGCGGGACGTCAAACCCGGAAAAACGCTGGCCGCGAGTTTCGCCGGGCAGCCCATAGTCATCGTGCGTTCACGAGACGGGCAGCTTTTTGCGTTGGAGAACCGCTGTGCGCATCGTCAGGTGCCCCTGCATGTCGGCGTCGTCGCCGAGTGCTCGATTCGTTGCGGCTATCACGGTTGGGAATATGGCGCCGACGGCAAGTGCATCAGTGTTCCCTATCTCGATGCCTGCTCGATGAAACCCAACAGCGTGCGCAGCTATCCGACCCGCGAAGCCTATGGCCTGGTCTTCGTCTTTCCGGGCGAGGCCGAGCTGGCCAGCCAGGTGGCCTTCCCGGAGGTACCTTCGGCGAACGACCCGCACTACAAGACGCGCTACCTCGATCGCCGTATCGACTGCCATTACACCTTCATGCACGAGAACCTGATGGACATGAATCATCAGTTCCTGCATCGGCGCTTGATGGGCGGCATCAAGACCCTGTTTCTCGGCATGCGCCAGGGAGATAACTGGATCGAGGCCGATTACACTTTCAAGCGCGCCTCGGGCCGGCAGCCGCTGGGTGAGAAGTTCATGCTCGGCAAACGGGTCGAGGCGGCACCGACTGAACGCGACCTGATGACCATTCGTACCGAATATCCGTATCAATCGCTCAAGTTCTGGACCGCAGGCAGCACGCATCCGGCGCTCGACCTATGGAACGTGTACATCCCGCTCGATCGGGAGCAGCGCTCCAATCACACCTACGGTCTCATGATGATCCGGCGGCCTTCGCCAGGATTCGTGCTTGATCTGTTCTGGCCTTTCATCGTGTGGTTTACCAACGGTATCTTCGCCGAGGATCGCTGGATCTGCGAACTCGAACAGGCGGCATTCGACGAACACGGCGCCGATCGCAATCAGGAAATCTTTCCGGCCATTCGCGGCTTGCGCAAAGTGCTGATCGACAACGGTATCGCTCACCAGGGCGGCTGACAGCCTTGCCGCTTGACGACCCCCGCCTCAGCCGATGGACTCGCCCAGCCAATCCCGCGGTCGAATGAAATCGCTGTACAAACGCGCTTCCGGTGAGCCGGGTTCCGGCTCCCACGCATAGCGCCAGCGAACGTTGGGCGGTAGCGACATGAGAATGGACTCGGTCCGTCCCCCGGTCTGCAGTCCGAATACGGTACCGCGGTCGTAGACCAGGTTGAATTCGACATAACGTCCGCGGCGATAGAGCTGGAAATCCCGTTCGCGCTCGCCATACGGCGTGCTCTTGCGTTTGGCGACGATGGGTACATAGGCATCGATGTATTTCGTGCCGACGCTCTGGATGAACTCGAAGCAGCGGCGGAACGGCCACTCGTTCAGATCGTCGAAGAACAAGCCCCCCACGCCACGCTGCTCATCGCGATGCTTCAAGTAGAAATACTCATCACACCACTTCTTGAAGCGCGGGTAGACGTCCTCACCGAACGGGGCGCAGGCGGCGCGTGCAGTGCGGTGCCAGGCTACGGCATCCTCCTCGAAGCCGTAATAGGGGGTGAGATCGAAGCCGCCGCCAAACCACCAGACCGGCGCTTCGTTCGCGCACTCGGCGACGAACAGGCGGATATTGGCATGAGAGGTCGGCACAAAGGGGTTCAGCGGGTGGACGACCAGCGAGACCCCCATCGCGCGGAAGCTGCGCCCGGCCAGTTGCGGTCGCCGCGCCGTGGCCGCGGCCGGCAGGCTGCTGCCGGCGATTCGGGAAAAATTGACCCCGGCCTGCTCGAAGGTGGTGCCATTGGCCAGCACACGGGTGCGCCCGCCACCGCCTTGTGGGCGGTGCCAGACGTCCTCGTGAAACCGCGCATTCTCCTCGAGGGCTTGCAGCGCGGTGCAGATCGCGTCCTGCAGCTGCTGCAACCACGCTTCTACCTGGGCAACTTCGTCTTCGGTAACGGTCTGACTTGCGCTCTCGCTCATGGGGGGCTCGCCTTGCTGTAGGGCATTGAGTACTTTCTTCAACTTACCAAACGGCGGGCGAGCTGTTAATGTACGCGCCCTCCCATCGTTCAATCCGTCCCCGACCCGGTCATGAGCACTCGCACTCGTACAGCCCGCATCCAACGCGATACCAAGGAGACACAGATCGCGGTCGCCGTCGATCTCGATGGGAAGGGTGCCGGCCGCTTCGCGTCCGGTCTGCCTTTTCTCGATCACATGCTCGATCAGGTGGCGCGCCACGGGCTGATCGATCTCGATATCAATGCTCGTGGCGACCTCGAGATCGATGCTCATCATACCGTCGAGGACATCGGTATCACATTTGGCCAGGCCGTCGACCAGGCGCTCGGCGACAAGCGCGCCATCCGCCGCTACGGCCACGCCTATGTTCCGCTCGACGAGGCGCTGTCTCGGGTCGTCATCGATCTCTCCGGGCGCCCGAGTCTGACCTTCGCCGTCGAATTTCCGCGTGCGCGCATCGGTGATTTCGACGTCGATCTGTTCAGCGAATTCTTCCAGGGCTTCGTCAATCATGCGCGCTGCACACTGCACATCGATAATATTCGCGGCCGCAATGCACACCACATCATCGAAACCGTGTTCAAGGCTTTCGGCCGTGCGCTGCGCATGGCCGTCGAGCGCGACCCGCGTATGGGCGACGATCTGCCGTCAACCAAAGGCGCTCTCTGACACCGGGAGCGATGCAAGGCCATGGCGACGATAGCCGTCATCGATTACGGCAGCAGCAATCTGCGCTCGGTCGTCAAAGCGATCGAAATGGTCGCCGGTGGGCGCGACCAGGTTATCGTTACCGACGACGCGAAACGAATCCGCGCAGCCGATCGGGTCGTGTTTCCGGGGCAGGGCGCGATCGGCAACTGCATGACCGAACTCCACGCCCACGATCTCGTCGATGTCATCCGCGAGAGTGCACGCCAGAAGCCTTTTCTCGGCATCTGTCTTGGCCTGCAGTCGCTGATGGCGACCAGCGACGAAGACGGTGGAACATCGTGTCTGGGGCTTTATGCGGGCGGTGTGCACCACTTCCCGGTCAACCCGGCGCCGGCCGCAGACGGCAGTCCGCGCAAGATCCCGCATATGGGTTGGAACGAGGTACGCTGGAAACGCCCTCACCCGGTGACGGCCGGCATCGCCGACCGCGCACGTTTTTATTTCGTGCATAGTTACTACGTCGAACCCGCGCAGCCGGCTTTGACCATTGGTGAAACCGACTACATCGAGACCTTCACCGCGGCGCTGGCTGAGGGTACGGTTTTCGCCACACAATTTCATCCGGAGAAGAGTGCGGCCGCCGGCCTTCAGTTGTTACGCAATTTCGTCGATTGGGACGGCGTTGTCTGAGGTTAGGGCCCGCCGCAAAATAGCTGGGCGATCTGGAACGCCGATCCATCCCGTCTGGCGGCGTTGCTCGTCAGTTGAATAGAACCACTATTCGCCTTCCTCGCGCCTTGCCAGCCGGGCGCCTCAACGCTCTAGATCGCCCAGTTATTTCACGGAGGGCCCCTAAAGGGTGGGCGCGTACAACGCACACACAGTGATCGCGCCGGCCAGTCCAAGTTCGGTCACACTGCACCAGGTATAGAATCTCAGGCGCGACGGCGGGTCGCAAACGAGCATGAAGCGGCGGTAGAACCCCCACCAGATGGCGCTGGCAATGGCCCAGCCGGCCATCGCGAACAAACCATAGAGCCAGCCATTGGCGCCCACGGCGACACCCAGCAACCAGCAGGCCAGTGCGCCCGGGGCCACCAGCACGGGATAGATTCTGAGATCGCGCCGGTCGATCGGGTCGGCTTCGTTCACGGTGCGGACTCCACTGTGGGCGGTGCCTGTTCGGCAGGCCAGCTGTGACCTGGCCGTGCCGGGTCCGATGCCCTGACTCGCCTCAACGGCGTTTCGGCGCCGCTTTCTTCTTCGCGGTTTTCTTGGCGGCAGTCCGGCGCGACGGCGCAACGGCGTTGAAGAGACGATCCTTAGGATACTCCGCGCCAGCGACGTGCTCGATCGTGGCGAGCCTCACCATTTGGTAGGTGCGAATGCGGAACGCCGGATCACAGGACATCCGCACGTAAAGATCGCGCGGTGATACGCCGTAATCTTCCTCCAGCCATTGCATGAGATTGGCAGTGGCGTCGTAGATGGCGTGCTCGAACGGCCGATTGATGCCAACGGCGACGATCGACTCCGGCTTCTCGATACGGACGCAGGGCAGACGCTTGTTCTTGACTACGGTACAGGAGAGCTGCACGGTCGAGCGTGTCTCATCGGCGATGCCGGTGAATTCGGTATCGCCCTGGCCGCCGTGCACATCCCCGATGTAGAGCAGGCCACCGTCGTTGTAGCTGTTCAAGAATATCGTATGGCCCGCGCAAATGTCGCGGCAGTCGATATTGCCGCCGAAGGGGCCCTGGCCCAGGACGGAAGTAAACACCTCACGTTCAGGCGCCGTCGCGAGCGTGCCGACGAATGGCTCGAGTGGCCAGCTCAGAGTGTCGGAATAGCGTGCGTAACCATCGCGCGTGTGGCCGCTGGGCCCGGGCAGGTGCTCGATGACATGCACATAACCCTCGGCGCAATCCTTGTAGCGCAGCGAGTCACCGAGCGGTCCCATGCGCGGCAGTACGCCCGAAAAGCCGTAGCGCCACGGATCGATCCAATCGATGTGCACCGCGAGCACGTCACCGGCCTTGCACCCTTCGACGTGGATGGGACCTACCACGGGATTGAACATACCCGGTGTCGCCTTGGCCAGCTCGGCAAAGTGCGGGCCGTCGAACCCCATGACTTTGGGGTCATCGGAATCGTCGGCAATCATGCCGGACAGTGCGTCATCGGTCTCGACCTGGAAAGTCTCGCCGGGCTTGACCCGCAGACAGGGTTTGTCGCGATTGTCGAAAGCGTACTTCTGGGATTTGCCCCGTTTGATGATTTTCACTCTTCGGCTCCCCGCTGATGAATTGTGTCGTACTGGCATCATACGCTTGCGCGAACGCAAGCCAGAACGGCAAGTCCGGCTGCGCGCGGGTGCGAGGACTGGCTACAATGGCGCGGCCCTAAGGGCCCTGGCCAAAATTATCTGTACATTCGGCGGCCCCTGAACGGCCGCTGCGGCGTTGCGTTTTTTGGCAATAGTCCCGCTATTGTCTGCAAAACGCGCCTTGCAGCACCCGCTCAGGAGCACCCTCGGTGTTGACCAGAT
>JBBDTC010000241.1:0-3775 GCA_040904625.1 Gammaproteobacteria bacterium
AGAACGTGCAACGGGTGGAGCAGCTCCTGCAGACTTTCGTGCTGCGTAACGGGCGCCTGCCCTGCCCGGCGCTGCCGGATCTCCGCCCTGACGAGGGCGGATATGGTGTGGAGCGCTGGGACGGTACCGAGTGCGGTTCCGATCTCGAGACCTTCAGTGAAGGCGGGTCCCAAATAGCCCTGTATGCTGGTACCTTGCCCGCCTACACGTTGAACCGGCGCATGGCGATGATGACCGACGGCTGGGACAACCAGTTCCGTTATGTCGTCGTCAGTCGCGCAACGACTATAAATGCCTTCAAAAATGGTTTTCCCGTATTCGAACCCTATCGGATTCAGCTTGTCGATAAACCGGCCGGTACCGGGTCCGATGTCACCGTCGTTGAAGACGGTATCGCCGCTATCGTTTCCGCCGGTCCCAATCGCAACGGTGGCTATACGCTCGATGGCGCCGAATTGCCCCAGCCCCCCGCGGGTGCCGTGGATGAACGGGGGAATCTCGAGCTCGACAGCCCTATCGTCAGCGCGCCGTATTCCGAGGACAGCACGGCTCCGTTCGACGACATCGTGCAGGTCTGGAACGAGGACAACCTGCTGGCCGGCATGGACGAGATTGCGAGCAAACATGCGCTGACACGGGAGCGCATGCAGCGCATGGTCGATTTGATCTACGGCTGGGTGATCTTGGAGTGGGACGAAGGGCGTGAGATGCTGCAGTGCGCTAGCGACCTCGACGGAGAACCAAATGCGGTCGATTGGCCTGAATGCCTTTTCCCTTTCGCCGCGTTCCTGCCCGCGGAAGTCGAGACGCTCGACGGCTGGGGCACACCGATTTTCTACCTCCCGTATTACTTGCACATCCAGTATGAAGATGCGGCCGACGAGCCCGGCGATATCCTGTTCGAGATTCGCTCAGGCGGCCCCGACGGCAACCGCAGCGAACTGACCACCGACAACCTCGTCATCAAACACACCCGCGCCGAGGTCATTGCCCGCCTTGCCGCGGCCGGCATCGCCGTCGGCGAATAGGCCCGCCATCCGCGCCGCCGCCGCGCGGCGCCCATCCTTGCCATGAGTTCTGCGGTCACCATCGTCGAGGGTGCAGGCTAGCGGTCTTGCACGCCGTCCTGCGGGGCCCACGGACGGAGCGTTTAAACCCCACAAAAAAACGCTTGCATTCCGATACGAAAAGTCGAATATACGCGCGCGCTGACCCACGTCGTCGACGCAGGACAAGGTCGCCAGCTGGTACATAGAGGCCCGGTTGGTCAGCCCCGATCAGGTTTAGATGCCTCTCGACATTGGGGAATACTCACGATGAAATCTGACAGCGCCTCGAGCCCGGCACCTGAGGAGCCGCCCTCGCTGATTGGCAACGCGTTCACACCCGCCCCCGCCTCAGCGCCGCCCGCCTCCGCCGACATCATCTCAATCACCGCCGCCAAGACCCCCCGGGTCCTGCGCGCCAACCCGTTCCCGGTCAGTCCGGCCGCGCGCGCGTTCTACAAGCGTCACTTCCCAGGTTCGACACCGGCGCAGTGGAACGACTGGCGCTGGCAGCTGCGCGAACGCGTGCGCACGCTGGCCGATCTGGAACGCATGTTCGCCCTCTCCGACGACGAACGGACAGCAGTCGCGCGCCATACCGGTTCGCTGCCGGTCGGCATAACGCCTTATTACATGAGCCGCATGAGCGCGACCGATCCACAGGAGCCGCTGCGCCGCACGCATGTGCCGGTCGCTGACGAATACCTGCGCTCACCGGGCGAGGCGGACGATCCGCTGGGCGAGGATCACGATACCCATGTACCGGGCCTGGTCCATCGCTACCCGGATCGGGTGCTGTTCCTCGCCACCGGCTTCTGCTCGACTTACTGCCGTTACTGCACGCGCTCACGCATGGTCGGCGAAGCGGGCGGTGACTATCGCTTCGATCGGCGCCAGTGGGAGCAGGCCTTCGACTACATCGCCGCCCATCCGGAGATCCGTGATGTCCTGCTCTCCGGCGGCGATCCCTTGACCCTGTCCGACGACAAGCTCGACTACCTGCTCGGCCGCCTGCGCCAGATCAAGCATGTAGAGTTCGTGCGTATCGGTACCAAGGTGCCCGTGGTCGCTCCGCAGCGCGTGACGCGGCAGCTCACGCGCATGCTGCGCCGCCATCATCCGCTGTGGATGAGCATCCATTTCACCCATCCCAATGAATTCAGCGCGGAAGTGACCGAGGCCTGTGCGCGCCTGGCCGACGCCGGTATCCCGCTGGGCAGCCAGACCGTTCTGCTCAAGGGGATCAACGACGACATCGCAGTCATGAAGCCGCTCATGCACGGCCTGTTGATGCGGCGGGTCAAACCTTATTACCTCTACCAGTGCGACCCCATCACGGGCTCCGCACATTTTCGTACGCCGATCGCCAAAGGACTCGAGATCATCGAGGGCCTGCGCGGGCATACCACCGGCTACGCGGTGCCGACCTTCGTCATCGACGCGCCCGGCGGCGGCGGCAAGATTCCGCTGCTGCCGGAATACGTGACCGGGCGCGACGGCGACGACCTGTTGCTGCGCAACTTCGAGGGCAGGACCTACCGTTATCCCGATCCGGCCGTGGGCGCCGGGCCGAGCGCGTGAGCGGCTTGCATCTCGGACTCGTCTACGATCTGCGCAGCGAATACCTGGCGGCGGGCTATAGCGCCGAGCAGGTGGCGGAGTTCGACAGCGACGAGACCATCGAACTGCTCGCCGCCGCGCTGGCCCGTCTCGGCCATCGTGTCGAGCGGGTCGGCAACGGGCGCGCGCTCGCGCGCCGTCTCGCCGATGGCGCGCGCTACGATCTCGTGTTCTCCATCGCCGAAGGCCTGAGCGGGCGTGCGCGCGAGGCCCAGGTGCCGGCGCTGTGTGAGCTCTACGAACAGGCTTACGTCTTCTCCGATCCGATGACGCTCGCCGTCGCGCTCGACAAGGGTGCGGCCAAGCGGCTGGTGCGTGACGCGGGCGTGGCGACTGCGCCGTTCGCGGTGGTGGCGCCGGGCGCGCCGCTGCCGGCGCTGCCGTTCCCTTTCCCGGTCTTCGCCAAACCGCTCGCCGAAGGTACAGGCAAGGGCTGTGAGGTGTCGTCGCTTTGCCACGATGTGCCAACGCTGGCCGCCACCGTCAGCGCGCTCGGTACGCGCTTTGCGCAGGCCGTCATCGTGGAGCCGTTTCTGAGCGGGCGCGAATTCACCGTCGGGCTGGTCGACGCTGCACACGGTGTCGAAGTGGTGGGTATCCTCGAAATCGTGCTGAACGCCGGCGCCGATGCCGGTGTCTATTCTTATCGCAACAAGGAAGACTGCGAAACCTTGGTCACCTACCAGGCCGCGGACGACGACGTCGCGCTGGCGGCGGCAGCGTGCGCCATTGCTGCCTATCGGGCTCTCGATTGCCGCGATTGCGCGCGCATCGACATTCGCTGCGACGCGGCCGGCGAACCGTTCTTTCTCGAGGCCAATCCGCTCGCTGGCATGCACCCCGAGCATTCCGATCTGCCGATCGCGGCGGCGCTTGCCGGTCACAGCTATGACTGGTTGGTCAGCGCCATCGTCGGCGCCGCCGCGCGTCGTTACGGACTCGATCGGCAGCCGTGCCGCCGCAGTACTCGGTCGGCACGCTCCTTCGTGCCGGTGGTGCACGCGGCGAGTGCTGAGCGGGCCGATGAGCGAGACACCGTGGAAGCTGCGGAGGTCGTGGCCGCTGCCCTCGAACGCATCGGCCATGCGAGCGAACTCGTCAGCTTCCGC
>JBBDTC010000242.1:0-22571 GCA_040904625.1 Gammaproteobacteria bacterium
CCCTAAGGCTGCTCGCGCGCAGCGAGTGCGCTTGCGGTGGATCAAGACCTCAATTCGCCAACGCGCGAGGATGGGCCTCCCGGATCTTCATCCGCCATCCAGAGAGCGCACCCAATGCTGCATCCCGTTTCCGGCGACATCCTTTTGAGTCGCGCCCAGGTCATCGCCCATGGCGTGGCCGCCAACGACCCGATGAACCAGGGGCTCGCGCTCGCTCTGCACGAGCGTTACCCCGCGATGCACAAGGATTTCCACCACTGGTGCAATCAGCACCACCCGGAGCCTGGCGCCGCCTGGTTGTGGGGCGGCGCCGGCGGCGTGCGGCTGGTCAATCTCATCACCCAGGATGGGGGTTACGGGCATGGCGCCAAACCCGGCAAAGCCAACGAGAAAAACGTCCGTGAAGCGCTGCGCGCCCTGGCTCGCCTGATCGCCGAAGAGAATTTCAAATCGCTGGCGCTGCCGCGCCTCGCGACCGGCGTCGGCGGCCTTGCCTGGAGCACGGTGTGGCCTGTCGTCGAAGAGCGCCTCGGCAATCTGTCACTGCCGATCTACGTCTACACTGAATATCGACCGGGACAACAGGCTGACGAACCGCTGGGTTGATTCATCATCAAGCGAGATAGGCGGGCCCTGAAACGCCCGGTGCCGCGGAGCGGCCCCGAAAGGGCACGGCCGAACGCGATATAATCGCCGCCCATGAGCACATCACCGCATCAACACCGTATCCTCATCACCAACGACGATGGCATCCACGCGCCCGGCATCGAGTTGCTGGAATCGATCGCACGCGAGATCTCCGACGACGTCTGGGTAGTCGCGCCGGACGCCGAACGGAGCGGCGCCGGACATTCCGTCTCGCTGACCTTGCCCATCCGCATGCGCCAGCTCGGGCCCAAGCGCTACCAGATCGGGGGCACCCCGACCGACTGCGTGCTCATGGCGCTGTGGCAGTTCATGACCGACACCCCACCGACCATCATCCTCTCCGGCATCAATTCAGGCGCCAATCTCGCCGAGGACGTCAGTTATTCCGGCACCATCGCCGCGGCCATGGAAGGTACCCTGCTCGGCATCCGCTCGATTGCGCTCTCGCAGCTCCGCCCGCCCGGCGGCGTGGTCGATTTCGCTCCCGCGGCACGGCACGCGCCCGATTTGATCCGGCGCTTGATCGAACTCGACGAGTGGCCGACCGGTTCGTTCATCAACGTCAACTTCCCGCAGTGCGAAGCGGAAGAAGTCACCGGCATACACCTGACCAACCAGGGCCGGCGCCCACCCGGCGCGTTCAGCATCGATGCCCGTGAAGACCCCCGCAATCAATCTTATTTCTGGGTACGGATCAGCTATCCGGATGCCAAGGCGCTGGCCGGTACGGATCTCGCGGCGGTCGCCGAGAACGCCATTTCGGTCACTCCGATCAGGATGGATTTCACCGATCACGACTGGCAAAGCCGACTCGCCGGAGCCCTTGCATGACACGCGGCGTTTTTTTCGATCTCGGCGGAACCTTGTTCAGCTACCGCCATGTACCGCGCGCCACGGTACCGCTGCTGCTCGATGCGGTACAGCGCCTGGGCGTGACGACCACGCCCGAAAATATCAAAGCGGCCTACACCACGGCCAGCCGCGACATGACACACGCCTATGCCGATCGCACCTACTATCTGCACCGTGATTTCTTTCACGACACCTTCATGCGTTTCGCCGATCTGCTCGAGGCGCCGCACGACGAAACCGTCCACGATTGGTACCGCGAAGCGCATCGCGGGGCGATGGTCGATTGCCTCGTGCTCAAGGAAGACTGCATCGAAACCCTGGAGCATCTGCGTGCGCGCGAGCTCTACCTGTCCGTCGTCTCGAACATCGACGACGACATGCTGCAGCCCTTGATCGAACGCGAAGGGCTGGCGCGTTATTTCGACCATTGGACGAGCTCCGAGGCGGCGCAGTCCTGCAAGCCCGATCGGCGCTTTTTCGAGCATGCCCTGGAGCTCGCCGGCATCGCGCCCGAGGAGGTGCTGTTCGTCGGCGATTCACCTGAACACGACATCGTCGGCGCGGCTGCGGTTGGCATGCGCACGGCGCTCATCGTCGACGGCGGTATGCCGCCGCCCCTGCAGACCGGGTGCGCGCAGACAACCCCGGATCACCTCATCCACAATCTCGCCGATCTCGCGGCCGTACTCGAGGCCTGATCGCCCCGACCGGCCCCGGTGTCGCGAGCATCGTTCCCATGCGCCCCGCTTCGACTACTATTGATTGGGCAATGCACCACTTCAATCAGCAGGACCGGGGGACTACAGCATGGCAACCGCCACCAAGAAAGACATCACGGAAACGATCAAGGACGCCAACAAGCATCTCATGAAAGCCTTTGCCAGCGGCGACGCCAAGGCCGTCGCTGACTGTTACACGAAGACGGCAGTGTTGATGCCACCCAACATGAAGTCCTGCAAGGGCAAGCAGATCCAGGCTTTCTGGGAGGGGGCCATGGGGATGGGCGTGAAAAGCGTCAGCCTGCGTACCGGCAGCGTCGAGCAGCACGGCACGACGGCCATCGAGACCGGCGTGGTGACGCTCAAGGGCGCCCAGGGCGCAGTACTCGATCAGGCCAAGTATCTCGTCGTATGGAAGCGTGAAGACCGCGCCTGGAAACTCCACTACGACATCTTCAACAGCAACAATCCGGCCGCGCCCGCCTGACCGCCCGCCTTGGAATGACCCAGTAGCCGCTGCGCGCGTCTCTCGCGCCGGCGGCTACGTCATGGTCACTGTCAGGCGATCATCTGAGCCAGGGCAAGCATCGGCTCAAAGGCCGGGGACATGCTGTCAGGCAGCGGTTGCGCCGTTCCGCCCATGGCGCTGAACGCTGCCATGGACTGGACCAGGCGCTCGACCCCGGCGGCGGTGAACGCTGTCCCTTCGGCAAAATCGATACGCTCGATCCGATAGCGCGGGTGGGTATACCAATGCGCGATGGTCACGGCCCCACGGTCGTGCGGCAGGTCGACGACGAGATCCCGCCCACGACGTCGGAATTCGACGTCGTGCGGCGCCAGGTCGCGGGCCGCGAAACGCAGCGAATCCCGCGCTCCGCCGTGGTCCACGATGACCTGGCGGCCCGGCTCGGGGCCAATCACATAGCGATCGCTGCCGCTGCCGCCGATCAGTCGGTTATGGCCGTGTCCCGCCCGCAGTACGTCATTACCCGGGCCGCCGCGCAGCACGTCGTTGCCAATGCCGGCGACGAGGACATCATTGCCGCGGCCGCCGAACAAACGGTCTTGGCCGGAGCCACCGTAAAGACGATCGTGTCCCGGGCCGCCGCGCAGCACGTCCTTGCCGCTGCCAGCGACGACAACATCGTTACCGTCGCCGCCGAACAAGCGGTCATGGCCGGGGCCGCCATATAGACGATCATGTCCCGGGCCGCCGAAGATGAGGTCGCGGCCAGCACCGCCGAACAGGCGATCACGGCCAGCGCCACCGTGGATCACATCATTGCCGCTGCCGCCGCGGATAGGGTCATGTCCGGCACCGCCGTAAATCCTGTCGGCACCGCCGAAAGTCGCGATATCGTCGTTGCCGGGGCCGCCGTACACGCGGTCCGGGCCTGAAGTGCCGCGCAACACGTCCGCGCGCCTGGTGCCGCGCAGGACGCCGCCGACGGGTGGCTCACTGCCGGGGCCGGGGCTCGGGTCAGGAACCACGTCCGCCGTCGCCACCGTCGTCCCATCGGCAAACTCGAACGCTTCGATACGCCGCTCGGGCGCATCGAACCAGGCAGCGAAGGTAACGCGATCGCCACCTGCGACGGCAAACTCCAAGTCGCTGCCGTCAATGCTGAAGTCCAGGTCGGCGAGGCTGATACCCTGCCCCCAGATGACCCGATCGAACCCGCCACTATCGGCTATGCGATCGCGCCCATCACCGCGACGCAGGATGTAGGTATCGTCGCCGGGCCCGCCATCGAGAACGTCATTACCGGCACCGCCGTCCAGAACGTCGTTGCCCGCATGGCCGACCAGCCGGTCAGCGAGGTTGGTACCATGCACTTGATCGTCACCCGCACCACCAACGACGTCGAAGCCGCGCGCAACCAGAGCCGCATAATCGATGACTGTCCCATCCGCGAACTCGAAGGTTTCGATATCACGCGGACCACCGAGGACATCCTCGGGATCGAAGCTCTCGAGATGAATTGCGGACCCCTCGTCACCGAAATCCAGGGCGAGCGAGCCGCGCCTCAGGGCGAGGGTTTGCGGATCGTAGCCCGCTGCGAACAGCAGGCGGTTGCCGCCGTACTCCGGCGCTTCGCGCCCCGCGGCGGTAACCGGATCGCTGATCCGGATGCGCAGGCTGCCTGCCGTGGTCGCGACGACATAGATGTCTTCTCCGCTGCCGCCGCGGACATGAAAGCTGGTCCCTGGCGCAAAGTTGTCCGATGCATTGTCGGTGCCCGACCCGAAACGGATGAGGTCGCGGCCGGAACCGGTATCGAGTCGGACCGTACCGCTCGCAATCAGGGTGACGTCGTCATCGCCACCGCCGGTGTGGATCTCGCCGGCTTGGTTGACCGTCAGCAGATCGGCGCCCGCCGTACCCAGTGTGACCGGCAGATCGGCGGCCAGCGCCCCATAGAGCACGTGCGAGGATTGGGTGTAGCCGCCGGTGACGATAACGTCGGCCAATCCGTCACCATCGATGTCGCCGGCGGCGCGCGCGTAGCTCGGGTAAGGAAATCCGGGTGATGCGGGGACCGCGGCGAGAAAACCGTTACTGCCGTCGAGCGCGGCGAGATCCAGCCTGCCGCCATACCCGCCGGGTTTGCCATAGACGACGGCAGCGTAATGCTCCTCCTGCGCCACACTGTAGGTGACGGCACCGACCCCGAGATCGTCGAAGCCGTCGCCATTGATGTCGCCGAGCACCTGCAGATGTGAACCGAACACCCCGATGCCATCTGTGAGCTCGGCAAAACCCTGCTCGATGACGAAGCCGCGTGAACCGTCGAGTACATCGATCTCCAGCACGCCCCCTGCCGCTTCGGCGCTGGCGGAACCGAATACGACGGCGGCCACGATATGTTCCCGGTCGCCGGTCGGTGCGGGATGGATGCGATCATCGATACCATCCCCATTGACATCGCCGACGAGAAAATCGGTCTGCGCCAGCACCTCGCCAGCGTGACTCAATGCGGGAAAGAACGCGGCAGCCGCTTCATCTTGTGTCGGAAATGCCGTCACTTCCGGCAGTGACGACCACGCCAGATCGGGCGGGAAATCGCCGTACCGCCCGTGGATCACCCGCGCAGTAGCGGGCCCGACGTCACCACCCGGAATGAAATCTGCCGCGGCCAGGATAAGGTCGTCGATACCGTCACCATCGACGTCTCGGCGTGCGAGGCCGTACTCGAACAAGGTCTCCGGGCTATGGGCGCCGATACCCGTGATGACGAAGCCACGCCGCCCGGTCAGCGGCTGCTCAGTGAGCACGGCAGTGTCGCGGCCGGCGCGTCCGAACCGCACCTCGACGCGGGCTTCGGCAGCAAAGCCGTCGCCGCTGAAACGAATCAGATCGTCGATACCGTCGCCGTTCAGATCACCTGCACCGTCGAGGAAATCCCGAGCCAGTGCGCTATCGGGGTTGTCGAGCACGGCCTGCGTGGCCGCACTCAACAGGCCGTTGCCGACAGCGATATCCGCAGGCCGGACGATGGCGGTAGCATCCGTCGCGGCGGCGGGCGCGAGCACGTCGATGTGGAACACATCCGTCGCAGCGAGGCCGCTGTCGTCGGTGGCGGTGACGGCAACGGCGTAGCTGCGCCCCCTGGCGCTCCAGGGCGCCACGCCGCTGAAGCGACCGCTGGACGAGGCGAAGTCGAGCCAGTGCGGGAGAGGGCGGCCGTCACCGAGATCAGCGGCGAGCGTCAGGATGTCACCCGGGTTGGCGTCGACGAACGTGCCTATCGGCACCTGGTAATCGAAAACCTGCCCGGCGTAGGCGCTGGCGTCGGTCAGGGGGTGGCGCACGCTCGGCGCCTGTGGCAGCAGCCCGGCGAACCAGGCTGGCCCGAGTTCGCCACCGTCAGCGAACACCAGTCGCTCGATCGCAGCGCCACCGAGGTCGATGCTGAGCGCCCCGGCGGTGAGTTGGACGCGCTGTCCCAGCAAGCGCACGTCGACATCCGCTGCCGCGATGCCGGCCGGCAGTTCGATGACATCGACTCCGCCGGCATCGTCCACCGTGAACGAGGTCACGTCGTCTCCGATGACATAGCGATCGTGGCCCGGACCACCCACGAGAGCCGCGTCGGCAACGTCGACCACATACACACTGCCGCCTTCCGGTACGGTCTCGCCGTCGTGCTGCGATACCGTGCCGCCTTCCGGTACGGTCTCGCCGTCGTGCTGCGATACCAGCACCATGCTACCGGTCGTACCCATATCGAGCGGCCCGCCGGCGCGCAGCACGTGCTGGCCGGCGCGCACTTCATCGACACCTCTACGCCCCCAATCGACCAGCGTGAGGCTGTTCATGGCGTCAAAATCGAACACCAGATCGTGACCGCGCAAGCTGCGCGGTACGGCGTCGAGATTGACCACTCCCTCGACTATCGCAAGATCGTAGCCGGCACTGTCCTCGATCACATCGTGTCCATCGCCGAGGCGGTAGACGAAACGATCGTTGCCAGGCCCACCACGCAGCACATCCCGGCCCGGGCCGCCGTGGAGAATGTCATTGTCGGAACCGCCGTCGAGGCTATCGTCGCCCGGCCCGCCGTAGAGGACATCGTCGCCCAGGCCACCATCGAGGCGATCATCGCCCGCGCCGCCATCGAGGACATCGCTGCCTCCTTCGCCCCACAGCTCGTCGTCTCCTGCGCCACCGAATAGGCAATCGTCGCCGTCGCCGGCGGCCGCGGCATGACCGAAGCTGTCGCCGTAGAGCACATCATTGCCTGCGCCACCGTGGAGGACATCGTCACCGCGCCAGCCGAACAGGATGTCATCACCGGCCTCACCATAGAGCACGTCGCGACCAGCGCCGCCGTTGAGGAAATCGTCGCCGTCGCCACCGAAGAGGGTGTCGGCATCGGCCGGCGGCGGATTGGCGCCGAGGTAGACATCGCTCAGGACAACGTCGACGACACGGCCGTCCTCGTATACCGGCGCTGCGGTCCAGCCCCGCGCCGGCGTCGCCCACACATCGAAACCACCGAACAGGTAATCGTTGCCCGAGCCGCCGAAGAGCAGGTCCTCGTCCGCGCCGCCCGACAGCACATCGTCGTCTTCCCCGCCATCGAGAATATCGCGCCCCGCGCGACCGGACAGGAAATCGTCGCCGCGACCACCGAGGATGATGTCGTCACCGCCATTGCCGACGGCAATGTCGCGGCCCGCGCCGGCGACGAACAGCTCCCCCGGATCGGACGCGAGATCCGCCACGCGGCCGACATCGAGCGGGGTCGCACTGTCGAGATAGTCATCGCCGGCACCACCGATGAGCACGTCACGGCCCCAGGGGCCGACGCCCCGTCCGCCGAAGACGTCGTCGTCGCCGGCATCGCCGTCGATGTGGTCATCGCCGTCTGTGCCGACGAGCGCGGCACCGGCGGCGAGCGCGTCGTGGCCGGGCGTTCCCATGATTGGATCTGGTGACGACGTGCCCGGGCCGCCGTCATCGAGGACGATGCTGAAATCGCCGGAACGAAAACCACCGCTGGTGCCGTCCGGCGGCAATAAGCGTATGCGAACGGGCTGCGCAAAACCGAATGCAACGAGGGTCGCCGCGTCATCCTGGAGGTACAGCGTCGCGTCGAGATGGGTCTGGCGATAGACCCGCTCGGCGACGCGGGCATAGCTGCCGGCGAGGCTCAGTTTATCCGGCCCGACGAAAATCTCGCCAGCGCCGTCGGCATCGAGCACGATATCGCCATCCCCGACGAAATAACGATCATGACCGTTACCGCCGAAAAGCTGATCGGCGGCGTGATCGTCGACGTTTTCGCGTTCGTTACCGTAAAGCGTGTCGTTGCCGTCATTGCCGTAGAGGACATCGCGTCCCGGCCCGCCGCGTAATTCATCGTCACCGTCGCCGCCTTCGAGATAATCGTCCCGCGCATAGCCGGCGAGAAGGTCGTCGCCAGCGCCGCCGTAGAGGTGATCGATGGTGCTGTCGCTGCCGCCGAGGACGTCCTCGGCGTCGTCAGCACTGCTCCCGAACAACGCCCGACGCCGCGGCCAGTTGAGTTCACTGCGCACCGCCACCCGCTCGGCGGTAGTGGCATCGACGAATTCGAGCTGCTCGGGCCCGGGAATGGCGACAGCCTGGTCGGCCGCATTGCGCGCGACCAGCGCCGCCAGAAAGGCCGCACGGTCCTCGAGGTAGGCTGGGCTGATCACGTCCGGGCCAAGTGTGGCGGCGTGGTCAGCATAGAGGCTGTCGTCGCCGAGCACGACGAACGGATTGAGTTCGACCAGGGCATAGCGCCAGGCGATGTGCTCTGTCGCACGCGCGGCCAGTTCGGTCGCGGCGAGGTCGCCGAGCCTGACGATGCTGAGCCCTTCGGTGCCATCGAGCGCGTGTTCGAGCTCGATCAGGCGTTGATGCAGACTCCCGCGGTTGTAATACGGCTCCGGACGCGCGATCCATTGGGCAACGCCGCCGGCTGAAGCTTCTCCCAGCAGGGGCAGGCCGGTGCCGAGGAACAGTCGGCTGAGGCTGTCGACGAGGCGCTCTTCGGCATTGCCGCCGCGGTTCGAGGCCAGCGCGACCAGCTCGCCGGCATCGGCCAGGCCGAGCGCGGGGTCGATGCGTTCGAACAGCGCCTGGACGCCCAGCGCGTCGACCATGCCGCTCATGGCATGGCTATTGATCTCGACCGTGAGCGCCTGGCGCGGGCTGGCCGGGATTCCCGTCAACCAGAGCTGCGAGACGCCCGCCAGATCGTTACCAGGCGCCTGGTCCTCGCTGACCAGGCTGATGATGCGGCCACTGCCGGCCAGATCGATGAAAGCCGTCTCCGGCGCCGGTGCGAGATGGGGCGCGAAAAGCTCACCAATCAATGTGTCGGTCAGCTGCTGTCCGTTCTGCACGACCGCGGACAGGATCTGCAGCGCAGCCGCCGTGCCGCCCGAGCCGACCGTCGTCGCCAGGCCCGTGATCAACGCTTCGCTGTCGTTCAGGCCGAGCACGGGGTCGAAGCCCGGCGCATTGAAGATAACGGCCTGCCCGAAGCGCGCCGGGAACAGGCGCAGCGCCAGTGCCGCAAGATGACCGCCGAGACTGTGCCCGGTCACCCCGAGCGGCGCATCCGCACTGAACAGACCGAGCCCGCTGGCGGGATCCGCCACGGTAAGCCAGTACGCCTCGCCATCGCCAGTCACCGTCTGCGCGGCCCCGGGCGGCGGCGCCAACCCGCGGTGCAGGGTGAGCTGCGCGACGGGCTCGCCGGCCGGCGCCTGCAGCAGGCTCACGTAGTTGACCAGATCGACGGTCTGCGACAAGGCCATGCCGAGCCCACCGATCTCCTGCAGACCGGCGGTGAACAGATCCGGGCCGAGCTGATCAAGCGTCGTTTCCGTCCCGCGCACGGCGAGCACCTGCTCGCCGCTGCCGGATTGTGCGAACAGCGTGGCGGAGAACCCGCTCGGCGTATTCGGCTGATGGTGGACGACGTACCAGGCTTCGGCGTCGACATCGAATATCTTCGTCGCGAGCGCCGGGCCGATGGTTTCGCCGACCTCGCCGAGACCGAATACCGGCAAAGTCAGTTCGGGCGCGCGCAGGGCCGTGTTGGCGTCTTCTACGGCAGCCTGGCGCGCGCTGGTGCTGTCGCCCGTCACCTCGTCACGCCACTCGACGTAGGCGAGATCGGCAAACCAGGCGTATTCGTAGAGCTTGGCGATTTTCATCCGTGATCACCCCTCATTCAATGCGGCTTCAAGGTCGCTTCGATCAGATCGATATGGCTGTAGAGACGCAGGTTGCGGAAGCGATCGTAGGAACCGGCACCGGCCGGCGCGGCCTCACCGCAGGTCCAGGGGCGCCAGGTGCCGGGCAGCAAGGCCAGCAGCTGACGATCGAACCAGCCGGGATAGACGGCGAAGCTGACCAACTCTCCCAGCAGCTCGCCGTTGGTGCGATCCTCGACCGCACGCTGGCGGCGTTCGACCTGGTAACCCGCCAGCCGCATCCGCAGGCCGCTGTACTGGTAGCGGCTGCGCAAGGTGGGAAACCGCTCCCAGGTGATTTCACCGTCCGCCATCACATAGCGCACGACCGGCGGCTTGCCGTCGCGCCGCGGCTTGATCTTCTCGACATACTCGAAGCCGTAGGCCGACCAATGATCGATGGCACTGTCGCCGAGGAAACCATCGGTCCGCGCCGTACGGTAGACGTGCAGGCCACTCTCAGTGGTGCACAGGTGCCGCGCCTGCCAGCTGAGGTAAATCATGTCCGCATTGCCCACGACTTCCCACAGCAGCACCACGGCCGCGGTCAGCACCAACGCGCCGCCGAGCTGGCGGCGCGTTGGGCGGCGGCGATAGAAGAACAGGCCCGCGGTAAAAACCAGCACGGCGATCGGTATGGCAGCGGCTTCGACGAAGCCCATCGTGTAGTAAGGCATACCGAACAGGACATGCGATGGCGGAGCCGCTGCCAGAGATCCTGACAAGAAAGCGAGAACTGCAATCCGGCAAGCGCTCTGGTACATCGTCGGGCTGTTCCCTGAGTGGCATCGACCGCCGCCGTATGACACCGGTCGCGATCACGACGATGGCAGCCGCAGCAAGTCGTTCGAGTATTGGCGACACGGAGGGGCTCGGGAATCGCCGCCGCAGCGCATAGCGGCGAGCAGGAGGAATTCCCGGTGCAGGCTCAGACAACTGCGCACACGGTGTGCGCCGTCGCGCTAAATACGTGCTCGTAAATGTGCTCCAGGTGACGGCGGCCGGTCGCAAGCGGCTACGCTGTGCCGCGACACGCCGTCAATACATCCCTGTAGCTCGGGCGCCGCTTCCCTGCGGCGCACGGTCGCGGCACAGCGTACCCACTTGCTCAGCAAACTCGAGCGACATTGACGAGCACGTATTTAGATGAGGCTACACAAGACGCCTCGCGATCAGCGCTGACACCGCCACGCGGCGCAGATACCGCTGGCAACCCGTTCAGCCCAGGCCGCGATGGTCAGCGAGGGCGGGCCGCCCGGCGCACGCGGCAGGGCCGCCGCATCGGCGACGTACAAGCCGGGGTGGCCGAACACTTCGCCGTTGGCGTCGACGACACCCTTTTCGGGGCTATCGGCAATGCAGGCGCCGCCGGTCGGATGCACGGTGATGGGTTTGTCGAAGTAGTAGACCTGTCGCCCGGTGCACGCACCGAAGGCATCGAAGGTCTTTTTAAGGCGGGCGAAGATCGGGCTGCCGCTTTGCTCATAGTGGATTTGCAGGCGCCCGTTCTTCCAGCTCACCACCCCATCCATGGCGTCCTCACCGAGCCCCGCCATGAAGCTCGCGCGTTTGATGCGCCGCTTGATGAAACCGGGCAGCGGATAACTGTCGACAGAAGGCCAGCCGCCGCCGCCGGTCAGGGGTGGATCGGGCTCGTCGCGCAGCATCACGCCGCCCGCGGTCGGCAGCCCTTCGTTCAGATGACGCGCCGGATCGTTGTAATCCCACAAGCCCATCATGTCGCCGTTGGTGCCGAAGTGGTGGCCGAGGCGGGGCATGCCGCCGAGGCCATGGTGGCGACTGCGCAGCAGGATGCGCAGCGTGTTGAGCGTACCGGCCGCGAGGACCACGACCTCCGCCTCGCGCTGGCGTTCGATGTTCGCCTTGAGATCGGTATAGCTGACCAGATAGCGGCGCTGTCGTGCCTCTTTCGAATCACCATCGACCGGCAGAACCGTCTTGACCTCGGCCAGGTCGACGACCTCCAGGCCCGCGCGCAGCGCCGGTGCGATATAGGCCACGTCGAGCGTGGTCTTGCCGCCGCCCGGCGAGCCGAGGAAACCGTCGTCGCCCTTGCGGTAATCGACCTCGCTGCGTTCGATGCCGTTACTGTCGCGCACCACGCGCGGCGCAGCAGGATCTTCGGGCAGGAGGAAGCCGAGCCGCGGATCGGGCGGCGGGGGCAGCGGCGCGAGCACCTCGGAATCGCGAAAGCGTTCGAAGCTCGTGTTGGGAATGCGGTGATCCGCCATCGGCGTCACTGATCCGAGACGTTCGAGCACCGCGCGATAATGCGGCTCCATGACGTCGTCGGTGAGGCCCTCGGCGTGGCCACACCAATAGTCGTCGACCATCGGGCGCACGTTGACCCCGGAGTAGACATGCGAGCCGCCGCCAACCCCAGACGAACAAACGACGTTGACACCACGCCCACGGAAAATCTCGAACAAGCCCCGCCGGTTCAGGCGCAGGCCCGCGCGACCGCTGCCGACATTGCGCAACAGGCGTGTGAACAAACCGGCGCCGCGCGGCAGCGGGGCGCGATCCGAGATCCCCATCGACCGCACCGGCAGGGTATCGCGCCAGGGTCCGCGCTCGAGCAGTGTGACCTGAAAGCCGGCCTCGGCCAGGCGTGCCGCGGCAACCGCCCCACCGAAGCCGCTGCCGATCACGATGATGCGCGGCGCTTCGTCTGCAGCCCGGGTTGTCGCTGTCATCACTCCCCTCCTCCTCCACGAACCGGCGGCAGCACTCGCGCATTCACTTCACCGCGCCCGGGCGCCTGACCACCGTCGTCATTCATGCAACATTGCCTGCTGGACCAAGCATAGCGGTTGCAACGCATCGAAGTCCTGTTACACCCACCAGACGCACCTGCAGGGAGAGATGGATTAATATGGCCATTCTGACCGCGGCTTGCCTCGCGCCTGCCCGGAGCGCTTTCCAAGGGGAGATATTTCATGCGTTTTCGTCTCACTGCCTGCACCCTCGTGACGGTGTTGTCCACATTCGCGCACGCCGAGACCGTGGTCGACGACGCCGCGCTCGCCAACGAAGCCGATCGCGCCAACTGGCTGGCTTTCGGCCGCACCTACTCCGAGCAGCGCTTCAGCCCGCTCGATCAGATAAATGCAGACAATGTCGAGGACATCGGCCTCGCCTGGTACAAGGATCTTCCCGACGATCGCTCCCTCAACGGCACGCCGCTGGTAGTCGACGGCGTGATGTACTTCGAGGGCAGCTACAACAAGGTCTATGCCGTCGATGCCCGCACCGGCAAGGAGCTGTGGACCTACGATCCCAAAGCCATCGAAGCCGCCGGCGACCGCCTGCGCGTGATGTGGGATGTGAGCCGCGGTCTCGCCTTCTGGAAAGGCCGGGTCTACGCCGCGACCATCGATGGGCGTCTCATCGCACTCGATGCCGACAGCGGCGAACTCGTTTGGGAAGTGATGACGGTCGACCCGCGCAAGGCCTTGTTCATCACCGGTGCGCCCAAGGTCTTTCGCGACAAGATAGTGATCGGCAACGGCGGCACCGAATGGGGCCCGTCACGCGGCTATATCACCGCCTACGATACCGAGACGGGCGAGCAGGCCTGGCGCTTCTGGGTGGTGCCCGGCAATCCCGCCAACGGTTTCGAGAACGAGGCGATGGAAATGGCCGCCGAGACCTGGACCGGCGAATGGTGGAAATACGGCGGCGGCGGCAACGTCTGGCACGGTATCACCTATGATCCCGAGTTCGATCAGCTGCTGGTCGGCACCGGCAATGGTTCGCCCTGGAATCAGAAGATCCGTTCACCCGACGGCGGCGACAATCTGTTTCTATGCTCCATCGTCGCACTCGACGCCGACACCGGCGCATACAAATGGCATTACCAGACGGTGCCGGGCGAAACCTGGGACTACAACTCCAACATGGATATCGTGCTGGCCGATCTGAAATACGGCGAGCAGACCATCAAGGCCTTGCTGCATGCGCCCAAGAACGGCTTCTTCTATGTGCTCAACCGCGAGAACGGCGAACTGCTCTCGGCAGAGCAGCTGGGCAAGGTGACCTGGGCCTCACATGTGGACTTGAAGAGCGGGCGGCCGATCGAAATGCCGGGTGCGCGCTATGAGGATGGTGAGGAACTGGTCTGGCCAAGCGCCGTCGGCGTGCACAGCTGGCATGCCATGTCCTACAGCCCGGATACCGGTCTCGCCTACATCCCGGTGGTCGAAATGCCGGGTCAGTACACCGACAAGGGGGTCAAGCTCGAGGAGTGGAAATCCCCCTATTTCGGCTTCGATCCGGGTATCGACACGCTGCGCGGCGACGTCCCGGCCAATGCTGGTACCGGCGCCATCCGCGCCTGGGATCCCCTCACCCAGAAACTGGTGTGGGAGCACCCGCTGCCCGGGATCTGGAATCCCGGCACGCTCGCCACGCACGGCAACCTGGTCTTCCAGGGCCGTGCCGACGGCCGCTTCGTCGCCTATCGCGCGACCGACGGCGAGGTGTTGTGGTCGGTCGAACTCGGCCACGGCATCTCCGCGCCACCGATCACCTACGAACTCGATGGCCGCCAATATATTTCTCTGCTGGTCGGCTGGGGCGGCACGGGCGCGTCCATGGTGGGCTCGATAGCCGCGCAACACGGTTGGGCTTACAAAGCCCAGATCCGCCGGCTCTACACTTTCGCGCTCGACGGTGAGCTCGCTATCCCCGCACAGACCAATCCGCCGACCTTCCCCGAGCCCCTGGCCGCGCCCGATTTCGCCATCGACGAGAGCCTCATCGAGGAAGGCAGCTGGCTCTACAAGGAATCCTGCTCGATGTGCCATGGCGGCGGCGCGGTCTCGGGCGGCTACGCACCCGACCTGCGTGCCTCACCCATCGTCCTCGCCGAGGCCGCGTTCAAGGAAGTCATGGTGAACGGCGCCAAGCGCCAGAACGGCATGCCGGATTTCAAGAACTTCAGCGAACAGCAATTGCAGGCGCTGCGCCACTACATCCGCCATCAGGCCCGCCAGCCGCAAATCCTCGATGCGTCTGCCGAATGACCGCAAATGCCGCGTGCGCGCGATCCCGCGACGCGGGCCGGGCGTAGCCGACGCATGAAGGCTCGCCACTCCAGCCCGGCGTGCTGCCATCCGCCGGCGCGTGCGGCGTCGGCGGATGGCAGCATCAATCGTCTTTTCGCCCGGGCGCGGGAGACGGCGCAGCCAGCGACACCGCTTTGAGCCGTTCGGCCGACGCGGCGCGCAAATCGTTCATGGCAGCCGCGTCGGCTTCGGCCACTTTTACCCCGACACCATAGGCGAACAGCCAGCGCACTTGCGCTGTGACGGCGATACTTGCCGGCCCACCGTGGGTGTCGGGCGAGACGATGATCCGCACCCGCCTGCCTACGCACAGGCTGCTCGCATCCAGCGGCTCGGCGAACACCACCAGCATGCCGTCGCGCGACACGTTGTGGATCAATACCGGCAGGTCACCCACATCCGAACCGCTCAGTGCGGCGGCGAGCCGCACCTCTGCGCGCGGATGCAGACGCCGTGGATTAGTGATGCCCGGCGGCGGTGAATGGCGATCGTCAGTCACGATCGGGTGCTTCTCTCCTCGGTTCGAACGGCAGTATAGCCCCCCGGCGACCCTGGCGGCAGCGCGACACTGTGCCCTGCCGGCTGCGTCATTCGGCACCGGCAATGCCGTCCTGGCGCGGATCGGCTGCGCCGCGCCAACCCTCCGCCGTCCACTCGATGCCGTGCAAGCCCGACGGCATGCGTTCGACACGCACCTCGTGGCCCCAGCCGCGCAGCGCCTCGCGGTGCGCCGCAGCCGCGCTGCCGCGCTCGAGTTCCAGGCCATGGCCGCGATGGACGAAATTGGCTTCAGCGATCGCTGCGGCCAGCGGCAGCTCCCAGTCGAGCACTGCGACGAGCACGCGCACCACATGCCCGATGATGCGGCTGCCGCCGCGTGCGCCGAGAGCGAGCACCGGCTTGCCGTTGGTAGCGAAAACGATGACCGGGGACATCGAGCTGCGTGGGCGCTTCCCCGCCGCCGGCAGGTTCGGCACCGCTCCATCCCTGGCAGGCGGCACGAAATCGAAATCGGTGAGCTGATTGTTGAGCAGAAAGCCCGCCGCGCGCATGCGGCTGCCGAAGGGCGCTTCGATCGAACTCGTGACAGCGGCGATATTGCCCGCGCCGTCGATGACGGTGAAATGTGAGGTGCCGCCGGAGCGGTCGGGCGGTGCCTGCCACGCCGGGTTCGGCCCGCCCTCGCCGCGCAAGTCGGCACGGCCTGCAGCAATCGTCGTCATCACCCGCCCGGGTTCGATCAGCGCGGCGCGGGCGCGCAGGTACTCCCTGTCGAGCAGTGCGGCTACCGGCACATCGATGAAATCAGGGTCGCCGACGTAATGCGCGCGATCGGCGAACGCGAGACGGCTGGCCTCAGCGATGAGATGCATCGCCGCGGCCCGATCGTCGGCCAGCGAGGCCATTGGGAACGCTTCCAGCATGCCGAGGATTTGCAGCACGGCAATGCCGCCCGATGACGGCGGCGCAGCGCCGCAGATGCGCCATGCGTGATAGTGCCCGCAGACCGGCTCGCGGCGCTGCGCCCGGTAGGCGAGAAAATCGGCGACCGTGAGATCGCTCGGCCACAGCCAGCGATCGCGGGCCCGCGCAACGACGGCCGCCGGGATCGCTCCGTTGTAAAAGGCGCCGGGACCGTCAGCGGCCAGGACGCGCAAGGTCGCCGCCAGCTCGCTATCCTGGAGCCGCGGTGGTGAGGCGGCCAGATCGCTCAGGACACTCTCGCGCAGATCGCCGAACAGGCGCAGGCTCGGGTCGCCGCGGAGTTGGGCGGCCAGCCGCGGCGGCATCTCGAGGCCCTCTTCAGCCAACCTGATGGCCGGCGCCAACAGCGCAGCCCAGTCCAGACGGCCATGCGTCGCGTGCGCGGAGGCGAACATCGCCACCAAGCCCGGCACGCCGACGGCGCGGCCGCTGATGACGGCGAGAGGATGCGCCACGGCGCGACCGCCGAACCAGGTGAAGCGTTGCCGTTGCGCTGCCGCCGGTGCAGTTTCGCGGCCGTCGTGAAAGCTCAGCTGGCCGCTGGCACTATCGTAGTAGAGTAGAAATGCGCCGCCGCCGAGGCCGGTCTCGGGTACTTCGATGACGCCGAGCGCCATCTGCACCGCCACCGCCGCATCCGCCGCATTGCCGCCGGCACGAAGGATCTCGAGCCCGGCTTCGACCGCGGCGGGGTGGGCGGCGACGACGAGATGACCGGCGTCTTTCGCCAGCGTGCTCGAAGGCGGCGCACCGCCTTGCCCGGTTGCGGCGTCGTCATCACTGCAAGCGGCCAGCAGACCCACGACGCACACCAGGGCTGCGGCCAGGTAGCGGGCCAAATCAGGCTTCAAGCCATCTCTCCAGCCGTGCTTGCCACTCCCACAGACCGGATGGCGCTGTGCAAGCCAACGGGTGGAATTCAGCACAGGCAGCTGGCGATGGTCGCAAACCGGGAGCTCAGCGATCCGCGACCATTCTGACCACGGCGCGCAGATGTTGGTATTTCCATGCGCCGTCGATTTTGACGTAGTCATCGTCGTAGCGGGCGGTCATCCAGATGTCCTTGCCCCCATCGGCTTGCGTCCATGGCCCCATGATGTACCAGATAGCCGTCGCCCGCTGGCCATTGACGTCGATGATCGGATTCATGATGTTGTGCTGGGAAAAGCTGAACATCTTGCGGAAGCCGCGAAACAGTTCTTCGATCGCGGCATGACCTTCGGCCTTGCCGAAATCCGGGCTCTCCCAGATCCCGTCCGGCGCGAACAGCGCGGCGATCCTGTCCGGGTTGTGCATGTCATCGCAGATCTCGCAATAGCGTGCCTTGAGCTGCTTGATCGCTTCGATGTCCTCGAGGCGAGTGACTCGCTGTTCGAGTTCCTTCGTATCCATTATCGACCTCCGTCTGCATGAAATCGTCGCCCAGCCGTCCCGGTATGCATCATTCGAGGCGCGTGAGTGTGCGCATTCATAGTGCAACCGTCATAGTGCAACCGTCGCGAAAGGCGCATCAGGGTACGGTCCGCGGCGTACGTGGAAGCGCCGCTCCGCAAGTTCCATCAACACCGTCGCGCAGGTCCCGACCCGTTCATTACCGAGCACGGCCTGCGCGTGATACGGCTGCAGCAGCGTGCCTTCGCTGTCGTCCTGCGTACTCAGGATGGCCCGGGCTGTCGCCATATCCCGGCCCGTTGTGGCGGCGACCATCGCCGCCAGCCGATCGTAGCGCGCGCAGGAACGGCCGAGGTCCTGGCGCCGGCCGGCGGCGCCGTGGGTGAGGCAATGGTTGGTGTGCAGCAGTACGCCCTCCTCGGCTTCGAGGGCGTGACACTCATCGCCCATGAACTCCATCGACACGCCCGTGCCGCGGTCGTCCGCCATCAGCAGATGACTGGCCTTGCCAAGCCCGGACTGCGCCATCAATTTGCGCGCCGCAGTGAAATCGGGCGCGTTCAGCACGGCCGCAATCAGCACATGCACCGGCAGACCGGTCAGGTCGTGCGGCGCGAAGAGGATGTTGAGACACACGCCGACGCCGGCGCTGTTCATGCCGATCTTGGCCAGCATGCCGGGCTCGATCAGACTCACATAGCGATGCCCATCGTCGCGCTCATGCGTGATGACCGCGCACAAGGCCTCCAGCGGCTCGACCCAATCCCAGGTCTGGGCCAGCAGGCGGCTGTGCGAGAAGTAGAGAGCACTGCACTCCCCGACCCGCGCGTTGAGAATCTCCGTCCGCCCATTGAGCACGTAGACCTGCCAGGCGGGCAGACCGGCGCCGGCCGCGATTCCTTCGATTTCCTCGGCGAGAGCGGGCGCCATGGCTCGCACGATCTCGGCGACCCGCTCCGCGCGCGCAGCGATCTCGGCGCGGCCGAGCGGACCGCCAGCGAAGAGGCGCTCCATGTAGAAGTCATAGGTTTCGTGGATGGCCCCGCGCAGTGCTTCGCCATGCGCGCACCCGCGCGCAGCGGGCGGACCATGCACGGTGATTTCGGGGAATGCTTCGGTCGGCGCGGCAACGTTCATGGGGCAGGCGCGTCCTCTTCGTGTGGCTGGGGTCAGGCTACGGCCGGGGCTTGCTGCCGCGAAATTCGTGCTCGCTCGAGGTCCCGGGCCTGGCCGTCAGCCCATGTCAGGCTCGACCGGATCCAGGCGCACGAAGCGCCGCGGTGGAAACCCGGTGAGGATACGGAAGACGAGGCTGTGGGGGTGATCGGCGGCGACGCGTGCCCGCTCCGCACCGTCGATCGGCACGGCAAGGAAGGTCCCGACGTCGCCATCGCGCGCCACCTGTACGTGCGGGCGCTGGAGGATGTGTTTGAACCAGGCGCGCGGCCAATGATTGGCGGACACATAGAGCTGACCATCACTGTCCAACGCCGAGATCACCCGGTCGTGGGCGGCGCCGTCGTCGTCGACGGTGGTGATGACCAGGGTATCGCCGGAAGTCGGCTGTGCGAAGCCGAGCCAGGTTTCGAACGCGACCACGAGACCGACATAGGCGACGGCCAGGATCCCGATTATTTTCAAGAGCTTCATGGCGGCTACTCCCCGCGCGGGCCACTGCCCCGCTCCGCCATACACCGTGCCGATTCGCGCGCTGGAATTCAAGGACCCGATTACCACAAACGCACAGACGTGCTTCATGCCAGGCGTCCTTCATGCCTGTCCCGAAATCGCGCCCCTGCGCGGCTCTTTTCACGGCTCGTTTCATGCCTGTCTCATATTGGAGGCGCCCTCTAAATCGCCTGTTTCGTGCCTGTCCCGAAATGCCTCGCCTGTCCCGAAATGCCTCGCCTGTCCCGAAATGCCTCGAAATGCCTCCCTCGAAATCGGTCCTGTTGGAGGCGCGAAATCGGTCCTGCGAAATGTCTCCCTTTTCATGCCTGTCCCATATTGGAGGCGCCACGAAATCGCCCTCGGTGCCCGTCCCGAAATGATGCGCGGGACCCGCTTGCGACCCGCCGCAACTGCCTGAAGTACAGTGACGAGCAGGTATATGGCGTCCACGCGCCGGCTGGCGCCCGTGCGACAATCATTCTCATTCGACCGCGGGGGCGCGGCGCACTGACCTGGGGAGGACAGCATCGATGAAAATCGGCTTTGGCTTCATCGGCACCGGCTGCGCCGGCGAGCCGGACACGATCGCGGCGATCGCGAGCACCTGCGAGGCCTGCGGCTTTCATTCGCTGTGGGCGCCCGAGCACATCGTGCTGCTCGATCGCTACGCATCCTCCTATCCCTACTCGGCCGATGGGGTGATGCCCTTCGAGACCATGGCCATCGACCTGCTCGACCCCTTCATCGCGCTTACTTACGCCGCCGCCGTGACCACGACCATCCGCCTCGGCACCGGGGTATGCCTCCTGCCCGAACGCCAGCCGCTGGTCACCGCCAAAGTGGTCGCAAGCCTCGATAAGGTCTCCAAAGGGCGCTTCGATTTCGGCATCGGGCTGGGCTGGCTGAGAGAGGAGTTCGAGGCCCTGCAGATCCCCTGGGCGCGGCGCGCCCAGCGTACCCGGGATTACGTCACCGCCATGCAGGCGCTGTGGTGCGATGCGCAAAGCAGCCACGACGGCGAGTTCTGTACCTTCGCACCCGTGCGCTCCTACCCCAAGCCGATTCAGCAGCCCCATCCACCGCTCATATTCGGCGGAGAGAGCGAAGCGGCCCTGCGCCGTGTCGGTGAGATCGGTAACGGCTGGTGGGGCGTCAATGTCACCCCCGACACGGCACGGGCCAAGATTGCGGCCATCAAAGGCTATGCCGAAGCGGCCGGCCGCGATCCCGCCAAACTGAGCTACGCCGTCTCACCCCAGTTGGGCGGTTTGGTGACCGCCGACGAAGTGACGCGCTTCGAAGACAGCGGTGCCGATCAGGTCATCATCGTCGCCTTTGGCGCCAGCATCGAAGACTACCAGCGCACCCTCGAAGCCAGCGCCGAGGCCCTGATCGCGCCCCGTGGCTCGGCTTGAGCGATGCCGCTCGCGGGGCCGGCCGGGATCCGCTCGTTCCGCATCCGCCGCTTCAGTCCGTCGCGAACGCCGCCACGACCTCGGTCATCATCTCGACGCCGCGCTCGAAACTCGCGATGCCGATACGTTCATTGTTCCCGTGCACGCTGCTGATCGCAGCGGACGGGATCACGAACGGCCCGAACCCGTAGCTGACGATGCCGCGCTCGCGAAAGAAGTGGCTGTCGGTGAACCCCGCCTGCACGGACGCGATCACACCGGCCTCGGGATAGTGCTTGCCGATCACCGTTTCGAGCAGCCGGAACAGTGCCGTATCCGCGCTCGAGGCCGAGGGTTCGAAGTTCATGATCGATTCGATGCGAATCTGTTCGTCATCGATACGTTCGGTGATCGCGGCGAGAAATTCCCCGGCGTCCTGCTCCGGCAGAATCCGGCAGTCGATCTCCGCGCTCGCGGTCGGTGGGATGACGTTGATCTTGCCGCTGCCTGAAAGCATGGTGATCGCGCAAGTGTTGCGGAGCAAAGCATGCAGGTGCGGCTTATCTTCCTGCAGGCGCTCGAGAAAACCGGCTTCATCGAGGGCCGCATCGATGTCGGCCAGTGCGGCCTGCCACGCCGGATCCTCATACGGCGCGATGCCCTTGAACATCGCTCGCACCGGCGCCGTGACCCGCGGCTCGAACGGCGCCTGCTGGATGCGATGCAGTGCCGCGACCAGACGGGCCGGCGCGGGTGTCGCGCGCGGGCTGGAACCGTGGCCGGGCTGGCCGGAGGCGACCAGACGCAGCCAGTAGGGACGCTTCTGCGCGACTTCGATCTGAAAACGCGTCTTGCCCGACGAGGTGATGCCGAGCCCGGCCTCGTTCAGCAGATAGCCCGCACCTTCGAAAATCTCCGGCCGCTGCTCGACCAGCCAGCCCGCGCCGAGTTGCCCACCCGCTTCTTCATCCGCGGTGGCGAGGAAGATCACGTCGCGATTCAACGCGCGCCCGCTGCGATGCAAGGCGAGAAACGCCTCGAGATGCATGATGCCGAGAGACTTGGTGTCGATGGCGCCGCGCCCGAACAACTCGCCATCCTTGATGACGGCCTGCAGCGGGTCGGTATCCCAGGCGTCGGGCGAGGCCTGTACGACATCGATGTGATGCAGCAGGATCAGCGCCGGTTGGTCGCCGCCCTCGAGGCGCGCCCAGAGACTGCCGCGCCCGGCCTCCGGCTCTGCCGTCTCGTAGGCGATGCCGGCGGCGGCGAGAATTTCGCCGAGGAAGGCCACCCCACGGGTCTCGTTACCGGGGGGATTGGTGGTATCGACCTCGATATAGCGCGCGAGCCGCTCGAGCGCTTCGGATTCAGCCTGCACAGCGAACGGAATGCCGCAAAGCAACAGCGCGATAGCGACGAATCGGACCTGCATCATGAATGACTCCCTGCCTGCCAGTGAAGGCCATCGATAGTATCCGACCCGGGAAATTCGTCACCACGAGCGCGCTGCCAGCGATCGGCTGCTAGCCCGCATTTCTCACACCCGTCCGTCGCGAGGTCGTCGAAATGCCGCAAAA
>JBBDTC010000243.1:0-3749 GCA_040904625.1 Gammaproteobacteria bacterium
TTCTGCATGTCCCACGCTCCGGTGGGGCAGCGCTCGGCGCACAAGCCGCAATGCAGACAGACGTTTTCGTCCTTGACCATCACGCGTTCCGTCTTGAGCGGGCCTGACACGTAGAGATCCTGGGTATCGTCCAGGGCCGGTGCGCGCAGGCGGGTGCGCAAGTCCGGTTCTTCCCCGTTTGCCGTGAAATTGATGCAGTCTGTCGGGCAGATGTCCACACAGGCGTCGCATTCGATGCATAAGCGGTCGGTGAAGACAGTCTGGATATCGCAGTTCAGGCAGCGTTCCGCTTCGGCGAGTGCCAAGGTCTTGTCGAAACCAAGCTCGACCTCGACCTTGATATTCGACAAGGCTTGCTTCAGATCGCGCAATGGCACCTTGAAGCGGCGATCATCGGAGATATCGTTGTCGTAGCTCCACTCGTGTATGCCCATTTTCTGGGAAGTGGCGGTTACGCGTGGCGGCGGGCGGATACTCACATCCTCCCCGTTGAGATAACGATCGATCGAGATCGCGGCGTCGTGGCCGTGAGCGACAGCCCAAATGATGTTCTCGGGGCCGAAGGCCGCATCCCCCCCGAAAAAGACTCTGGGGATGGTCGATTGGAACGTGGTTCGATCGAGCACAGGCAGTCCCCACTCGTCGAATTCGAGTCCGATATCGCGTTCGATCCAGGGGAAGGCGTTCTCCTGACCAATCGCGACCAGGACGTCGTCGCACTCGACCAGCCGATCCGGCTCGCCAGTCGGGACCAGTCGCCGGCGTCCGCGGTCGTCATACTCGGCCCGTACTGCTTCGAAGGTCATGCCGGTCAGGCGCCCAGCATCGTGCTCGAAGGTTTTCGGCACCAGGAAATTGAGGATGGGGATGCCTTCGTGCATGGCATCCTCCTTCTCCCATGGAGAGGCCTTCATCTCCTCGAAGCCCGAGCGCACGATTACCGAGACTTCCTCGCCGCCGAGACGCTTCGAACTGCGGCAGCAATCCATCGCCGTATTGCCGCCGCCCAGCACGATCACGCGACGGCCGATCTCCGTCACGTGCCCGAACGCCACGGAAGACAGCCAGTCGATGCCGATGTGAATGTTGGCGCCAGCCTCCTGGCGGCCGGGGACGTCCAGATCGCGGCCGCGGGGCGCGCCCGTGCCGACGAACACGGCGTCGAAACCCTGATCGAGCACCGCCTGCAGGGAATCGACCCAGACGCCGCCGCGGAACTCGACACCGAGGCGGAGGACATAGCCGACTTCTTCGTCGATGACTTCCTCGGGCAGGCGAAACTTCGGTATCTGGCTGCGGATCATGCCCCCGGCGCGATCCTCGCCGTCGAACACCACCACGTCGTAGCCGAGCGGCGCGAGGTCTCGCGCGACGGTCAGCGAGGCCGGACCGGCGCCGATACAGGCGACGCGTTTACCATTGCGATTGCGTGCTTTGCGCGGCATGCGCTTGGTGACGTTGCCTTTGTAATCCGCCGCGACGCGTTTCAGCCGGCAGATCGCAACCGGTTCTTCTTCCACTCGCCCACGGCGGCAGGCCGGTTCACAGGGGCGGTCGCAGGTCCGGCCGAGAATGCCGGGGAACACGTTCGACTGCCAATTGACCATATAGGCATCGGCATAGCGCCCCTCGGCGATCATACGGATGTATTCCGGTACCGGCGTGTGGGCCGGGCAGGCCCATTGGCAGTCGACGACCTTGTGGAAATAATCGGGATTACCGATATCTGTGGGCTCCAAGCGCCACCCCTCCCTTCGGGATCGCCATCACCGTGCTCCCGCTGCCGGTCGTGATGACCAGTCTTCACGATTCTACGCTGCGCTCGAGAACGATGCCAAGCGGTCGCATTGCGCGAGCACCCGTCGCATGATCAGGCACCGCCGACGGTTGCTCCAACCCTATCTGGAAGTGCCGGTCAGCGATGATTAAGCTACTCGGGTGAGCAGCAAAAGCGTGACGAATTACCGTATTATCGACAAGGTCGGCATGCCGCATGTCCTGGCCTACATCGCCGCGCGTCTCGCCGCTTACGACACGACCCGTCTGGACTGGATCAAACTGTTGCCGCTGAGCCGCAAGGCCCTCCTCCACGGCGCCTGCCATTTCCCCTTCCGGACGCCAGCGTCTGCGCCGGCATTCGTGCATGGCTACCGTATCCGGGCCAGTGTGAACGTCGAGCAGCCGCCGCCCTTTACCTACACGCATTGGGCGCGCATACCGAAGCCCGACAGTCGCCGCGGCTGGGTATCGGGCGAGCACGAATTCCGCTTCGCCGACCTCGAGGAATGCGCTCTGCACACGCTGGCCCACGAATGTTTTCATTTCCTGAGCGATTCTGCGCAGCTCGCCGAACGCAACACGGAGGCGAACGCGAACTGGTGGGCCGATGCGTGGCTCGAAGACTTCCAGGTTAGCGCACGGGCGGCCGGCCCGGGGGCGGAAGCCGGCCCGGGTAAACCCATCGGCGCGCAGAAAAGTGCTACCCTTCGTCCGGTTTTTTCTTCCATCCGTGAACAATCCCGAGGGAGCCCCCGATGAAAGCGGTAGTCGTGCAGGCAGTCAATGAATATTCAGTCGTCAATGTCGACCTCGACCCTCCCAAGATCGGAGAGGTCCTGGTCAAGATGCAGGCGACCGGGGTCTGCCATTCGGATCTGTCCATCATCAACGGCACCATACGTTGGAAGCTGCCGTCGGTCATCGGCCACGAAGGAGCGGGAATCGTCGAACAGGTCGGCGAAGGCGTGACCAACGTCAAGCCGGGCGACCATGTCGTGCTCTCCTTTATTCCCAATTGCGGTGAATGTTACAGCTGCCTGCGTCATGAGCCTTATATGTGCCGTATGAACAAGCCGCACGGCGGCCTGCTCGACGGTACCAGCCGGGTGCGCATGAACGGCGAGGAGATTGCCGTGATGTCCTTCCTCGGCAACATGGCGGAGTACTGCGTGGTGCCGTCGGCCTGCGCGGTGAGCGTGGACAAATCGCACGACTTCAAGGCCGCGGCATTGGTCGGCTGCGGGGTGACTACAGGGGTCGGCGCGGCGATCAAGACGGCTCAGGTCGAGCCAGGCTCGACGGTTGCCGTATTCGGCTGTGGTGGGGTCGGTTTGAATGTCATCCAGGGTGCGCGCATCGCCGGTGCGGCACGTATCATCGCAGTCGACTTGTCGGCCGAGAAGATGGAGTTGGGGCGTGCCTTCGGGGCTACCGATACGGTCTCGCCCGGCGGCGATGCGGTCAAGGAAATTCTCGACATGACCGGCGGCATTGGTGTCGACTACGCTTTTGAAGTCGTCGGCAACGGTAAGCTCATCGAAACCTGTTTCAAGGCCACGCGCATGAATGGCATGTGCGTACTGGTGGGCGTAGGGCGTCTCGACGATCGTTTCTCGTTCAACGCCATGATCCTGCCGTTCACCGCCAAGACCATCAAGGGATGCATGTATGGCAGTGCCAACTTCAAGGTCGATTTCCCGATGTATCTCGAGCTCTATCGGCAGAAGAAGCTCGATCTCGACCGCCTGGTGACGCGGACCTATACCATCGACGAAGCGCCCGAGGCCTTCGCCGATCTCGAGAGCGGCAAGAACGCAAGAGGCGTTATCGTCTACTGAAGACGCCGCAGGACTCCAGGAAGCTCTGCAAAAGTGGCTGCGCCGCCCGCTGGCTGCGTTGCGCGGTCTCCTGCGGTGCTCATTGACTCCGGGCATCCTGCCCTCCGCCCTGCGGGCCAGCAGAGCTGTTCA
>JBBDTC010000244.1:0-22393 GCA_040904625.1 Gammaproteobacteria bacterium
ATATCGAACCAGCCGGCGGCGGCATCATTGTGGTGCAGTCGGGACGGGCCCTTAGGGTGCGCCTTCTCTCAAGCAGTGCAGTGCGTATAATGCGCGCGCCTGCCCCGCCCCGATCACGAACCGGTAATCCGGCCACGGCCGTAAACCACCGAGATGCTGCCATGCTGATCTCCGACCTCAATGACACCCTCGCCCTGGTGATGGCCATCGGCGACGGCAAATCGCTCGAACCGCTGACCGAGCGACGGGCGACTGCCGCCATGCCTTTTGGCGGGACCTACCGCATCATCGATTTCACCCTGACGAACTGCCTGCACTCGGGCCTGCGCCGGATCATGGTCCTGACCCAGTACAATGCGCTTTCGCTGCAGAATCACATTCGCGACGGCTGGTCTATCTACAACACCGATCTGGGCGAATTCATCACCCCCGTAACCCCCCCTATCGGCGATTCGGTATCGACCTATGCCGGTACCGCAGACGCTTTGTACAAGAACCTCTATCTGCTCGAGGGGGTGCGCGATGACAACGTCATCCTGATCTCGGGTGAGCAGATCTACCGCATGGATTACGCGGCGGTACTCGCCTGGCATGCACGTCAGGGGGCCGATGTCACGATTGCCGGCGTGTCGGCGCATAACGCACACGGTGCCAGCTTCCCGGCGGCGCTGGAACTCGACGGCGACGACGTCACTGCCGTGCGCGAAGACCACCGGCAGGTCTCGGCGGACGACCCACCGAGTCTGCTGTGGCCGATGCGGGTGAGCGTGTTCAAGCGGGCGGCGTTGATCGATCTCCTGCATACCCTCGATGGTCAGCGCCCCAGCCCGCTGTCCTTGACGGCATTGATTGGGCGCAATCTGCCCCTGTTCAAACGGGTCGTCGGCTATCATTTCGGCGGCACCTCGGGCCGCGTCTCCCAGGATCGCTATTGGCGGCGGCTGGATTCACTCGATGCCTATTACAATGCCAACATGGACCTGCTCGAGCTCGAACCGCCACTGGACCTCTATCAGCCGAATTGGCAGATCCGCACCTACCAGGCGCAGCGGCCACCGGCGCGTACCGTGCCCGGCCGTTCGTGCAATGAAGGCATCTGTGTCAACTCGATAGTTTCCGGAGGCACGGTCGTTGCCGGCGGTGGCGTCAATCACAGTGTGCTCGGCAATCGCGTCTACATCGACGACGGAGCCACGGTGGAGGACGCGATCCTGTTCTCCGACGTGCGGGTCGGCGAAGGGACGCAGTTGCGCCGCTCGATCTGCGACCGCTCCGTGCAGATCCCCCCGGGCGAACAGATCGGTTTCGACCCGGTCGAAGATGCGCGCCGTTTCACCGTCACGCCGGCCGGCGTGGTGGTCATCCCGTCGGACTACGTCTTCGAGTAAGGGGCCGATGGGTATCGAGGCCAGACTGGCGGAATTCCTGTCTCCCGATGCGCTGCTCGTGTCGCGCGAGGCCAAACGGCCGTATGAATGCGACGGCTTGTCCGCCTACCATCAGATCCCGCGCGTCGTGGTATTGCCGCGAACGCGCGACGAGGTCGAACGGATTGTGCGCATTTGCGCCGAGGAACGCGTCCCGCTGGTCACGCGGGGTGCGGGAACGGGCCTGTCCGGCGGCGCGCTGCCGCTGGTCGACGGTTGCTTGATGAGCTTGGCGTTTTTCAATCGTATCCTGGACATCGATCTCGACAACCTGACGGCAACAGCCGAACCCGGCGTGCGAAATCTGGCGATCAGCGAAGCGGTCGCCGCGCACGGCCTCTACTACGCGCCCGATCCGTCCTCGCAGATCGCCTGCACCATCGGCGGCAACGTAGCCGAGAATTCAGGCGGCGTGCATTGCCTGAAGTACGGTCTCACCGTGCACAATGTCATCGAACTCGAGGTGCTCACCGTCGAGGGTGAATGGCTGCGCATCGGCAGTCGTGCGGCGGATAGCCCCGGACTCGATTTACTCGCCGCCATGCACGGTTCGGAAGGCCTCCTCGGGGTCATCATGTCGGTCACGGTCAAACTGTTGCCCAGACCCGAACTGGCGCGTGTGGTCCTGGCCGCATTCGAAAATATCGGTGCGGCCGGCGCAGCGGTTGCCGATATCATCGCCGCGGGCATCGTGCCGGCCGGCCTGGAAATGATGGACAAGCTCGCCATCGAGGTCGCGGAGGCCTATTGCGGCGCGGGCTACCCGCTCGACTGCGCGGCCATACTGCTGTGTGAAGTCGATGGCAATACGGCTGAGGTTGCGGCCCAGGTCGAAGCCGTCGAAGCGATCATGTCGGCGAGCGGCGCCGATCGGATCAAGGTGTCGCAGGACGAAGCCGAACGCCTGCGCCTGTGGGCTGGCCGCAAGGCGGCCTTTCCCGCCATCGGACGTATCGCGCCGGATTATTACTGCATGGATGGCACCATTCCGCGGCGCCACCTGGCGCAGGTCTTGGAGCGTATCGGCGAACTCTCACGCGCCCATGGTCTGCCGGTCGCCAATGTATTTCATGCCGGTGACGGCAACCTGCACCCGCTGATCGCTTATGACGCCAACGACGACGACCAACTCGAACGGGCCGAACGGCTCGGCAGCGACATTCTGCGCTTGTGTGTCGAAGTTGGCGGTACGGTGACCGGGGAGCACGGTGTCGGCGTCGAAAAACTGAACGAGATGTGCCTGCAGTTCGAGCCGGCAGCGCTGACGCAGATGCACGCCTTGAAGCAGGCTTTCGATCCGCTGGGGCTGCTCAACCCGGGTAAAGCGGTGCCGACCTTGCAGCGCTGTGCCGAGTTTGGCGCCATGCATGTCCATCGCGGGCAGCTGCCGCATCCGGATCTCGAGCGCTTCTGAGAGGGTGTTTACAAAACAATCGCCGTCGCGAGGCGTTTCTCGCGGGTGGCTGGCAAGGCGCGGGGGTGCACATCGAATGGGAGCATGGCCCGAGCCCTGTGACCGGTCGATGGGGGCCCCGCAACGCCGTCAGGTGCACGCGAGGGGCACCGCAGTAGGGGATTATTTTGTAAACACCCTCTGACCCGCGGCTGCGATTCAGCCCGTCTGTGTGCCGCCCACCGTCAAGCGATCGATTTTCAGGGTTGGCTGGCCTACACCGACCGGCACCGACTGTCCGTCCTTGCCGCAGGTGCCGACGCCGCTGTCGAGTTCGAGGTCATTGCCGACCATGGACACCCGGGTGAGCACGTCGGGGCCGTTGCCGATGAGGGTGGCACCGCGCACCGGTGCGGTGACGCGCCCGTCCTCGATGAGATAAGCCTCGGACGCACTGAACACGAACTTGCCGTTGGTGATGTCGACCTGGCCGCCGCCGAAGCTCACCGCGTAGAGCCCGCGTTTGACGCTGCGAATGATCTCCTCGGGATGGCAGGTCCCGGGCAGCATGTAGGTGTTGGTCATGCGCGGCATCGGCCGGTGGGCATAGGACTGGCGGCGCCCGTTGCCGGTCGGCGTGGCCTTCATCAAGCCGGCGTTGTGGCGGTCGTGCATGTAGCCGCTCAGGCGGCCGTTCTCGATCAGTACCGTGGCAGAGGTGGGGGTGCCCTCGTCGTCGACGTTGAGCGAGCCGCGTCGGCCGGGCAGGGTACCGTCATCGACCACTGTGCAGGCGGCATCGGCGACGCGCTCGCCCATGCGTCCGGCAAAGGCCGAGGTGCCCTTGCGGTTGAAATCGCCTTCCAGACCATGGCCGATGGCTTCGTGCAGCAGAATCCCCGGCCAGCCGTGACCGAGCACCACGGTCATGTCGCCGGCCGGCGCGGCGCCCGCTTCCAGGCTGACCAGTGCCTGGCGCAGCGCCTCGTCGGCGATGCGCTCAGCGCCGTCCCCGGCAAAGAGTTCGTCATAGGTATACCGTCCACCGCCGCCGTGGGAGGCCGTTTCGCGGCGCTCTCCGGCAGCGGCGATGACGGTGACGTTGAGGCGCACCAGGGGGCGGACATCGGCCGCGAGGCGGCCGTCGTCGTTGATGACCAGTATCGCCGAGTGTTGTGCGGAGAGCCCGATCATGACGTCCTCGACGCGTGCATCGGCGGCGCGCAGGCGTTGGTCCAGTCCGCGGAGAACGGCCAGTTTGTCGGCGGTAGGGGTATGGGCGAGCGGATCCAGGTCGCTATAGAGCGCCGGCGTCGCCGACCCTCGCGGCACGAGGCGTACGTCCCGCGTCTGCCCCTGGCGGGTAATGGCACGGGCCGCTCGTGCCGCTTCTTGCAGCGCCGGGATGGTCAGGTCATCGGAATAGGCGAAACCGGTCTGCTCGCCGGCGACGGCGCGGACGCCGGCGCCCTGGCGGATGCTGTGCACGCCTTCTTTGATGATCCCATCTTCGAGGCTCCAGGACTCGCTGTGGGTGGCCTCGAGATAGAGGTCGGCCAGATCGATGTTGCCGCCGGTGAGCAGGCCGAGCACGTTTTCGAGTTCGGGCAGGCCGACGCCGGTCGGGGTGAGGAGGCGCTCGCGCGCCACATGCAGGATATCGTCGTTCATCCGGCCATTATGGGGATTCGACGGGCAAATTGCTCCCCGTTGTCGCCGCGCGAGCCGCTGCGGATCCGTTTGACGCCAATGTCACTTACTCTAGGCGACAATGGGTTTCGGGATCGTCCGGCCTCTCCTGCGGGAGGTCCTCGGGCGGAAATAAAGCGGACCGAAGGGAGCCATTCCGCCCGAGGACCTCCCGCAGGAGAGGCCTCTCCGCGCTTAAGGGTCCTTTGGCGAAAATAAAGCGGACCGAAGGGGGCCATTCCGCCAGAGGACTCCCCGCAGGAGAGGCCTCTCCGCGCTCAAGTGAGTGCCATTGCCGTTTGACACCTTTCGCCGCGGTCGGTAGCTTTGCCGCCTCTCGCGGCCGACGGGCTACGCGAATTGCATTATCCTGTTGTGTGTTCGGAAAAGCTGGTCACGGTTGCCGAGCAAGACGGTAGCCGCTTGCGCCACAGGGAGTGCATTTCCGAGCAGGTATTCATGCGCCGCGCGTGGTCGGCTCGCCAGCCCGCTGTGCGCACCGCGCCCTGTACAACCCGATTCCACCTGGTAGACCACGCCCGTGAGCACCGGATTCTCCCGCATCGATCGCCTGCCGCCCTACGTCTTCAACGAGGTTCACGAGCTGAAGATGGCCGCCCGCCACCGCGGCGAGGACATCATCGATTTCGGCATGGGCAATCCCGATCAGCCCACCCCGCAACATATCGTCGACAAGCTCTGTGAGGCGGCCCAGCGCGGTGATACCCATCGCTACTCGGTGTCGCGCGGGATCCCCCGCCTGCGCCGCGCGATCTGCAACTGGTATCGTATGCGCTACGCTGTCGAACTCGATTCCGAGACCGAGGCCATCGTCACCATCGGATCGAAAGAGGGCCTCGCGCATCTCGCCATGGCCACGGTCGATCGCGGCGACGCCGTGCTGGTTCCCAACCCGGCCTACCCGATCCACCCCTGGGGTTTCGTCATCGCCGGGGCCGACATCCGCCACGTACCCATCGGCCATGACATCGATTTTTTCGCCGAATTGACCAACGCCATTCGGAATTCCTGGCCGCGGCCGAAACTGCTGCTGCTCAACTTTCCGAGCAATCCGACCGCCCAGTGCGTCGATCTCGATTTCTTCGAGCGGGTCGTCGCCATCGCCCGCGAGGCCGGCATTTACGTCGTGCATGATCTGGCCTATGCCGACCTGGTCTTCGATGGCTACAAAGCGCCTTCGATCCTGCAGGTCGAAGGCGCGCGCGACATCGCCGTCGAGTTCTTCTCGATGTCCAAGAGCTACAACATGCCGGGCTGGCGGGTCGGCTTCATGGTCGGCAATCGCGATCTGGTCCAAGCCCTCGCGCGGCTGAAGTCCTATCTCGACTACGGTATGTTCACCCCCATCCAGGTCGCCGCCATCGCCGCGCTGGAAGGCCCTCAGGACTGTGTTGGCGAAATACGCGACATGTACCAGATGCGCCGTGACGTCCTCTGCGAGGGGATGGAAGCGGCGGGTTGGAAAGTCGACCGGCCGCGCGGCACGATGTTCGTATGGGCGCGGATCCCGCCTGAGCTGGAACATCTGGGTTCGCTCGAGTTTTCCAAGAAGCTCCTGGCCGAAGCAAAAGTGGCGGCTTCGCCCGGCATCGGTTTCGGCGAGTACGGTGATGCCTACGTGCGCTTCGCCCTGATCGAGAATGCCCACCGCACGCGCCAGGCCATTCGGGGCATCAAAGAGATGATGCGCAATGTCGATTGAGATGCACAGCACAATGAACACAGTTTCCTTACCGCCGGTGCGAATCGGCGTCCTGGGCCTCGGCACCGTCGGCTGCGGGACGCTCAACGTCCTGCGTCGCAATGCCGGCGAAATCACGCGTCGCGCGGGGCGCACCATCGAGGTCGTCGCCGCCAGCGCGCGTGACCTGAATCGCCCGCGGCCGGTCGATACCACCGGTATCGCCTTGACGACCGACCCCTTCAGCGTCGTCGACGACCCTGACATCGATATCGTCGTCGAGCTCATTGGCGGCACCGAGCCCGCACGTGAACTGGTGCTGCGTGCGCTGGCCAATGGCAAGCATGTGGTCACTGCCAACAAAGCCTTGATCGCGCTGCATGGCAACGAAGTTTTCGCCTGCGCCCGTCAGGCCGGCCTCACGGTGGCTTTCGAGGCCGCGGTCGCCGGTGGCATTCCGGTCATCAAGACACTGCGCGAAGCACTGGCTGGCAATACCATTCAATGGCTGGCCGGGATCATCAACGGCACCTGCAATTACATCCTGAGTGCGATGGGCGAGCGTGCGGCGGATTTCTCCGACGTGCTCGCCGAGGCGCAGGCGCTGGGTTATGCAGAGGCCGATCCGGCCTTCGATATCGACGGGATCGATGCCGCCCACAAGCTGACTATCCTCGCCGCAATCGCCTTCGGTATTCCGCTGCGCTTCGACAAGATTCATGTCGAGGGCATTCGTCATCTCGAACTCGACGACATTCGTTATGCCGAGGCGCTCGGCTATCGCATCAAGCACCTGGCCATTGCCGTCAACAGCCCGCGCGGCGTCGAACTGCGGGTACATCCCACGCTGGTGCCGCAGCGCCTCATGCTGGCCAATGTCGACGGGGTCATGAATGCGGTCCTCATCCGCGGCGACGCCGTCGGACCGATGCTGCTTTCCGGCGCCGGCGCTGGTGCCGAACCGACAGCCTCGTCGGTGGTTGGCGATCTGGTGGACGTGGTGCGGGCGCTGACGGTCGATCCGGACAACCGCGTGCCGCATCTCGCCTTTCAGCCTGACGCGCTCGACGATGCCGCGGTATGCCCGGTGAGCGCGATAGAATGCGCTTATTACCTGCGCCTGCGCGCCGTCGATCAGCCGGGCGTGCTGGCTGACATCACGCGCGTGCTGGCCGATCAATCGATCAGCATCGACGCCATTCGCCAGCCGGAGCCCACCGTGGGCGCGGCCACGGTGCCGATCATCATTCTCACCCACCGCGTGGGCGAAGCCGCCATGGACGAAGCGATGCGGCGTCTCGAAGCCCTGCCCGACATCGAGGGGCGGATCACGCGCTATCGCATGGAGACCTTCGAATGACCCGTGGTTCGCGCTACACCGGCCTCATCGAGCGCTACCGTGATCGGCTGCCGGTGGCCGCCGGTACTCGTATCGTCAGTCTCGGTGAAGGCGACACACCGCTGATCAAGCTCGAGAACATCCCCCGGGAACTCGGCCTCGATGTCGAGATCTACGTCAAGTTCGAGGGTTTGAATCCGACCGGCTCGTTCAAGGATCGCGGCATGACCATGGCCGTGACCCAGGCCGTCAGTGAGGGGGCGCAGGCGATCATCTGCGCGTCCACCGGTAATACCTCGGCGTCGGCCGCGGCCTACGCCGCGCGTGCCGGGCTGCGCTGCTTCGTGCTCATTCCCAACGGCAAGATTGCTCTCGGCAAGCTCGCTCAGGCGATGATCGAGGGCGCAGTCGTGATCCAGATCGAAGGCAACTTCGACGACGGCATGCGCATCGTCAAGGAGATGGCGGAAGTCGCGCCGGTGACCATCGTCAATTCGATCAATCCCTATCGCCTGCAAGGACAAAAGACCGCCGCTTTCGAGATTGTCGATGCCCTGGGCCGCGCACCGGATTATCACTGTATCCCAGTCGGTAATGCCGGCAACATCAGCGCCTACTGGACGGGCTTCTGCGAATACGCGGCGGTGACTCCGGCCAGCGCGGCCTGCGCCTGGTGCGAGGACAGCTGCTGGTTTCCCTTCCCGGCGGTGACCGACAGCCGGCCCGTGATGGTCGGCTACCAGGCAGCGGGTGCTGCACCTTTCATCCGTGGCGAGATGGTCGAAGCGCCGGAAACCGTGGCGACGGCGATTCGTATCGGCCGCCCGCAATCGTGGGATCTGGCGTGGGCGGCGAGCCGCGAATCGGGCGGTTGGTTCGATGCGTTGAGCGATGCCGACATTCTCGCCGCGCAGCGCCTGCTGGCTGCGCGCGAAGGGATTTTCTGCGAGCCGGCATCGGCCATCTCCATCGGCGGTGCGCTGCGCGATGTGGCCGCCGGCAAGATCCCGGCCGGCAGCCTCATCACCTGCACCCTGACCGGACACGGCCTCAAGGATCCGGACACCGCGATCGCGCAGAGCGCGGGCGGCGTGATCGAAATTCCGGCGACGAGTGACGCCGTCAGACGCGCCATTCTCGACAACCTCTGAACCCGTCGTGGCGGTGTCCGACCGAGCCCATCTCGATATCCTCGTTGCCGAACTGCCGAGCGCGCTGGTCGGAGCCTGGCCGGGCGCGGCGGCGCGCCGCCTCGCCGGCGTTCTGGCGCGGGCCGCTGAGCAGACTGCACCGGCGGGTGACTACGAACACGACCTGCTCAGGGTGTGCGGTATGGCGAGCGGCAGCGAGTCGGCGTGTTCGCCGCCGCTGGCCGCTATCTGTGCCGCGGCGGACCTCGGTCTGGCAGTCGATGCCATCCCGAGCGCCCTGGTGCGTGCCGATCCGGTCCATCTGCGTGCCGATCCGGCGCGGCTGGTGTTGTTCGACGCGACTACCATCGGCCTCGACGAGGGTGAGGCCGATGCGCTGATCGCCCACCTCAACGCCGCTTTTGCCGACGATGGCCTGCGCTTCCGGCGTGGTGCCGCGCCGACGCGGTGGTACGTCGAGCTGCCCCATTGCCCGCAGGTCCCCGGCGCCTCGCCCAACCGTCTGCGCGGTGTGCCGTTGTCGGCGGATGCCGCCGCGCGTCGCGCACACAGCGGTCTCGAACGGCTATTGACCGAGATCCAGATGGTGTTGCACGACTGCCCCCCGAATGCGGCCCGCGCGGCCGCCGGGCTGGCGCCCGTCAACAGCCTGTGGCCGTGGGGCGCAGGGCCCTTGCCGAAACCGTCGCACGGGTTTTTGAGCGTGTTGGTGAGCACGGATTTTCTGGCCCGTGCTTGCGCGGCCCATGCCGGCATCCCCGTAGAGGACTCACTCACCCGGTTGCCGGCGGTGCTGAATGCGGCGCACGACCGCCTGGCCGTGGTCTGTGCGCCCGATACCGACCAGGCGCTCCCCGAGTGTTTTGTCCCAGCGGTACTCGAACCAGCTCTCGCCGCGCTCCAGGGCGGCCGCCTGGCCGGCATCACGGTGCACTGCGCCGAGCATCGCTACGTGCTCGACCGCTGGTCGCGCTGGCGAGTATGGCGTAAGGGAGAGATCTTGCTCGACCGACTCCGTGCGGCGCACGGCGCGGGCAAATGAGCGTCGTGCCGCGCATCGTCCGCCGCAGCGCGGCTGCCGTGGCGGCCGATCTGCCTGCGCAGTGGCACGCCGTGACCCGGCGCGTGCTCGCTGGCCGCGGCATCCTCTGTGCCGCCGATCTCGACGTCGCACTTGCCGGTCTGCTCGAACCGCAGCGGCTCGGCGGCCTCGACCAGGCCGCCGAGCTCATCGAATCGGTAATGAGCAGCGACGGGCGAATTCTCGTCATTGGCGACTTCGATGCCGATGGCGCGACCTCGACCGCACTGGCGGTGCGGGCGCTGCGCGCGATGGGCGCTGGTGACGTCACCTATCTGGTTCCCAACCGCTTCGAATACGGCTATGGCCTGACGCCCGAGATCGTCGCCTTGGCCGCGACCCGGCGGCCAGCCCTGATCATCACCGTCGACAATGGTGTCTCCAGCGTCGAGGGTGTCGCCGCGGCCCAGACTGCCGGAATGCGTGTGCTCGTCACCGATCACCATCTGCCGGGTGCAGTCATCCCCGCGGCCGATGCCATGGTCAATCCGAATCTTCCCGGCGATGATTTCCCGAGCAAGCATCTCGCCGGCGTCGGCGTTATTTTCTACGTCATGCTGGCGCTGCGCGCACGTCTGCGCGGGCATGGCTGGTTCAGCTCACGACGGATTCCCGAACCGCGCCTGGCCGAGCTGCTCGACCTGGTCGCGCTCGGCACCGTCGCCGATGTGGTGCCGCTCGATCACAACAATCGCCGCCTCGTCGCCCAGGGTTTGGCCCGCATCCGCGCCGGCCAATGTCAGCCGGGCGTTGCGGCGTTGATCGATGTCGCCGGACGCAAGCGGGCGCGCCTCGCGGCCAGCGATCTCGGCTTCGCCCTCGGCCCGCGCCTCAATGCCGCAGGTCGGTTGTCCGACATGGCTGTGGGGATCGAATGCCTGCTGTCCGACGATCCTGCCCGTGCTGCAGCCATCGCCGACGAACTCGATCGCCTCAACCGCGAACGCCGCGAGATCGAGAACGACATGCGCGAACATGCCTTTGCCCTGATCGAAGCCGCCCTGCCGCGCGGCAACATGGCCGATCTGCCGCCAGCCTTCTGCCTGTTTCACGAAGCCTGGCATCAGGGTGTGGTCGGTATCGTCGCTGCGCGCGTCAAGGATCGTTTCCATCGCCCGGCGATCGCGTTCGCGCGCGCCGAGGACGGCAGCCTCAAGGGCTCTGCGCGCTCCATTCCGGGACTGCACATTCGTGACGCGCTGGACGACGTCGCCGCTGCCCATCCGGGCCTCATCACGCGCTTCGGCGGCCACGCCATGGCCGCTGGCCTGTCCTTGGCAGACGGCTGCCTGACGGCTTTTACCGAGGCTTTCGCGAGTGCGGTCGACGGCCGGCTGGACATCGATCTGAAAAACAAGCAGCTGCTCAGCGACGGCACCCTTACCCACGCCGATTTCACCCTCGAACTCGCCCGGGAACTCGCCACCGTATCGCCCTGGGGACAAGGCTTCCCCGAGCCGCGCTTCGATGGCTTGTTCTTCGTCGAGGATTGCCGTGTGGTCGGCGGCCGTCATGCGCGCCTGGTGCTGCGCGCAGACGGCGACAGCGAAACCGTGGCCGCTATCGCCTTCGGCGCTGCTGCCGAATCATGGTGCCGCAAAACGGCCCGCATCCACGCCTACTACAAACTCGATGTCAACGACTACGGCGGCCTCGAGAGCGTCCAGCTGGTCGTCGATTTCGCGATCGAGGCGTAAGGGCCCTAATCCGTCCGCCGAATTCCATCGTCTCGCGCCAACCGCTACAATGCGCGCCCCGCTGACCGAGCATCGCACACGATCATGGAACTCAATGCCGTCTACACATCGATCAAAGAGATGGGCAAGCGCATCGATGCGCTGAGGGGGTATCTTTGACTACGATGAAAAGTCGGAGCGCCTGCTAGAGGTCGAGCGCGAACTGCAGCTGCCGAACGTCTGGGATGACCCCGAGCGCGCGCAGGCACTGGGCCGTGAGCGCGCCGAGCTCGAGCGCGTGGTGCACATGCTCGACGAGCTTGGCAAACGTGTCCGCGATGCGGGTGATTTGCTGGAAATGGCCGACGACGAGAGCGACGACGACACCGCCCGCGCCGTGTGCAGCGACGTCGAACGTATCGCCCGGGCGCTGGAAGATCTCGAATTCCGGCGTATGTTCGCCGGCGAGATGGATGCGGCCAACGCCTTCGTCGACATCCAGGCCGGTTCCGGCGGCACCGAAGCGCAGGACTGGGCGGAGATGCTGCTGCGCATGTATCTACGTTGGGGCGAGCGCCACGATTTCGAGACCGAGCTCCTGGAAGTCTCCGAGGGTGAGGTAGCCGGCATCAAAAGCGCCACGGTCAAGTTCAGCGGCGAATATGCCTACGGCTGGCTGCGTACCGAGACCGGCGTGCATCGCCTGGTACGCAAGTCCCCGTTCGACTCCGGCAATCGCCGCCATACGTCGTTCGCTTCGGTCTTCGTCGCGCCTGAGATTGACGACGATATCGACATCGAGGTCAACGCGGGCGATTTGCGCGTCGACACCTATCGCGCCAGCGGCGCCGGCGGCCAGCACATCAACAAGACCGATTCTGCCGTGCGCCTCACCCACCTGCCGACCGGCGTAGTGGTGCAGTGCCAGAGCGAGCGGTCGCAGCACAAGAACCGCGATCAGGCGATGAAACTGCTGCGCGCCAAACTCTACGAACGCGAGATGCAGAAGCGCCGCGAGGATCAGCAAGCGCTGGAAGACAGCAAAGCGGATATCGGTTGGGGATCACAGATCCGTTCCTATGTTCTCGACCAGTCGCGGATCAAGGATTTGCGTACCGACGTCGAGACCGGCAATACCCAGGCGGTACTCGACGGCGGTATCGATCTGTTCATTGAAGCCAGTCTCAAGAAAGGCCTCTGAGGCGAGTGATATAGCGCATGAGCGAAGCAGACAGCAGCAGTACCGAGACCCAACTCATCGCCCAGCGGCGGGCCAAGCTCGACGAACTGCGCGTCGCCGGGCAAGCCTATCGCAACGATTTCCGGCGCAGTGCGCTGGCCGGCGAACTACAGGAACGTTTTGCTGCGACCAGTGCCGAGGAACTCGAACGGAGCGCCGTGCGGGTCGCCGTTGCCGGACGCATGATGAGCCAACGCGTGCAGGGCAAGACGTCGTTTGCGCATATCAAGGATATGAGCGGCCAGATCCAGTTGTTCGTGCGCCGCGATGCCCTGCCGGAGGGCATCTATCAGGCCTTCAAGAAATGGGACCTGGGCGACATCGTCGGCGCCGAAGGCGTCGTCTTCCGCACTCAGAAAGGCGAACTCTCGGTGCTGGTCGACGAGATTCATCTCATCACCAAGTCTCTGCGTCCCTTGCCCGACAAATGGCATGGTCTGACCGATGTCGAAGCCCGCTATCGGCAGCGCTATGTCGATTTGATCATGAACGACGATGTGCGCCAGGTCTTTCGCACACGCTCGGCAATAGTCGATTTCATCCGTCACTTCCTGGCCAACCGCGGCTTTCTCGAGGTCGAGACACCGATGATGCAGGTCATCCCCGGCGGTGCGACTGCGCGTCCTTTCGTCACCCATCATCACACGCTGGACATGCAGCTCTACCTGCGCATCGCGCCCGAGCTCTATCTCAAGCGCCTGCTCGTCGGCGGCTTCGAGCGTGTGTTCGAGATCAATCGCAACTTCCGCAACGAAGGACTGTCGACGCGCCACAACCCCGAGTTCACGATGCTCGAATTCTACGAGGCCTACGCCGATTACGAGGACCTCATGAATCTCACCGAGATCATGCTGCGCGAATTGACACAGGAAGTCCTCGGCACCAGCAACATCACCTATCAGGGCAAGGACTACGATTTCGGTGCGCCGTTCGCACGTATGACCGTACGCGAAGCCATTCTCGCCATGAATCCCGATTTGACCGGCGCGGACATCGACGACCTCGAGCGCGCGCGCGACGTGGCCGCACGACTCGGCATCCCGCTCGATGCGGCCTGGGGGCTGGGCAAGATACAGATCGAGATCTTCGAGAAGACCGTTGAGCCGCGACTCGAGGGGCCGGCTTTCATTACCCAGTATCCGGCCGAAGTCTCACCTCTGGCACGGTGCAACGACGATAATCCTTTCATCACCGATCGCTTCGAATTTTTCGTCGCCGGCCGTGAGATCGCCAACGGCTTTTCTGAGTTGAACGATCCGGAGGACCAGGCCGCGCGGTTTCGAGCGCAGGTTGCGGCCAAGGAGGGTGGCGATCACGAAGCGATGCATTTCGATGAAGACTACATCCGTGCGCTCGAGCACGGTATGCCGCCGGCCGCCGGCGAAGGCATAGGGATCGATCGTCTGGTCATGCTGTTGACCGACGCGGCTTCGATTCGCGATGTGCTGCTGTTTCCGCATATGCGGCCGCGTCGCGATGAAACCGGCGCCGCGGCTGCTGAATGACCACGGGGCCGGCGGCGCCAGCGCAGATTGGATGCGCACTCGGACAGTTTGTTACAGCGTCTGTTGCCGCCGTGCGCAAAAATGCGAAGCGCCGCGCACGAGGCCGCGACAGGCCCGCCAAGATGTTTCACAATGCATTGGCGCACGGGAACCGCGATTACCCGCTGCGGTCTACCCGAGGGTGTTTCGGGGGATTCCAATAGCGGCGGCCAGGATCGGGCCGAGCGCAGGGGACGATCTCGGGGAACGCTCCACTGGGTGGATTTTATCGACCAGAGCAGCTCTGCAGGAGCGCGTGCCTGCCCTCGGGCAAGACTGCCACGACTGCAGGGCTCCTCTGGCAACGCCAATCGAACAGGAGATGATGAAATGGAAAAGAAGAGCCAATTCAAACCGGTTGCCGCTGCGCTCGGCACTACGTTCGCCGTCACCCTGGCGGCTTCGCCGCTGGCCAATGCGGCCGAGAATCCTTTCGCGACCGTCGAGTATGCCAGCGGCTACATGGTTGCAGATGCCCACGGCGAAGGTAAATGCGGCGAAGGCAAATGCGGCGGCGACAAGGCCGGTGAAGGCAAAGGCGGTGAAAAAGCCGCTGAAGGTAAATGTGGTGGCGACAAGGCCGCTGAAGGTAAATGTGGTGGCGACAAGGCCGCTGAAGGCAAATGCGGCGGCGACAAGGCCGGCGAAGGCAAATGCGGCGGCGAATAAAGCCGCTTCCACTGCGCGCGACCAGGCATGTTGCATCACCCTGCCGTCGACGGTAGGGGGCTAGGCCTCCGGCGGGCGTTGTTGCGTCCGCTGGAGGACGAGCCCGCCGCACTCGATTTCTTCGAAGTGGCGCCCGAGAACTGGATCGATGTCGGCGGCCCCCTGGGTCGCCGCTTTCGCGCCTTCACCGAACGTCATCCTTTCGTCTGTCACGGCCTGTCGCTCAACCTGGGCGGACCGGCCCCGCTCGACGAAGCGTTCGTGCGTCGCGTCGGGCAGTTCCTCGACGAGCATCGCATTCGCTGCTACAGCGAACATCTGAGCTACTGCGCCGACGACGGCCATCTCTACGATCTGCTACCCATCCCGTTTACCGCTGAAGCGGTCGATTTCGTCGCGGCGCGCATTCGTCGCGTGCAAACGATCCTCGGGCGGCGTATCGCGGTCGAGAACGTGTCCTACTATTGCGCGCCCGGCGCGCAGATGAGCGAGCTGGCGTTCATCAACGCCGTGCTCGAGCAGGCTGACTGCGATCTGCTGCTCGACGTCAACAATATCTACGTCAACAGCATCAACCACCGCTATGACCCCATCGAGTTCCTGCACGGCCTGCCCGGCGAGCGCATCGCTTATGGACATGTGGCCGGGCATTTCGTCGAAGCGCCCGATTTGCTCGTCGATACGCACGGTGCCGATGTCATCGATCCGGTGTGGGCATTGCTCGACGAGGCCTATCGTCATTTCGGCGTTTTCCCGACCCTGCTGGAACGTGACTTCAATATTCCCCCGTTGCCGGATCTCATGCGCGAAGTCGAGCACATCGGCAAGCTGCAGACATCTGCGGCAGCGAACGCGGCAACGCCCTCCACGGCAGCGCGGCGTTGAGCGATGAGCGGCGCGCCGGCGTTCAGGGATCTCCAGTATCGCTTCGCCGCGCATCTACGCGATCCGTGCGGGCAGGCAGCGCCGGACGACGTCGATGATCGTCGTGTCGCGATATATCGTGGCCTGCTCTATCGCAATGTCGAAGGCTTCATGGCCAATGCCTTTCCGGTCCTGCGCCAGCTCATCGACGACGAACGCTGGCACGCCTTGATCCGTGATTATTTTGCCCGCCACCGAGCGCATACACCCTTGTTCCCGAAGATGCCGCAGGAATTCCTGCACTATCTGGCCGAGCGTGGCGACCGGCCCGGCTACCCCCCGTTCATGCGCGAGCTTGCCCATTACGAATGGCTGGAAGCCGAAGTCCTGTTCGACACGCGTGAAATCGGTGATGTCGCGGTCGATGCCGTGCCCGACCTCGCCGCGGGCTGTCCCGTAGTCAATCCGCTCGTGCGTCCGCAGGCCTACGTCTGGCCGGTCCAGCGTATCGGGCCCGATTACCAGCCCGACACTGCGCCTGAGGAACCCACCTACCTCGCGGTCTATCGGCGTCGCGATGACGGCGTCGGCTTCATGGCGCTGAATGCGGTGGCCGCGCGACTGCTGCAGCTCGTCATTGACAACCCGGACGCTCGTTCAGGCCAGGCACTGCTCGCCGAGATTGCGCGGGAACTTGCCCATCCGGATCCCGCGGCAGTGATCGCCCATGGCCTCGGTATACTCGAAACTTTTCTCGCGCGGGATATCATCCTCGGTAGCCTTCCCGCATACACTAGCGCATCCAAGCTCGGATAGCGGAGATCGCGAGCGGAAGCTCGCCCCTTTGGGCATCTCCTGAAGGTGCCGGAGTGAACCCCATGGAAACGTCGACGTTCATGCTCGTCGTCAACGCCGCTGCGGCGGTGTTCATCATCCTTATCGGCCTGGGGTTGATCGGCATCGCCGTGCTCTACGTCCTCGATGTTACGCAGACTACGCATACGGTGCGCCGCAACTACCCGGTTATCGGCCGCCTGCGCTACGTGATGGAACGTCTGGGCGAGTTTTTCCGCCAGTATTTCTTCGCCATGGATCGTGAAGAGATGCCGTTCAATCGCGCCGAACGCGCATGGGTCTACCGCGCCGCCAAGGGCGTCGATTCGACCGTTGCGTTCGGGTCGACCAAGGATCTGCGCCCGGTCGGCACCGTCATTTTCGTCAATACGGCCTATCCGACACTCGACGAAGACGCTGCGCAGCCGCGTGAAGTGACCATCGGTGCGGATTGCGCCAAGCCCTACCGCACGCGTGCCATCTTCAACGTCTCGGGCATGAGCTACGGCGCCATTTCGCGTCCGGCGGTACTCGCATTGTCCAACGGCGCGCGCATGGCGGGGATCTGGGTCAATACGGGCGAAGGCGGGCTGTCGCCCTATCATCTCGAAGGCGGCGCCGATCTCGTGTTCCAGATCGGTACGGCAAAGTACGGGGTGCGTGACGCCCAAGGCCAGCTCTGTGACGAGCATTTGCGTGCGGTTGCCGCACACGACAGCGTGCGCATGTTCGAACTCAAACTTTCCCAGGGTGCCAAGCCCGGTAAAGGGGGCATACTGCCGGCGGCCAAAGTCAACGGGGAGATTGCCGCTATTCGCGGCATCATCGAGGGTACGGCGTCGATCAGCCCCAATCGCCATCCGGATATCAACAACGAACGCGATCTGCTCGACATGCTCAACCGTATTCGCGACGTGACGGGAAAGCCGACCGGTTTCAAGGCCGTCATCGGGTCGTTGGGATGGCTGGAGAAACTGTTCGTCGAGATTCATGCCCGCGGGCTGTCGAGCGCGCCTGATTTCATCACCATCGACAGCGGTGACGGCGGCACGGGCGCGGCCCCCATGAGTCTGATCGATAACGTCGGCCTGACGCTGCGCGAGAGCCTGCCCCTGGTAGTGGATTTGCTCAAGCAGTACGGCTTGCGCGATCGCACCAAGATCATCGCCAGCGGCAAACTGATCACGCCGGCCGAAGCCGCCTGGGCGATCTGCGCGGGGGCGGATTTCGTGACCTCTGCGCGTGGTTTCATGTTTGCACTCGGTTGCATCCAGGCTTTGCAGTGCAATAAGAATACCTGTCCAACCGGCGTCACCACGCACGATCGGCGCTTGCAGCGCGGACTCGACCCGACCGACAAGGCCGAACGCGTGCGGCGTTACGCCGAGAACATGCACCACGAGCTCGGTGTCATTGCGCATTCCTGCGGCGTGACTGAACCGCGGCGATTGAAACGCGTGCACTGCCGAATCGTGCAGACCAACGGGCGCTCCGTGCCCCTCAACGAACTCTATCCGGACGTCCGCAACCTGGTCGTGCCTGGTTTGGAGCAGCAGTCCGCCTGAGAATTGTCTGGCGCGGGCGAACCGCTGGCAGCGGCGCCCGCAAACTCACTTGCGCAGCGCTTGCGTGGCTGCCCCGAGCACATAGTTCACGCCCATCCTGCCCAGCGTCGCCGCCAGCGCGGCGTCATCGACCTCGCGCGCGACCGTTGCGATGTTGCATGCGGCCGTTATCCGGCACAGGCCAAGGACGGTCTCGAAGGCCGCCGAGTCGTGCGCGACCTGATGCACCAGGTCGCCGCGAAGTCCGAGGTATTCGACGTGTTGGAAACGAAGCAGCTCGAGACCCGCTCCGCTGACGCCGAGATCGTCGAGCATGAAACGGCAGCCACGCCGGCCGATCTGCCCGATGACATAGCGACCGGCGATGAGATCGCCAGCCAGCGCGGCGGCATCGAGAGTAAACCCGAGGCGCGGCGCGATCTGCGCATGCTCGCGCAGGAATTCATCGAGCCATTGCGGCATTGTCCGGTCCGCCAGCGCCTGCTGTGGCAGCGGCAGCAAGGCCAGATCGAAGCCGGCCAGGGGCGAACGCGCGTCGCGTAGTGCTGCGGCGGCCATCTCGATGGCCCGGCGATTCACTTCGAGGCCCATTTGATAGCGTTCGATCAGTGTGTCGAGTTCGGCACCGCACGACAGGGTGCCGTCGGCATCACGGAGGCCGATGCAGAGCTCGCAGCCGGTAAGGACCGTATTTCCGCCGGTGGCGGTTTCCCGCAAGGCCCGAAAGAATAGCTCCAGCCGATTGTCGCGCAAGGCCGATTGGAGTTGCCTGAGCGCACTGCGCGAAGTTGCAGGCGCGAAGTGAGGATAGTCCCGCAAGGTGTGATCGCTAGGCATGTACTTGTCGTCCGCGTGCTGTCGATGGACTGGCGCCCGCGCAGTGAGCGCGGTTAGCGCTCGCGGGTGCTGGCGGATCGCAAACTATCGTTACGCGGCTGGCACGAGTGTGACTGACGTCACAGCCGCTCACGCCGGAGAAAGCCGCCCGCGCGAAGATGTGACGCCGCGCACGCGACCGAATCACGGCAGTCGTGGCGCGGTGCGGTGCGGTGCGGTGCGGTCAGCCCTCGCGTTGCGCAGCGACCCGCAGACGCAGGGCATTGAGCTTGATAAAGCCCTCGGCATCAGCCTGGTCATAAGCACCGGCGTCGTCCTCGAACGTCGCAAGAGCCGGATTGAACAGGCTGTCCCGGGCCGAGGCGCGGCCCTCGACGATGACGTTGCCCTTGTACAGGCGCACGCGAACCTTGCCGTTCACGTGTTCCTGAGAAGCATCGATCATGGTCTGCAGCAGCCGTCGTTCCGGACTCCACCAGTAACCGTTGTAGATCAGCGACGCGTAGCGCGGCATGAGTTCGTCTTTGAGATGGGCGACCTCGCGATCCAGGGTCAGGGATTCGATGGCCCGGTGGGCACGTAGCATGATGGTGCCGCCGGGCGTCTCGTAGCAGCCGCGGGATTTCATGCCGACATAGCGGTTCTCGACGATATCGAGTCGTCCGATTCCGTTCGCACCGCCCACTGCATTGAGGTGGCGCAGGACCTCGGCCGGGCTCATCGGCCGGCCGTCGATGGCGACGATATCGCCGCGCGCGTACTCGAGCTCGAGCACAGTGGCCTTGTCCGGCGCGGCCTCCGGGGCTACCGTCCAGCGCCACATCGTTTCTTCCGGCGTCGCCCAGGGATCTTCGAGCACCACGCCTTCATAGGAGATGTGCAGCAGGTTGGCATCCATCGAATAGGGCGAACCCGAGCCCTGCTTGTATTCGATCGGGATGGCGTGCGTTTCGGCATAAGTGAGCAGTTTCTCGCGCGAATTGAGATCCCATTCCCGCCACGGCGCGATGACCTTGATGGCCGGTTCGAGCGCGTAGGCGCCGAGTTCGAAACGCACCTGGTCGTTGCCCTTGCCGGTTGCGCCGTGAGCGATGGCGTCGGCGCCGGTCTGGCGAGCAATCTCGACCAGGCGTTTGGCGATCAGTGGTCGCGCGATGGAGGTGCCGAGCAGATATTCGCCTTCGTAGATGGTGTTGGCGCGGAACATGGGGAAGACGAAATCGCGGACGAACTCTTCGGTGAGGTCGTCGATGTAGATTTCCTTGACCCCCATGCGGGTGGCCTTGGCGCGCGCCGGTTCGAGCTCTTCACCCTGGCCGATATCGGCGGTGAAGGTGACGACTTCGCAGTCGTACTCGTCTTTCAGCCACTGCAGGATGACCGAAGTATCGAGGCCGCCCGAATAGGCGAGGACGACCTTGTTGACGTTGAGTTTGGGCATGGCGCGGTCTCGGCATTGCGGGGAGGCGGCATTGTGCCTAGGCCACCGACCGAATTCCACCGGACGGCGGACCCTGAGCCAGGGCCTGTTCGAACAACTGCATGAACGCGGCCGGGGCTTCGGCGTGTGGCCAGTGACCGCCGCCGATGACCGTCTCGATACGATGGTTCGGAAAGTGACGCGCGATGAGGGCGTGGTGTGCCGGGGTGATGCGATCGGAATGCTCGCCGCGGATGAACCAGGTCGGGCCGCGATAGCAGGCGTCGGCCGCGACCGGCAGCGGCCCCAGGATCAGCGGCATCTGGTCTTCGAGCGCTGTCAGATTGGCCCGCCAGCGTGCCTGCCCCGCTTCGAAGACCAGGTTCTGCAGGATGAACTGGCGCACGACCTTGTCGCGGATGGCCGGCGCCAGTGCGGCATCGGCGTCGCCACGGCGACGGACCAACCTGAGATCGAGTTCGCGCATGGCCCGGATCATCTCGGCAAAGCGATCGGGATAGGCAGCCGGCGCGATATCGACGCAAACCAGGCGTTCCACACCGCGCGGGTCGTTCAAGGCGAGCGTCATCGCGGCTTTGCCGCCCATGCTGTGTCCGACCAGGGTGAAGTCGTTCAAGCTGAGGCGCTCGACCAGTCCACGCACGTCGCCGGCCATATCGCGGTAACTCATCGCCGGCAGATGCGGGGAACGGCCGTGGTTGCGTAAATCGACCAGATGAAACGTGTAGGTTGCGGCGAGGTGCCGGGCAACGCTCAGCCAATTGCGTCCTGCACCGAACAGGCCGTGCAGAACCAGCACCGGCGGACCGGCGCCCAGCGTTTCACAATGGAGAGTCGCGCTCATGGTTTCACCGCTGCACAGAGGCTGGAATACGCGCCTCATTCAAATAGCGGCGCGGCCAGAAACCGAGAATCGCGATGTCTTCGTCGATACCGTCCATGACCGCGTAGTGGCGGAAGTGCTCACGGGAGACCCAGGCGAACGCACTGTGTTCGTGATTCAGGACGACATCGCCGCGGTGCCAGCGCTGCAGGAACAGGTGTATCTCGTAGCGGCCACCGTAATAGCTGTCGCGCAGTGGTCCGACGTAGCGCAGCAGCGTGACGTCATGGCCGGCACCGATCTCTTCGGCCATTTCGCGCGCAGCCGCCTCGGCCGCTGTCTCGCCTGCTTCGATTTTGCCGGCCGGCAGCCCCCACAAGCCGGGGCCGAGTTCGGCATCCTCGGCTCGGCGCAGCAGCAGCAGACGATCATCGCTGTCGAGCAGCAGATTCAGCGCGTAGCGGGCGGCAGGAGGGTTCGTTCGGTCCATGCGGGCTAGTGTCGCAGAGTAGCCGGCTAGCCGGAATGCCGTGTTCCAGCGCAGGACCCATCGAAACACGTCGGAATCGATGGAGAGCAATACCCTGCGGGGCAACGGCGGGTGGCGTGAAGTAATATCGCGCGGGAGATCCTACGGGTGACAGCATGAGCATTTACATCGTCCGCCTCGGCACACCGCGCTTGCCCGCGGAGGGACTGCGTTTCGGTACAGTGCGGCGCCCGCCGCGCGGGGTCAGACGCGAAGATTACGCCAGCGGCGATTGGTACGATGTGTGGCTGCCGCTGCTCGCCCCCTCCGCGGACGACGTCAAGCAGGCGCGTACGGCAACGACGGCGGCCGACTGGCAGCGCTTCGCACGCCGCTACCGCGCCGCCATGCGCGAACCTGCTGCGCGGCAGCTGCTCGACGCCCTCGCAGCGCTTTCCCGGCAGACCAACTTTTCCGTGGGTTGTTACTGTGCAGACGAAGCGCGCTGTCATCGCTCGCTGCTGCGCGAGTTATTGGCCGCGCGCGGCGCTGAGGTCGTTTGAGACTTTGCCTCGCAGTGAGCTCGCTGCTTCCCTAGGGCCTGTTGATCTTTCATTGTTCGGCGCTGCTGTGGCCATTTTCGTGACCC